>CAYHFK010000298.1:0-6191 GCA_964355895.1 uncultured Bifidobacterium sp. | reverse complement strand
GCACAGGAGCGGACTTCCACCGCCCTATCCCCTCGCCTTCTCTGGCGCACGAGCGCCGCCGGTGCATGCGGCCCAAATACTCGAGGTTCAAGGAGACACTTCCCGCCAGGCAAGAATTCGGTAGATGCTGCTCCCGGATTGGGGTCCACCCAGACTTTCATCATAGTGAAAGCCCATGTTGCCGTTGATTTGGAAACTGCTGCCGACCATCGCTCCGCTGGTGTCCGAATTGCCATTCAGGGTAATATCGGCGTAGGGCGCGTAGAGGTAACCAACGAAGGCAGAGCCACCGTTGATCTCAATTTGTTTGTTGTTGTTTTTGCCATAGACGATGAGGTTGGTCGCAAAACCAGTCTCGTTCATCATGCCTTGACCATCCAACTGGGTGTTTTCCGTACCTAAATAGAGGATTAATTGTGATCCGGGAGCAATCTGGATCCTACTTTGGGCATTCATTTTTATCCCGCTTTGGGCGTCAATGACCACCGTGCCATTTGTGATGAGAAGAAAATTCGAGCTATTCATTTGGTACGTGGTGGAGGCCCGATATCGTGCCGTTCCGCCACCCGCGTTAAGAACCCTATTACCCGGGGACGGAAGACTGGCATACGTCCCCGAAGGCAGTGCCGGGGCGTCGGGAATGGTAACATTCAAATCATTGCGAGACCAACCAGATTGAACACCGCTGTTTCCGGCGTTCACCCAAGCCAAGCTGCCGGCGGAGGCATTGCCCTTCACCGAAACGGTGGAGTTTGGTCCGGTGACAAGTTGGCCGTAAATATCGACACTGCCACTTTCGGTGATGACCGCCACGACATTGCTTTGAATGGTTCCGACATTGCCGCCGTCTTTTCGCTTGGTGATATCCCACTGCCCATCGGTGCTGTAATTTGGATCTTGGGAATTGTAACTGTCGATCACCGCCGCACCGTTAATTTGGATGCCTTTTTTCCCCAGTATCCCCCCCAGAAAGAAACTTCCCGCCAAGTTACTGACCGAAACGGCGCGAGCGAGATAGGTGCCGGTCTTGGGATACAATGCATAACCGATGGATTTGATAACCGGGGCGCTGTTTAGATTGGTGATATAGACTTTGTATTTTGTACTTGAATCGATCGTTCTTTCCATCCGATAGACATTTCCACTCTGTTGCCAGCCATCCGGGTTTACGGCTACGCTTGGCCAACTCGTAAGCGGCGTGCCGCTGTTCGCATAACGGTTGATCATAGACAGGCCTTCTTCCACCCCGGCTTCAGCGGCCACCATGGCCGTGTTCCATGTTTGCGAGCGGGCAACGGCCTTGATCTGAAACTGGGTGAGATACAAGAAGCTGCCAAGCGTTGCGCAGAGAATGGCACCCATGATCAGCGAGACCAACAAAACGCTGCCATTGTTTTTTGGGCGGGTTAATTGAGACGATTTCATAGCGATTATCCTTCCTTGTTAGTTTCGCATTGCAATTTTGGCGGTTTGCACGCTCTCAGTGTTCACCTTTTCCCCAAGGATGGTTCGTGAGCAGCGCAAGCTGACACTGACCAATTTGCAGACAGCGGGATTATTGGTTGCCGGATAAAATCCGAAAACCCCGTCGGTGGTTGGGTTGCGTTGAGAGATGTCAAATAAGAGGTAATCGCAATCCTTTAACAGTACGGCGGTCGTGCCGCCCAAAGAACGGGTGAGTTTCCTGGAGGTTGGATCCCAAGCAAAAGTCAACTGATTGCTGCTGGAATCAAGGAAGACCAACTGGTTGGTGGCGAAAGTTTTCAGAGAACTGGCCTCCCGGATGTCCCGGGTCATCTTGTCCAGGGCATTAAGACTGGCTCTGTTCAAGTCCATATAATTCCCCATGGCCATAAAACTACGGCTGCAAAAAAGAAAGGTGTACATGATCGTACCCATAACGAGGGTGGAAATACCAACGGACACCACTAATTCCACAAGGGAAAAAGCGGATCGTTGGCGCGTTGTCTTGGAAGAAATCATCATGGAAGGGGATATTCGCTCACTAATGGGGAGGATCAGTTAAAAAATGAATAGTTTTGGATGCCGTAGCGGCCGACCATGGTTTGCATCTGCCGGTTGCGCACAATTTTGGACGTGCCGTAAGAATTCGTCCATGAAACGGAAACCGTGACTAGGCGGAGGTTATCGTTGTAGACGGCACCTGTTCCCGGATCGGAAAGGGTAAAATTCCCGTAATATTTGAGGCCTCCTGTCTGATTGGCCAGGGGATAATATACGGCGGTGAACGTGGTGGGAAACATGTTGCTGCTCACCAGTTGATCGAAAGTATAGAGTCGGATGCCCTCCATTTTTTCCATTATGATCTGGGTGGCGCGTAAATCTTCGCGCGCAAGTTGAGTTTCTGAAAATCCGTAGGAAATGCCGCCGAATAGCCCGAGCAATGTGATAGTCGTTATCGCCGTCGCCACCATGACTTCGACCAGCGTGAAACCAGCCGCGTGGCGATTCGCCCGGCAAGGGTTTGATCGCATGGTGACATTGCTACCAACTGCCACCGTCCTCTGCTTCGTGAATTGATGCCTCATAGTAACGCCACTGTTGCCACTGTTTAAGTGTCAGAATTAAGCACTCCATGTGCCGGGCCATTCACCGCTTCCCCATCGGCCGGTCCTCCAAATAGCCGTCCCATCTCTGGACGAACGCGTCATTTAACTGGCTGACCGACACCGGGCGGCGGCAATGACTGCCGGTTCGACAACCTTGGAACCGCCTTTCCAACCCGGCGGCGCAGCCTCACATGCCATTACCCGTCCCGCCCGCCGAAAAAAATGGTTGGCAAGCCCTTTGGCCTTTGGGGAAGATGAACCCCATGGACGACACCGTGATCGTGACGCACCCAACCGCGTAAACCACTTTTATGGAACCCGACAAAATTGCCGACGCCGCACTGGCAGTGGTGCCGTCCGGGCAGCAGTCATCTACGCGGCCAACGGCTTCCGCAGAAGAAGTCCAATCGGGCTGGCATGAACTGAAGCTCCGCGTGGCGCAACTCGAAGCCGAGCGCGCCGTGCTTGAGCACGATCACAAATTGCTCCGCGCCCTGGTCGAGCGCGTCATCGAGCACCGGCAAAAATCCCACGGCGAACTCGTGCTCCTGCTCTCCGGCCTCGTGAGCAAGCTGCCGATCAACGACGTCGGCATCATCGTTTCCAAACTCATCGAACACAACGCGCATGTGAACGAAGTCTGCGCCGCCCTCGCGCGGGGCAAAGCCGACGCCCCCCTGCCCCAGCCCTCCGTCCTCATCGCCCTCGACCAGGTCAAGCGCGACCTCGCGGCGGCGGTGAAGCCCGCCGTCGAAGAGTTGATCCACCTGGATCCGTCGCTGGAAAAATCCCTGCTCGCGTCCCTCATCGCGCAGCCCGGGAAGTTTTTCCTGCCCGCCATGGTCCGCGCCAATCGTTGTTTCATCAAAGGCCAGTTGCCCAAGGAGCGCG
The DNA here is from genome assembly GCA_964355895.1 of uncultured Bifidobacterium sp. Classification (GTDB taxonomy): domain Bacteria; phylum Verrucomicrobiota; class Verrucomicrobiia; order Limisphaerales; family JADLHS01; genus JADLHS01. The sequence continues at coordinate 2,730 of CAYHFK010000298.1, read as the reverse complement.
TCCTCCGCGAATTCGGCGAAGCCGCGCTCATCTTCTTCAACGACCTGACCACCGATCCCAAACTGAATCCGCGCCCCAAACCCGACGAAATCGTGCTCGCGTTCAAGAGTGATTTTGAGGCGCTGTTCCAGCAAAACCCGGCGCTGATCCCGGACACCCGGGAAGCCTTGTTCGCCGTGTACCAGCGAATTCAGCGCACCAAATCCCCCACGGAGCAGGGGCGCGCCCAAAAAAATGCGTTCCTCCGGTTGTCCTTTATCCTCGAGTTGCTGCACTACTACGAAAACCAAAACACCGAGGCGCCCGAGGGGGTGTTTGCCCACCGCCTGCCCGTCCTGGCCGAACAACTCGTCGTCACCGGCGGCGCCGACACCCTTGACGAAAAACTGATCGTGCAGGCCGAGAGCTTGCTCGCCTTCATCATCGCCGTGGACTATCGCTTGATGGTCGTCAACAACATCGGCAAGGCTGGCGGTGACGGCAAAACCCTGCGGTATGTCCTCCGCCTGCGCGCCGAGAAAGCGCCCGAGCAAAACCCCATCATCGTCAGCGAAGTCGTTCCCGAATTCGTCAAACATCTCATTCCACCGCCCCCGCAGAAACCGCCGCCGCCCGCCGCCTTGACGGCCATCCTGCGCCTCATCCAACCCGACGCGCAGCGGTTGGTCGCGCGTGGCATCATGGCTTCGGACCGGATGCGCCGCGAGGACGCCGAAGCCCTGGGCCGGACGCTGGGCCAGGAGTTGAAAATCACCAAGCTCGAAGGCGAGGTGAAAGCGGCCGCCACCCTCGCGCCGGAAGTCGAGCGGCAACTCGCGTGGGACAAGGTCAAGGACCTCATCGAACAGCGCGCGGACCCCGCCGCCATTGCCAGCGCCATCCGCGACCGTTTGCACGCGCACTACGACGCCGATGAAGTCCGACAAAGCTGGATCATCCTGATCGAAGCCGATGTGATTTCACTGATCCGGACGTTCTGCCAACTGCCTTACCTCGCCGATGGCAGCACCGATCCGATTGCCCGCGCCGTGATGGAAACCTACGTCACCCGCCTCACCCACGAGAAATATGCCGCCACCTATCACAAGGTCGTCAACAGTCTAAAAAACATGTTCAAAGCCAAGCCCGACAGCCCGACGCTGCTGAATTTTGTTTCCCTGGTCAAATGGGTGGACGCTGAATCCGCCCGCAAACTGAGCGCGGACATCGGGTTGCCGGCCGTCAGTTAGAGCCTGTTGAAAATCCAGTTTTGCCCGTCCTCGTCGTCGTTCTCGTCCTCGATTTTGTTGAGGGAGTTCGAGGACGAGAACGAGAACGACGACGCCGAGGATTGCACTTCGCCAGTTTCCGGTCCGCCACGTATTTATGCCCCGGCCCTATTCAGCGGCGGTCGGCTGACCTGAAACGTGGCGAGCACCACCTGCGCCTGCGCCGGATCGTTCAGGCAAAGCGCGCCTTCGCGAATTCTCGCCACCGGCTCGCCTTCGAGGCGCAGCGGGAACTGCCCGGTCAACGAACGGGCATAAGCCGCGAAATCTTCGCCGCCTTCTGCCTGTGCCTGCTTGCAGCTGAGGAGCCGAAATAAACCATGACTCCCGGGCGCAACGTGTTTCATCAACTCCACCGTCAACCGGCCCATCGTATAGCGTGGGTTGATCTCCACGATCGGCTTGAGGCGGCACTCACCCGCCCCGGTGCGATACACAAACGCGTCAATGCCCACCGGACCAATGAAGCCCACGCGCCGCAACTCGACTTCGAGCAACGCAAAGATGTCCGTGTAAAGTGCGTGAAGGCGGGTGGCGATGTCCGGCGGAGCGGGGAAAAGTTCGATTACGCTCGGCGGGAGGCGCCGCTCAAATTTCGGCGCGGCCCAGTTGCCTTGAAACTGGCCTTTACTGTCGGTGATGAGACCGGTGTAGCCGCAGAGTTTCAATCCGTCCGCCGCCATCTCCAATTGCACGGAGAAATCCTGCACCCGTTCGAGCCATGGCTCGACCACAAGTTGCCGCCCGTTCGCGATGGCCTTCTCGATCCAGCGCCGGTGCGATTCCAGAAGCTCCGGCTCGAACAACCGGATCGCGTTGCCGCCCGCGAGGCCGAGCGCTTGTTTGATCACAACCGGGTGATGGCCGCGCCGACGAATGGCGGCAATGGCTTCGAGTGCGCCCTCGAGCGTGTCCACCGCCACGCCGACTTCGTGTTCGGTGCAGAGCCAATTCTTCGTAGCAGCCGACGTGAGGAGGCTCTCACATTTCCCCTGGGAAGGATGAGCCTCGTCACCTCGGCTGCTACGAGTAAGAATTTCTTGCAGAAAAGCCGCGCTCCACGCCTTCGAGTAAAGCTGCGCGATTTCGGGATTGAAACTCCCGCTCGCAGTGCGTTGTTCACCGGTCAGACTGGCGAAGAATGGCTGGAGTATTTCCACGCTGTCCGGCCCCCACGCCCACGGGCGCAGGCGACCGAGCTTTCTTTCCACCAAAGGTCCGACCGCTTCCGCAAACTCTGGCAACGTGAAGCCAGCTTCCTTCAAGCCGCTCAGGAAATGCACCGAAGGTGTGCGCTGCACCAAAACAATGTCGTCCTGGCGACACAGAAATTGTGGTAGGTTCATCAGGTCCCGGGCGAGTTGCGTTTGATGTTTCGTGGGGGAGAAGCCTTTGCCCCCGGCGATTCGCGCTTCGGCCAATGGATTGAAAACAAACACCGTGGGCGTGCGGCCTTTCGATT
>CAYHFK010000297.1:0-6205 GCA_964355895.1 uncultured Bifidobacterium sp. | reverse complement strand
CGATTTGCTACACCATCACGCCCTTCATCACCTATCGCTGCATGGAGCAGATTCGGATTGATGTCTGCTACCATCATCAACCGGTCATCATCGTCGGCACCGGCTCGGGGCTTTCCTACGCCTCGCTCGGCGCGACGCATCATTCGTGTGAAGAGATGGGGATGCTGCGCCTGCTGCCCGGCCTCGCGGTGATTGCGCCCGCTGATGAAGTGGAAGTCCGTGGCGCTCTGAAGGCGGCGCTGAATTCTTCGCACCCGGTTTATATCCGCATTGGCAAGAAAGGCGAACCGGTCGTCCACCAGGCCGAAATTGATTTTCAAATCGGCAAGGCGATTTCCGTCCGTGACGGCACCGACGTTTGCCTGCTGAGCACGGGGACGATGCTGCCCGCCGCGCTGGAAACCGCCGAGCAGTTGGCGAAGGAAAACATTTCCGCCAAGGTGGTCAGCTTCCACACCATCAAGCCGCTGGACGAAGCGACGCTGGCGGAGGCGTTCCAAAATTTCAAACTCGTCGTGACCCTGGAGGAACACAGTGTCCTTGGCGGCCTGGGTGGCAGCGTCGCGGAATGGCTGGCGGATCACTCGCCGGCCAAGGCACGCTTGATCCGCTGCGGCACCGCGGATGAGTTTCTACACGAGACGGCGGAACAGGACGAGGCCCGCGAACACTTCGGCCTTACCGCTGCGGCCATGGCGGCGCGCATCAAAGCCGTGCTTTGAAATTCAAAATTAAAAATTCAAAATTAAAAATGCCGCGCATTCTCCCACTGACTGCATCATTTTGCATTTTGCATTTTGCATTTTTAATTTTTCCTCTGCCCCATGCACCTCGGCGTTGATTTCGACAACACGATTGTCTGCTACGACGCGCTGTTTCACAAAGTCGCGCGCGAGCAGGGGCTGATTCCCGCCGATGTCCCGGTCAACAAATCCGACGTGCGGAATTATCTGCGCCGCGTGGACAACGAAGCCGCGTGGACGGAAATGCAGGGCTACGTCTATGGCGGGCGCATGAGCGAAGCCGCGCCGTATCCGGGTGTCCTCGAGTTTTTCCAGGCGTGTCGCGCGGCGGGCATCCCGACTTCCATCATCAGCCACAAGACGCGCCATCCGTTCCTCGGCGAGAAATATGATCTGCACGCCGCGGCCACCGCGTGGCTGGAGCAACAGGGGTTTTTCAATGCGGAACAAATCGGCCTGCCCCGCGAGCAGGTTTTCTTTGAGCTGACCAAGGCGGCCAAGCTCGCGCGCATCGGGCAATGCGGCTGCACGCACTTCATTGACGACTTGCCGGAGTTCCTCGGCGAACCGGACTTTCCGGCCGCCGTGCAACGAATTCTGTTTGATCCCAACCAGCTTTACGCTGGGGAACAACGCTTCGTTCACCTCCCGGACTGGGCGGCGGCGCGGAGGATTTTCGCGTGCTGAACGCAACAATTCTCATTGTGGACCAGACCGGGCCGTCCGGTGCGGACTCCCCGAAAGCTTTGCCCTCGCTGCGCCTTGGAAACGTAGCGCAGACTGGCAGTCTGCTGTATCGCGGATTGGCAATCCGCCGGGGACTGACCGTGCGGAACCGCGCCGACTACCAGTCGGCGACACAGCAGGTTACCAACCTGCGCTACGAGTTGGCGGCTCATGAACCGGGACCCCGGCGGGCATTGACCGGACCTTGATTAAAGTTGCTGTGTTGAACCCGGTTTCCATTCCGTCCGATTTTCGCGCGCGCGTCACGCCGTTTTTACAGGCGCATGGTTTTGCGACTGATTGCGCGATTGAGCCGGTAGCCGGCGGCGGCAACAACCGCGTCTATCGCGTGCAGACGGCGGGTCGCGCGGGGTTGCTCAAGGCGTACTTCCAGAACCCCGCCGACCCGCGCGACCGCTTCGGCGCGGAGCGGGCCTTCTATGAATTTCTCTGGGGCCACGGCGTGCGGCGGACGCCCGAGCCGTTGGGCTGGGACAGCGCGGAACGGCCAGCCCGCATTTCTCACACACGAAAAGCCGGGTCAGGGGACCCGGCCTACAAGAACCAGTCGGGCGACGATGTAGGCCGCGTGCCCTCACGCGACGGGGTGTCACCTTTTCCATCGGCGTGTGAAATATCCGGGCTGGGGTTGTTCACGTTTGTGAACGGGCGGAAGCTGCGCGCCGAAGAGGTCACGAGCGAACACGTCGGGCAGGCGCTGGACTTTGTCGCCGAACTGAACCGGATGCGGACGGGTGCCGAGGCGGGGACCCTGCCCGCGGCGTCCGAAGCGTGCTTCAGCGTGGCCGAACATCTGGCGTGCGTGGAGCGCCGCGTCGCCCGCCTGGAACAGATCGCGCCGGCAAGTGCGCTGGAGCGGGAAGCCGCGGCGTTCGTCGCGGCGGAATTGAAACCGGCGTGGTCGAAAATCCGCGCAACGATTGAGGGGCAAATCCAGCCGGACGCGCCGTTGGGCCTGGCCGGGCGCTGTTTGTCGCCCTCCGATTTCGGGTTTCACAACGCGCTGTTGGCCGACGACGGGCGGCTGCGTTTTTTTGATTTTGAATACGCGGGCTGGGATGACCCGGCGAAGCTGGCGTGCGACTTTTTCTGCCAGCCACAGGTGCCGGTGGCCTTCGGCCATCGCGAGAATTTTCTAAACCAGCTCGCGCAAGCGTTGGAACTGGCCCCCGCCTTTTCCGACCGGGTGCGGCGGTTACAGCCCGCGTATCAGGTGAAGTGGTGCTGCATCATGCTGAACGAATTTGTCGGTGGTGACCAAGCACGGCGCGCATTTGCGGTCGGGAAGGAATCTGTTGAAACGCGGAAAGTCGCTCAGTTGCAAAAAGCGCGCGGCATTCTGGCATTGGCGCGTGGAGCAGCCGCTTGAGAGGTTATTATCTTGCTGCCAACCAATAACAGTCCTTGGAGTGACTTGTGAGCCAGCCCGTTCTTGGGTGGGCATTGTGATTGACAGTCTGATTGCAGGCGGCAATCTAGCGCCCGAAAAGAAACCGACATTGAAAGATTACCCATGACGATCTGGCAGCGCATCAAGACAAGACTTGGACTTTACGAGCGGCGTTTCATCCATGATCCCCTGAGAGATGTTCCCGAATTGCGTGAAGTCATAACCGATGAGTTGCAGCAACGAAACGGCTCCGACGCGCGCAATTGTCAGGCGGTGGCCGATGCTTTGGTCTTCGCCGTTCAGTATGCGGTGGGGTCTTCGGTGGAAGGGGACATTGCTGAGTTTGGGTGCATGACTGGCCGGACGGCCACGGTGTTGTCCGCTGCAATGGCGTCCTTTCGGACAAACAAGGTCCTGCACTTGTTCGATAGCTTCGAAGGTCTGCCGGAAACGACCAACGAGACTGACGCCGCCTCGTTTCACACGCGTGAAGGTACATGGCGGCCGGGCACCTGTAAGGGGATATCGCCTCAAGTCCTGCGGAAGCGGTGTTTGGAGTTTCTCAAGCCCGAGCAGGTTCAGATTTACGAAGGATGGTTCTCAGACACGATCAGCAAATTTCCCGTCGGCACGCGACTGGGACTGCTGCATGTTGATTGCGACCTTTATCAATCGGCCAAGGACGTGTTGGAATACGTCTTTAGCCAGAAAATGGTCGCCGAGGGCGCAATCATCCTCTTTGATGACTGGAACTGCAACCGGGCTTCAAATAGCTTGGGAGAGAGAAAAGTTTGGGAAGAGACGGTTAGCAAATACCGGGTTGTTGCCAGCGACCTTGGCTCTTATGGTTGGGCCTCGCACAAATTCATTGTTCACAGCTACGCGACGCCTTAGCTAGAGACAGAGCTGAGATTGACTCGAGCTTCGCAACCTCAATTGCAATCGTCGGAAGCTTCAGATTCTCAAGATGCTCAGGGATCCCTGAGTTGTTCTGAGTGCTGCATTGAAACATTTCCGTTTCGGTGGCCGATCTACGCTTCTCAAGCAGGCTTGGCCGCAACGTGGAAGTCCAACAAGTTTAAATATTTGTATTGACCTTGCGTCGCGATTCGTGCTTCAGTATCGCCACACTCCACATCAAAGGGCTGGTGCCGGGAAACTGCATTAAACAATAAAGGTTCAACCATGAAATCTTCAAGGGAATTGGGTCGTCGTTACTTCACGGTGGGCGCGGTGCTCGCCGCCATATTTTCGCTCCTTCCTTCCAGTAATGTTTCTGCCGAGTGTGTGTCCCCACCCTCGGGACTGGTGAGTTGGTGGCGGGGGGAGACCAACACGCTGGATCATGCCGGGACGAACCATGGCACGCTGGCGGGCAATGCGACCTACGGTACGAGCCGGGTGGGGCAGGGATTTGTGTTTGACGGCAACGGGGCGGTCGTGCAACTGGGCAACCCCGCCAACTTGCACCTCCAGAATTTGACCATCGAAACGTGGATCCGGCGCGCCAGCGCAGCGGCTGTGTCACTCAATGGCAACGGCAACGGCGTCATTTTTGGCTACAATAACGGCGGGTATGGCATCTACCTGGATGCCAACGGCACCCCCGCGCTCAGCAAGATCGGCATCAACGAGGTCAAGCCCGGCATGGCGATAACCGATACGAATTTGCACCATCTGGCGGTAACCAAGGTGGGAAACACGGTGGTCTTCTTTCTGGACGGAGTTTCGTACCCGGCGGCGGCGTATGATCCGGGATTCACGTTTTCTGACGATGCCTTCATTGGCGGGTTGGGAAGCTTCTACACGTTTTATGGGACCGTGGACGAAGTGAGCGTTTACAGCCGCGCCCTTGCGACCAATGAAATCCAGGCGATCTACAACGCGGGCAGCTCGGGCAAGTGTGTGGCGGTTACGCCGCCCTGCACACCAGCTCCCTCGGGACTGGTTGGCTGGTGGTCTGGAAATGGAAACGCCAACGACATCGCCGGCACCAATAACGGTCTCTTTGTCAATCCCAGCTTCGGCGCTGGTGAGGTCAGTCAAGCTTTTAGCTTCGACGGATCAGGTAACAATGTTCGGGTTCCGGTCTCCACCACGCTGGATGTCGGCGCGGGCAATGGCTTAACAATTGAGGCTTGGATTAACCCCGCCGATCTTTCGCAACGCCCCATTGTCGAGTGGGCGCTGAACGGTGACTACGGAGTCCATCTTTGGGCCAATGCCCTCAACCCGGGGTATCTCTATGCGAGCATCTTTGGCACGGATGGTCAGGCGCATGTGATTGAAAGTGCGGCGAGTGTTCTCAATACCAATGTGTTTCAGCATGTGGGTTTGACGTATGACAAGGTAGCGGGCATCGCCCGGCTTTTCGTCAACGGGGTTATAATCCGGGAGTTGGCCGTCGGCACCTTCACGCCGCGAACCAGTTCCGATCTTTATGTCGGATACCGTCCCGCCGGAAGTCCGTCTGGACCGATTTCATTCCGAGGACAGATCGACGAGGTCTCGATCTACAATCGCGCTCTCAGTGCGACCGAGCTTCAAATCATTTACACTGCCGGTAGTGCCGGAAAATGTGCGCCGGGAACGCTTGCGTGCGCCACACCGCCATCAGGTTTGGTGAGTTGGTGGCGGGGGGAGGCTAACGCTCTGGATCAAGCCGGGACGAACAATGGGACGATGGCTGGTAATACGACCTACGGTGCGGGCCGGGTGGGGCAGGGATTTGTGTTTGATGGGAGTGGTGATTCAGTTTTGGTCGGCAATCCCACGAGCCTCCAGTTGCAGGACTTCACTATTGAGGCTTGGATTAAACGGGCCAGCACCACTGTGGCTTCGTTTGACTTTAACGGCGGCGGGATTTTTAGTTACGGTGGCGGAGGATACAGCTTCGGCATCTTGGATAATGGCACCCTGTTCCTGAGCCGGGTGGAAATTGATGCAGTGTTCCCGAACACCACAATTACAGACACCAACTTTCACCATGTGGCGGTGACCAAATTTGGCACCAATGTAGTTTTCTACGTTGACGGAGTGGCCTACTTGGTGCCCCCGTATAACACGACTTACAACTTTGCTACGCCGGCGGCCATTGGAGCCCGGGGAGACAATCTGGCCAACAGTTTCTTGGGCACCATTGATGAGTTGGCTGTTTACAACCGACAACTTTCTGCAGGGGAGATTCAGGCTATTTACAATGCCGGAGGCTCAGGGAAGTGCCTCGTAGGGACTCCGCCGGTTATCACTTCGCAACCCGCAACGCAGACCGTGACGGTCGGCGAAACCGCGACGTTTAACGTGACGGCATCGGGCACAGCCCCTT
>CAYHFK010000296.1:0-6242 GCA_964355895.1 uncultured Bifidobacterium sp. | reverse complement strand
TATTTCTTCACAAACAGCGCCAGGGACGCCGTGTAGCCGTGGAGGAAATTCTTTTTGCCCACCGGACCGATCTCGCCGTTGCAGAAGAAGCCGGCCAGGCCAATCTCCCCAAATTGCTTCCGCACCATCCGCGCGTCGTGGCCGGAGCGACCGAACAAATTCTTTCCGCGCCCGTTGCAGCAGCAGAGGCAGCCGCCATAAACCGTGGCCCCGCCGAGTTGATGTTGGGTGCGTTCCAGCAGTTCGCTCATGTCCTCGCTGGCGCCGGTCGCATCGCGCCGCTGGAACTGCATGGTCTGACCCGAACGCGGCAGGGCGCCCACGGCCAGCACGCCCGATTGGGGATCGCCGCCCAACAGATTGCGCACGAGAAAATCACCGCGATGGAAATCTTCAAGGTATTCGTTCACCACGAGGCCGATGAATAAGTTGCCGCGTGCCTTGCGTTGATCCTCGGCCGAAAGCTGGTTCACCGTTTCCGCGAGCACTTCGTACGCAGGCCGGTTGGCAATGCGATGAATCAGGTTTTGCTCCACGCGCGTGAGCGTCCAGGTCTCGCCAATGGGGGTGCAGCCTTGCGAGATGACGCCCGCGAGTTTGACGTCGCCGCCGACGGAGATGGCCACGCCCCCTTCCTCGAAGACATCGCCGTTCAAATAGATTTGCGTCGCCTGCTCGGCGAACACGCCGCTCGCCAAACCGCCGAACACCGGCGCAGGCGCGTAGGCTTCGTTCCAGCCGCGCAGCCACTTTTCGACGTCGAGATGAAACGGGTCCAGGAAGGTAAGCCAGCCGTTGGTGCGCGTCGCCGGTACGCCGGTCGCGGACGGCCAATAGTCCGGTTCGGTGGAATCTTCGACTTGCGACTGGGTGAAGTAGTATTCGTTCAAAGTCGCGCCGGGCAGCGCATACAACGCCACGGCGACGCCGCCGTTCTCCTCGATTTCCTCCGCGCCGGCGACGAGGCCGGTGCTGGAGCAACCGGCCAGCAGCGGAATGCGCGCGTGGACGCGCAGAATTTCCAGGACTTGTTTCGCGTAGGGAAAGAAGCGAGGCGTCATGAACACGAGGCCCAGCGACACCTGCGGCGCGCGCAGTTGCCAGCGCAAATCCTCGGCCCATTGCCGCAGGCCGTCATCGTCGAAATTACCCGACCAGTGGGCGGCGACTGAATACTCCGTGTTCACAGCACAAACTTAGCGCGGTAGCTGCGGATTGCAAACCCAGTTCGCCGGGTGGGTCGCCCGCATTTGCCCATTTGCCAAACGCGCGCGCTGTGGCATGATGTCCAAGTTATTAAAATTATGAACAAACCGAATATCATCGCTTACTTGAAACCGACCTGCGGCTGGAGCAACGGCGTGCGCGCCGTCTTCCGCAAATACGACCTGCCCTTTGAAGACCGCGACATCATCAACAACGCCGCCCAGCGCCAGGAGATGATCGAAAAGAGCGGCCAGATGCTCAGCCCCTGCGTCGAGATCAACGGCCACATGCTCCCCGATATCAGCGGGGAGGAAGTCGAAGCCTGGATGCTGGCGCATCAAGTCGTGACCCCGAATGCGCGCGAAGCCGATGCGCCGACGAACCAGCCCTGCGCCCACGAAATGCCCGCGAGCGCGCCGCTGAATTTTGGTGTCCGGTCGTAAGCGATTTCAGAATTCACCCGCACCGCGTTGGGAAACCAGCGCGGCTTTTTCTTCTTACGGGCGCGGATGAAACTTTCGGTGTACGTCCCGCAGCCGGCTTCCCGCGACGTGGGTATAAACTTCCGTGGTGCTGATGCTCGCATGGCCGAGCATTTCCTGGATCACGCGCAAGTCCGCACCATACTCCAGAAGATGCGTGGCAAAGCTATGCCGCAGCATGTGCGGGGTGATGTTGCGGGCGACGCCGGAGCGGCGCACGCGCCGTTTGATCCGCTGCCACATCGTGGAGGAGGCGAACCGCGTGCCGAATTTCGTCAGAAATACATTGGCCGGGGAACGCGGTTTGACGAGTGGGGGCCGGCCGCTCGTGAGGTAACGGTTCAACGCCGCCACCGCTTGGCGGCCCACCGGAACGACCCGTTCCTTGTTGCCCTTGCCGATCACGTTGATGAAACCGGCTTCGAGATGGAGTTGTTCCAGGCGCAGGCCGCATAATTCGGCGCGGCGCAGGCCGGAGGCGTAGGCGAGTTCGAGAATAGCCTGGTCGCAAAGGAGCGCGGGGGTGTCCCCGGGTTCCGGCTGGAGCAGGGTTTCGATTTCCGGATGCGTCAGCGATTTCGGCAGCCGTTTCCAGCGCCGCGGCAGCGAGAGATGTTCGGCGACATTCAGCGGCAGCAGTTTTTCGTTCTCCGCGAAACGATAGAAAGCGCGCAGCGCCGCGATCTGGAGATAAACACTCTCGCTGCTGAGGCGGCGCGGCGATTCCTTCGGTTCGTGCATCAGCGGGCGCTGGCGTTCGCGCTGGAGAAACGCCATCAGGTGCGGCAGTTCAACCTGCTTCCAGTCGGTGAGCTTTTCCGCAGCGGCCCACGCCAGGAATTGATTCAGCAGCCCGGCGTAAGTTCGTTGCGTGTGCTCGGCCTGACCGCGCTCGTGCCGGAGGTACTGGAGGAAGTCTTCAACGAGCGTTTGCATGGCCCGGGACGGCTGGCGAAAATTTCCAGTGGTAGGTCAACACCGGTATGTCGCGGGGACCGTTCCGGCCGAGAATGGCGTAGAAGTAACGGTGGTAGCCGTTGATCTCGGCGTCCACCTGCACTTCAAAGGTGCGGCTGCGCACGGTGCAGTAGCGTGCGATCTGGCCGACGACCTGATTGTTCAAGCCCGCGTTGACGAGTTCACCGGGACTCCGCAACGGGGTGTCGTCATCGCTGCCGTCCATGTCGTCGGGGCCGGAACGCAGGCGGATGATTTCCGCCGCCACATTTTCGTCCACAAACGGGAGCATTTGCAGCACCTTGGCCGACGCCGTGTTAATATTGATCTGCCCGCCGAAGGAGAGCGGCGTGAATAAATCCACCAGCCCGACATCGTAAGCGAGCACCCCGCCGCCCGGTTGTTGAAAGCCAACCTTGTTCTGAAATGCGGCGGGCAAATGATTGGTGGCCACCCCGCCCCAATAGATATCCGGCGTGACACCGCGCACCAGCAGCAGTTCCGAGAGATCATCCACCGGTCCGTTCTTCGCCTGGTAAGGCGGATCCAGACTGGCGTAGTAATCGGTCTCCGTACCGTTCATGTGCTCGTTCGAGTCCGGGTCAATCCAGTCAAGGATGGAAGCGGTAATGCCGGTAAACTCGCCCGCGTCCACGCCAATCAGACGCAACGCCTGTTCCAGCATGGGTTGATCGGCCATGTTGATGTTCACCTTGCGCTCGAGGTCGGTGATCTTCACGGAGAATTTGCCGCCACCAAGTTGGATGTTATCAAGCGAAACGCCGGCCAGCGGACTGTTGCTGGTCAGCATGCTGCCGGGACCGCCAGCCCATTTTTGATTCAGCGCATCGAACGGCTCCTGGGCAATGGTCGCTTGCTGGGCCAGAACCCAGCGGGCCAATTCCACGCCCGACCGGCCAAGCGAGTTCAACTCCGACTCGCTGTTCGCATTCATCGCGAGCTTGGTTTCGACTTTCATCGAATAGGCAAATCCCGCCGCCAAAATGGAAAGCACCGTGATGCAGATCATCACGATGATGAGCGCGACACCAGCGGGTGGGGGCGGACGGTGAAGTTTCATGGCCGGTTTGTCTGCCCGCCACCGCCGCCGCGTTGATAATTCACCGGCACCATCATCGCCGGCAGCGCCACGATGCGCGAAATCTCCTGGCGCGTCTCAGTTGAGCCGTACGATTGATTCGACTTTTTCACGACGAAGCCCAGGGTGACTTTCATCATCTTCGGGAGCTGATTGGTTTGAACCCACTCATCCACCCATTGGTTCTGCCGGGTGTCCCAGAACTCAAACGCCATCTTGTTCACGCCCCGGGCCAGCACGAGCGGGTGTTCCTTTTCATCTTCGTCCTTGTCGGGGTCCATGAGAATCGGCGATTGCCGCATCACCAACTGCCGCTCCGAATCCGGGCCGTTTTCCAGCGAGAAAGTCACGCGCCGCACGTCGAAATCGCCAAAGCGCCCGCCGCGGGGAAATGATTCCGGCAGGCGTGCCACAAAACTCAGCGTCACGCCGTCGCCGTTCTCCGCCCAAAATCCGTAATGCTGCAAGTCCGCCGCGAACGAGCGCGCGCAACCGAGGGATTCCTCGATGGTGCGCATCGCAATGCGCTCGCGCTGCAGTTGGGCCGAGGCTTCGAGGCCGATCTTCGCCGACTTGATGATCAACGTCCAGGTGGCGTAGATGGCCGTAATCACGAGGCTGAAGATGACCATGGCCATCATGATTTCGATGAGCGTGAAAGCAGGCTGCTTTCGGCGAACCTCGCTCGCAGGTTTAGCGATCCCCATCAGCCTCATGGCGTCATGCCTCCAAAAGAACTGCTCTGGGTGTTCGGGTCGTAGAAGAACGTGCTGACCGACGATTCCACCCGGCCGCTGCGCTTGTTGATCACGCGATAATCCACCTGCCACAATCCGTTCGTGGCGTAGAACATCGTGTCCTTCTCCCAGGAATAATCGCGATACTGGTCCTGGAACTCGGCGAGGTCACTGAACTCGCCGCTCTCCACGCCTTCGGTGACCCGGTTCGTGATGGAGGACCAATAGGCGTGAACCATGCCTGCGTCGGCGCCCTTCTTTTTCTGAAAGGCGCGCGCGTTGCTCAGGAGTTGGGAGATCAAACCCAGGATCGCGAACACCGCCATGAAAAAGATCGCCAGGGCCACCATGACCTCGATCAACGAAAACGCTCGGTGGGCGCGCCGGCCAACGGCTGACGGGTGACACCTCATCGCACGGGTCCTTGGGTTGCCAGGCCGGTGGTGGGTTCGAGCGTGATTTTGCGAAAATCGCCTTTGTCGGAGTGAAAGATCACGGTCATCTCGTCGCTGGTGCCATTCGGATAAAACCGCACGCGCGTCCACTCCGACTGGCTGTACTCGAGCAGGTTGACGTCGAGCATTTCCAGGACGATGTCATCGGGAATGATGCCCGCCAACCCGGTGCCAGGCGCTGGTGGCGGTGCGGGTTTCGCCGCGCTCCCTTCCGAATCCGTCGAAACCGCCGGCGCCGCCAACCCGCTGACTTCGAAGCGTCGCTCCACCGGATGAAAGATCACGTCCACCGCCTTCCCGCGCAGAATCGCCTGCGCCCGGGCGTTGCTGCAAACTTCGATCAGATCGCTCACCGCCCGGCGCATCCCTTCCTTCTTCGTGATCTGGTAAATGTTCGGGATGGCCATCGTCGCGATCAGGCCCATCAGGGCGACCACGATCATGATTTCGATCAGCGTGAAGCCGCCGCGCCGCAAATATGTTTCAACTCGCCGCATGGCTGCCTCACCGGCTCATTGAGCCGCCGACATTGGAGATCATCGAGAACATCGCCGATAACACGCTCAACAGCAGGAAGCCCACGCCGCCCGCCATCGCGACGATCATCACCGGCTCGATCATGTTGGTCATCACGCGCAACGCGATGTTCAACTCGTTCTCGTACGTGTCCGCCACGTTCTTCAACGCGCCCGGCACGTTGCCCGTTTCTTCGCCGATCCGCACCAAGTCCACCATGAGTTGGGGGAACACTTTGCTCTGGGCCAGCGGTTGCGCGAGCGTTTTGCCGTCGGTCACGGCCTCGCGCGTCTTGGCGGTGGCTTCCTTGATGACGCGGTTGGGCAAAACCTGTTCGGTGATCTTGAGCGCCGTCAGGACGGGCACGCCGTTTTCGAGCAAAGTGGACAGCGTGCGCGCAAACTGACCAAACAGGTTCAACTTAACCACCTTGCCGAACACCGGCATTTTCATCTTCCACTCGTCCAGCTTGCGCTTGCCCTCTTCCGTGCTCTGGAATTTGCGGAAACCAATGTAGGCCAGGCCGAGCGCCAACAACATGGCCCACCAGTAACCGGTGAACACATTGCTGATCTGGATGAGAATCTGCGTCATCATCGGGAGCTGCACATTCATGTTGCCAAAGAGCGTCATGAATTTCGGCAGCATGTAGGTCATGAAAAAAATCGCGATGCCGATGCCCACCACCCCGACGAACGCCGGATAAACGAGCGCGGCGGAAAACTTCGCCTGCACCGCCGCGAACCTCTCGAAGTGATCCGCCATGCGCCGCAAGACTTCCACCAGCGCG
>CAYHFK010000295.1:0-6259 GCA_964355895.1 uncultured Bifidobacterium sp. | reverse complement strand
GGCTGAATGGCGGCGGGCAGAGGACTGCCCGCCCTACCGTGTTGTTGCAGCTTCCGCGCAGTTTGGGGCGCAAGTTCCAGCAGCGCTTTGAGGGTGCTTGAGGCGCGCTGGCTCACCCGCGCTTCAATCCAATGGCCAACGCTGATGAGCGTAATGATGGCGGTGGCCTCCATGAAATACAGATGCCCGCCGGCGCCGGCGAACAAGGCCCACGCGCTGTAGCCGAAAGCCGTGGTCGAACCGAGCGCCACGAGCGTGTCCATGTTCGAACTGCCGACTCGGAGTTGGCGCCACGCGCCGCGATAAAACTGCGCGCCGCAAAATGTCTGCACCCCGCTGGCCAGGGCGAACGACAGCCATTGAAACCAGCGCACCATGCCGAGATCGAAAATCCATTCGCCCACCATCAGCGCAACGGTGACGAAGCCGCCAACCCATAAATTGAGATGCCAGTCAGCGCGGGGAGTGGACTCGTCGTCGGCCGCGGCTGGAGCCAGCCTCCCATCGAAACCAGCCCGCTTGATGGCTTCAAGCAGCAGGGCCGGATTGGGCACGGCCTCGGCGGTCCACCGCACGGACGCGCGGCTGGCTTCCAATGCGACCGAGGCGCTGCGCACGCCGGGCACGCTTTGGATCGCCTCGGTGACATGCCGGGCGCAGTTGTTGCAAGTCATGCCCTCCACGTACAGTTCGGTGACCACCGGGGAAGCGGCTTGGGCGGTACTGACAGTCGTGGCGGCGGGCGGTTGCATAAACCGAAGCCAAGATGCCTCGCGCGCCGCACCGAAGCAATCTCGTCCGCATGATCGGCTGATTAACTTCAGGGCAATGACCGTCCGAGGGATGGGGGGTGACCGTCCGCCAAATCCAGTCGCGCGAATTTCAGTGAGACGGAGAATGATTCTCCTGCTTGGCTCTTTGGCAGCGCCGTAGGTGCGAAATCTTTGTAGTCCCGCAGACCCATTTTCCAAAGCTCCGTCGGAGCGACATCTTCCGAATATGCCGCCCCGACGGGGCTGGGGATTTTAACGGAATCGTTTCTACAAAGATTCCGCTCCTACGGAGCGGCGGCAATCAAGACTCCGCCGGTTTCAGTGACGCGAGCCAGCGCTCATGGCGCGAGTGGCGCAGCCCATGCCGAATGGGCACTCGCGTCCGCATCGAACCGGTGCGAATCGTGGCTTTGTATTTGTGCCGGACACATAACAGGGCGGCGTAACCATACGTCACTCCCAGTTCCCGCGCCACGGCGGAGACGGTGAGCAGCGGGGGCAGGCTTTTTATCCGCTGCCGCCAATGGAAATGTCTCGCGGCGGACCTGCCGACGAACTGATAACCCGTCATCTTCCCATATTTATACGCCGCTACCGACGAAAGCCCCAATTGCAAGGCTGCGGCCTTGGCCGAAAGTCCCGGTTTCAGCCTCCGCATTTGTTCGGCGATGCGTTGCGTGCGTTGGATGGTGCCGTGGACCTTGGTGATTTTATATCTTTGCCGCAGAAAATGCACCGCCGTCCGGCCGACTCCCAGCATCCGCGCGACCTCGGCGTCGGTTTTGTCCAGATTCCGGCGGATGATTTCGAGCCGCTCACGGGTCAGGGCGCGTTGCCGTTTGGGAAACGGTTTTGGCATATAATCTTTTTGTTAAACCAGCTTCTTCGCGATGTGCTCGTCGAGGATTTCCTGCACGGTTAGGGCCACGATGACTTTGTGGCTGCGCTTGAAAAACGACTCGATCTCCTGCAAGGCGTCCGACGAATAATCGAACGACACGAAGAAGCCCTTCTCGCAATCTTCGCGCATCATCATGGCTTCAAAGGCGTCAATGTCCGGGCGACCGGCCTTGTCTTTTTGCTTCACCTGGATGGGATACCAGCGTTCTTTCAAGCCGAGTTCGCCGGGCTGCTGCTTGCGCGGCGCGGCGCTGGAGGAGACGGGGAAGATGCGACCATCCACGCCCATGTCGCCGACCTGCACTTTGTTCGGGATGCCGCCGAGGGCGATGACGGCCCAGTTCTCAAATTCAAACGGCGGGATGACGCGCAGCTTCTCGACCGTCCACGGCAGGTCGCGGACGACGAAGCCGCGGCCAGCGCGCCAGAGCGGTTCGCTTTCCGGAAGGCCGCAAACGTCGCGCAGGCGTTTGGCCATGACGCGGCAGGCGGTGGGCGAAATATCAATGCCAATCCACTGGCGTTTTAAGTTCTGCGCCGCGACGAGGGCAGTGCCGCAACCGCAGAACGCATCTAGCACGATGTCGTTCTCGTTAGAACTCACCTCAAGAATACGCTCAAGCAATTTGAGAGGCTTTTGAGTTGGATAACCAAGACGTTCAGTCGCGTTAGCACCAATCGGCGAAATATCATCCCAAACATTTTGCAATGAAACGCCCGGCATCTCATCAAGGAATCGTTTGTAGGATGGAGGCCCGCCACTCTTTGGAAAATTAAGCCGCCCTTCGGCAAAATATTTTTCCATGTTCTCGCGTGAGTATGCCCAATAACGGCCTTTGTAAGGCTTTGTGCCGTGAAACTCATAGGATGTATCACCACCACCTTTGGCTGCGGTCAAATCGCCCAACCGGTATCGCCGACCATTCTCATCAACGTATTTGTAGAACTCCTTTGTGTAGCTTTCGTCGTATGGGAGATATTTTGTGTTCCAAACTCGTCCATCATCATCGCCACCTGAATAGAGGAATATGCTGTCGGAAATATTACCGTAAGCTTTTCTCCCTTGTTTGGTATCGCTGTGGGCATTGCTCCGCTTCCAAACAATTTCGTTTTGAAAATTATTTTCCCCGAAAATCTGGTCGAGCATGACCTTGACGTAGTGGCTGGCGTGCCAGTCGCAGTGGTAATAAAAGCTGCCGGTCTTTTTGAGGACGCGGGCGAGTTGCACGCAGCGCGGGCGCATGTAGTCAATGTAAGCCTTGGTGTTCTCGTGGCGGTCTTCAAAGGCGCGCTTCTCCTTGGTCTCGCCCCAGAAGACTTCGTAGTTGCGGTTGGAATTGAACGGCGGGTCAATGTAGCTGAGATCAACGCAGGCGTCGGGCAGCTTCTTGAGTTGTTCCAGATTGTCGCCGCAATAAATGACGCGCGTGTCCACGAGGGCGGAGGGTTTTTGGCGCGTGGTAGGGACGCTTTCCACAGCGTCCCTGACTTTCCCTTTGGCGGCAGAAGTTTGGGACGCGGTGGAACGCGTCCCTACCGGATGGGATTTCGCGCCGGAAGATTGCTTCGCCATGCGCGGAGATTAACCACCCGGCCTGCCGAAAGCAATTGTGCGCAAGGGCGTCAACCCGCATTGGCCTCAAAGTATTCGGCCAACTGGGTGTACCACGCCAAGCACAGCGTCGTTACAAAGGGAAAGCAAAATGAGCGTCCAGGGCGCCATCCGCCGATCAAAGTTGAACACTGCCCCGACTCAGCGGCGCTTTACACCGCCGGCAAAAAGGTGAACTATTTCACCCATGAGAAAGAGCCATTCCATCCTGATCGCGCTTTGCGTTTGTGTGGCCATGTTCGGTGTGCCCATCCGGGCCAGCGCGGAAACGGCCGCCGCCAATAATCTCCCGGGCAAAGAAATCGCCCAGCACATCTCCCTGCTCACCGGCGTTGCGCTCTCGCCGTTGATGGGCGTAAGCGGGGTTGGGGCGTGGCAATACTGGCAGGCCAAAACGCCGGAGCAAAAAGCAAAGCTGCCGTGGTATGCCAATCCGCTGTTCTTCGTTCCCGCGCTACTGCTCGTGCTCCTTTGCTTCGTCAAGGACACCGCCGGGACCGTCCTGCCCACCGCCGTGAAAAAGCCGTTCGATATTGCGGAAGCGGTGGAGCACAAAATCAGCGGCCTCGTCGCCACCGGCGCGTTTGTGCCAATTGCGGCGGCGATCTTTCATGCCAAGACCGGCGGGGGGGGCGCGGCGTTGAGTGATCTGGGTTTCGCTACGATTGATCTCTCGTGGTTTTACAACGCCCTCATGATGCCGATCTCGATGGCGGCGTTCTTCATCGTCTTCCTCGCTTCCAACGCCATCAACGTCCTGATCATCCTCAGCCCGTTCACCACCGTGGACGCGGCGCTCAAAGGTTTCCGCCTCGCCCTTCTCGGCACCGTCAGCGTCAGCGCGCTGGCCAATCCGTGGATCGGTGCGGCGTGGGCGCTCATTCTCATTCTCATTGCGTATCTCATCGCAGGCTGGTCGTTCCGGCTGTCGCACTTCGGGCTGGTGTTCACCTGGGACTTCTTCACGTTTCGCAGTTCACGCTTCACGCCGGACAAGGCGGTGAACAAGCTGTTCCTCGGTCGCAAGATCACCAAAGTTCCCGCCCGCACCTACGGCAAACTCAGCCGGGACGAGAAGGGCGGCCTCGTCCTGAAATACCGTCCCTGGCTCGTGCTGCCCGAACGCACGCTGGTGCTGCCGGACGGGAAATACTTCGTGGGCCGGGGGGCGTTCTTCTCTGAAATCCAGGAACTCAAAGCCGACGCCACGAAAACCGCGCTCTTGCTGCCGCCGCGCTATCGCGGACACGAGGAAGAACTGGCCCGCATCTACGGGCTGACCGGTGTGTCCGACATCGGTTTGCGTGCGGCGATGAACTGGATCAAGGAAGCGTGCGGGATCAAGGCCGAGTCGGCGGCGACTTAACCGAATCCATGCAGACGAACGGGAAAGAAATAAACGCAAAGACGCGGAGAACGCGGAGAGGCGCGGAGATTTTTTTTGGGGGGATTCCATCACCGCACGGTGTGTGCTGTCAGCCACCTGCTTTACTCTGCGTTTCTCTGCGACCTTTGCGCCTCTGCGTTTATCCCCTCGGTTTTCAATCGCATTGGTTCGGTTTAAAGAAAGCGATGCGACGCATCACGACTCCGTCACCGCATGCGCTGAATCGGCCCACGGGCCTTCCTGCCCTAGCGCAGGTTGGTAACCTGCTGTGGCGCCGACTGGTAGTCGGCGTGGCGCCGAACTTTCGACCCGCTGCGGATTGCCAATCCGCGACACAGCAGACTGCCAGTCGGCGCTACGGTTCCGGGCAGCCAATTCCATGACCACCAACCCCGCCTTCATCTCCTTCAAAAACATCACCAAACGTTTTCCGGGCGTGCTGGCGCTGGATGACGTGAGCTTCGACATCGCGCGCGGCAGTTGCCACGCGCTCATGGGCGAGAATGGCGCGGGCAAAAGCACGCTCGGCAAAATCCTCGCCGGCGTTTACGTCGCGGATGGGGGCGCGATTCACCTGGAAGGGAAACCGGTCCACGCGGCGAATCCGCTCGCCGCGCGCAAGCTCGGCGTTGCGATGGTGCATCAGGAACTCGCGTTTTGCCCCGACCTCACCGTGGCGGAGAATCTTTGCCTCGGCCAATTGCCCGCCACCGCCGGCTGGCTCGATCGGCGCCGCCTGCGCGAGCAAGCCCGCGCCATGCTCGCCGAAATCGAGTCGGACATCGCCGTGGACACGCCCATCGGGGAATTGTCCACGGCGCAGGAGCAGATGGTGCAGATCGCCGGAGCGGTCGGCACCGGCGCGCAGATCATCGTCATGGATGAGCCGACCAGTTCGCTGTCCGTGCGCGAAAGCGAAGGGCTTTTCGATCTGCTCGCCAAACTCAAGCAGCGCGGCCTCACCATCATCTACGTCTCACATCGCTTGGAGGAGATCTTCCGGCTGTGCGATACCGTCAGCGTGTTGCGCGACGGAAAACACGTGGCGACGGAAAAGATTTCCGCAACCAACCCGGAGCGGATCATCCAGCAGATGGTCGGGCGCGAGGTGAACCAATATACGTCGAAGCACCTTGCGCAAACTCCCGGGGCGGAAGTGTTGCGGGTGGAAAACCTTTCCTCGCCCGGCAAATTCAGCGGCGTCAGTTTCACTTTGCGGAAGGGGGAGATTCTGGGTTTCGCCGGCTTGGTGGGCGCGGGCCGCAGCGAAGTGGCGCAAGCCATCTTCGGCGCAGACCCCAAAGCGGCGGGCCGCGTCTTCGTTCACGGAAAGGAATTGGCAATCGGCTCGGTGACAAAGTCGCTCGCGGCGGGCATTGGTTTTTTGCCGGAAGATCGTAAGCGCATGGGCCTGGTGCTTTCGATGAACTGCCGCGAGAACACCTCGCTCGCCATTCTCCCGCGCCTGAGCTTGGGCGGATTCGTGAAGCGCGGATCGGAACGCGCCCTAGCGCAACGTTACTCCGACCAACTGCGCGTCAAGACGCCGTCCATCGAGGCGACGATTTCCGGTTTGAGCGGCGGCAA
>CAYHFK010000294.1:0-6303 GCA_964355895.1 uncultured Bifidobacterium sp. | reverse complement strand
CGAATCCGGCGCCGGACGAGGTCTTCATGCACCGGTTGCAAACGGCGCCGGGTGACGAGGCGCTTCACGGCGTCCAGCAGTTCGAGCCAATCTTCCAGCGGCGGATTGGCCACGCGCTGCCACTGGTCAAAACGCTTTTCGCGCTGGGAGAACAACCATTCGCCCCCCACGCGCTGGGCGTTGACTTGCAGCTTCGCTCCGTCTTCGGTCACGCGTTTCCAACTGATTTCGGCTTTAGGCATGTGAGTTAGAACGGCAGATCCACACTGGCCACGGCCATGGCGGCAATGCCTTCTTCGCGACCGATGAACCCCATAAGCTCGTTGGTCGTCGCCTTGATGCCGATCTGGCTTTCACGCAGACCGAGAGCGTCGGCGATGTGATTCTTCATGCCGGCAATGTGGGGATAAATTTTCGGCGCCTGGGCGATCACGGTGGCGTCCACATTCACGATGCGGCCGTTGCGCTGCAACACTTGACGCGCCGCCTCCTCGAGGAAAACCCGGCTCGGCACCCCTTGCCAGCGCGGATCGGTGTTGGGAAAGAAATGGCCGATGTCCTCCTCGCCCAGCGCGCCGAGAATGGCGTCGCAGATCGCGTGCATCAGCGCATCCGCGTCCGAGTGACCGTCGAGACCTTTCGGGTGTGGAATCTCCACGCCGCCCAGAACGAGCTTGCGTCCCGCGACCAATTGATGAACGTCATAACCGATGCCCACGTGAACCATGAGGAGAGTCTAGGAGACGGGCCGATGCTGAGAAAGACCTAAATAGTGTCTGGCCGGAAACGCAGCTTTTTTTCCTCCTCGTTCTCCTCCTCGTCCTCGTCCTCGAACTTCCCCGTCATTTCGAGGACGAGGACGAGGAGGAGAACGAGGAGGATGGCATTCCGCCAGTTTCCGGCCAGCCACTAATTACTCAAACCCCGCAGGGATGATGCGGAATTGAAAGCGGGCAGCGTGAAGAAAAACTTCGCCCCGCGGCCCGGCTCGCTCTCCGCCCACACTTTGCCGCCGTGGCTTTGCACAATATGCTTTACGATGGCCAACCCCAGCCCCGTGCCGCCCTGCTCGCGCGAACGGGCCTTGTCCACACGGTAAAACCGCTCGAACACCCGCTCTTGCGCCTCCGCTGGAATCCCCGGCCCGTCGTCCTGCACGAACACCTCCAGCTTCCCGTCATCCGTTTCCCGGCCCCCCACAATCACCGTTCCGCCTTCCCGACCGTACTTCACGGCGTTTTCCAGGAGATTGCTCAGGACTTGTTCCGTCCGCGTTTCATCCGCATGGGCCGTCAAGTCCGGCAGGTCGTTGGTCAGGGTAACTTTGCGCGCCGCCGCCTGGGTCTTTAGATCGGCCAGGCTTCGTTCCACCACCGACCGCAACTTCACCGGCTGAAAATTCAGCGCCACCCGGCCCGATTCGAGCGCCGAGATCGTCAGTAAATCCTGGATGAGCAAATCCAGCCGGCGGGCGTTGCGATCAATCGTCTGCAAAAACTTCGTGGCGACTTCGGGATTGTCCTTCGCGCCGTCCAGCAGTGTTTCCGCATAACCCTTGATGAGCGACAGCGGCGTGCGCAATTCGTGACTGACGTTGGCAACAAAATCCTCCCGCGTGCGTTCGAGTTGCTTGAGCCGCGTGAGATCGTGGAAGACGAGAATCGTGCCCTGCCGCTCGCCGCTGCCGGTCAGGACAATTGCGGCACTGACCTGAAGCCAGCGGTCCGGCGGTCCGGGAAATTTCAACTCGCGATCCTGCCACGGCTGATTCGGCCCGAGTGATTCGACCATTTCCGCAAGTTCATGCAGGCGCAGCACCTCCAGCACGGTTTTGCCCAGGACCACGTCCGTGGCTTCAAAAAGTTTTTTGAAGGCGCGATTGGCCAGTTGCACCCGCCCGCGCTCGTCGAGCAGCAACAACCCTTCGACCATGCTGTTGAAAATGGCCGACTGCTGGGCCTGGCGTTCGCCGGCTTCGACGGCCAGGCGGCGCTTGAGGTTTCCAATTTCGCCGGACGCGGACTCCGCCGTGCGACGAAATTTGCCCTGCCACCAAACCTGCATGGCGACCAGCAGCGCGAGTAAAAGGAGGAAGAGGATGGTGGACCAGACCGGCATTGCGTTCAGTTTTCGACGAACCGATACCCGACCCCGCGTACGGTATCCAGATATTTCGCCGCCGGACCGAGCTTCTCGCGCAGCCGCCGCATGTGGGTGTCCACCGTGCGGGTGTCAATGAGGGTGTCGTATTCCCAAACATCCCGCAGCAAGGCATCGCGCGATTGCACGCGACCCGCGCGTTGCGCGAGCACCGTCAGGAGTTTGAATTCGGTGGCGGTAAGGTCAAACGCCTTTCCCTTCCACGACGCCAGATGCTTTGGCACATCAATCAACAGATCGCCGAACCGCATTACATCGCGCGCCTCGGTCTTTTGCTGGCCGCGTTCGAGAATTTTTTTGACGCGCAATACCAACTCGCGCGGGCTGAACGGCTTGGTCACGTAGTCGTCCGCGCCCAGTTCGAGGCCCAGCACCCGGTCAATCTCCGCCGCTTTGGCGGTGAGCATGAGAATGGGGATGCGCGCCGTGAGCGGATCGCGCCGCAGTAGTCTGCAAACTTCCAGTCCGTCAATCTCCGGCAGCATCAGATCGAGCACCACCAGCGCGGGCTGTGCGACCTTGGCTTTCTTGAAAGCCTCATCTCCATCCGCGGCGGTGATGACCGCATACCCGGCCTGCTTGAGATTGAATTCAAGCAACTCGACCGCCTCCGGTTCGTCGTCCACTACGAGGATTTTCGGCTTCATCAGGGTCAGTTAAGTAGCACGCGCCGGGAGACGAAACAATGCAAACGCGGCAACAAGCTGGTTACGGAATTGTTACGAACCGGTGACGCCCGCCCGACTCAAACCTTCTTCCGCCGCCAACTCGCGATGAACATTCCATTCCCCCCGAAATCCGCCAGCCCGATCGTGATGGTAGCAAGGCTCTGACTTTCCCGCGCTCGTGGTAGCGACAATACCAACGGCTCGAACTCCGCCTGCGCCCGATTGAAATCTTCCACCACCTCACTCGTCTCGGCTCGCGTTAACGTGCAAACCGAATAAATCAACTTCCCGCCCGGCTTCACCGACCCCGCCACGCTTCGCAGCAAACGCTTCTGCACTTCCGCCAACTCCTTCACATCCTCCGGCGTCGTCGTCCACCGGGCGTGTGGATTTCGCTGCCACGTCCCCACGCCGCTGCACGGAGCGTCCACCAGCACGCCGTCGAACTTGGTCTTCGTCGGCAATTTCGCGCCGCCGTCCCAAAGCGCCGCGCGATAATTGAAAGCCTTGGCTCGCGCCGTGCGCCGCTTGAGTTTCTGCAATCGCCACGCCGCCCGGTCGCTCGCCCAGATCAAACCTTTGTTCTGCATCAGGTCGGACAAGTGCAACAGCTTGCCGCCTTCCCCGGCGCACGCGTCCCACCAGGTCTCGCCCGGCTTCGGATCACAAAGCACCCCCACCACCTGCGAACTGATGTCCTGAATCTCGAATTCGCCCGCCTGAAACTCCGGCGTCGTGAACAGATCGGTTTCGCCTTCGTAAACCAAGGCCTCCGGAAACGTTGGACTGACGTGCGTTCCGGGCAATTTATCCATCATTGCCGCCGCCTGTCCGCGCTTGACCCGCAGCCACAGCTTGGGTTCGCGTTGCAACGAGCGCAGCCAGTCGTCGCTCACTTCCATTTGCTCCGCCGTCCACGTCGGCACCGCCTTCGCGCGCAACTCCGCCATCGGCACGGAAGCCGGATTCGCCCGAAACCGCTCGGCCAGCCGCAGCGCGAGCCGCATCTTACCTTCCACCCCACCCCGCTCGTCGCGCAGCCAGCCGTGCCAGCGGTAATAGAGGAAAACGGTCTTGCTGACCTCGGTCGCGTCGAACGGCGCGAGATTGCGCGTTTGCTTCAGCACTTCGCGCAACGCTGTGTCGGCGGGTTTGTCCCGGCTTGTACTCCGGATCACTTCCGCGGCGATTTCTTGAACGAGATAACTCATCGCCCGCAGCTTGGACCGAATCGGTGAGTTTGGCGAGCCTTCAGCTTCCAAACGGCAGTCGGAGTTGGCTCGCCCGCGCCTCCACTAATCCGCTCACCCCCAAACCGAGCAAGCGCAGCGGTCGGTTCACCAGTTTTTCCCGCGCGAGCAACCAGCAGCCCAGCCGGTAAATCTCTTTCGCGTCCGTCAACGGTTCCTCGAAGGAAATCTGCCGCGTCAGCGAAGTGAAATCGCCGTACCGCAGTTTCACTTGGACGGTGTGCGCCGCGAGTCGGCGCTTTGCGAGGCTTTTCGCCATGTCGTCGGCCTGTTCCTTCAGGCAGGCGCGCAAGGTGGGCCGGTCCTCCGTGTCGCGTAGAAACGTGTTCTCGCTGCTGATGCTTTTCACCTCGTCGCCCAGATCGAGCGGCCGGTCATCTTCACCGAAGGCAAAGCGTTTTAGCTCCGGCCCCCACGAACCGACCAACGCTCGCAGGTCCCCTGCGTAGTTCTGCAAATCACCGACGGTGTGGATGCCAGCGCGATGAAGATTCTCTTCCGTCACCTTGCCCACGCCGTGCAACGAACGCACCGGCAACGGCTGAAGGAACGCCACCTTCTCGGACTCGCGAATGATGGTCAGTCCGTCGGGCTTCTGGAAATCGCTCGCCAGCTTCGCGAGCAGCTTGTTCGGAGCGATGCCAATCGTAGCGCTGAGTTGCCGCCGTTCACGGATTGCGGCCTTGATTCGTTGCGCGAGCGGCAACGACCGTTCCAGACTTTCGTCCGCCGTCGCCGCCTGATGTTGCGCGGACACGTCCGCGTAAGCCTCGTCCACGGAAACCTGCTGAATCAATTCACCGGCAAACTTCTGTACCACCAGCATGATCTCCCGCGACTCGGCGCGGTAAGCTTCCATTCGCGGTCGCAAGAAAATTCCATTGGGACAAAGCCGGCCGGCCGTGGCGCTGGGCATGGCCGAGCGCACGCCAAATTTCCGCGCCTCATAACTCGCCGCGCAGACCACCCCGCGCAGACCACCCCGCGCAGACCACCCCGCGCACACCACGCCGCGCTGCGTCGGCGGCGAACCGACGATGACGGGCCTTCCCTTCAGCGAAGGATTATCCCGCTGCTCCACGGACGCGTAGAACGCATCCATGTCGAGGTGGAAAATGACGCGATGCATAGGAGCGCCGAACTCCGATTCGGCGAGTTTCTAATTCGGTTTGTTTTCGGCAACGCTTGTCCCCGACAACACCAACCGGCGATATTCGTCCCGAAACCTTGCGCTGCTGAACTTCCAGTCCACCGCCACGTGACAAAGTTTCGCCTTCACTGGATTCGCTTCAATGTAGGAAATCCCCTTCCGTTCCTGCTCCTCGTCACGCATGTAGGTCTCCCAGTATTCGCGCTGCCAGAACGATTGGAGCGCCGAACTCCGATTCGGCGCGTCGGCGCCACCGCTTGAAACTTGCCGATTCGGAGATCGGCGCTCTGCCCGCAGCATGTGCAGAGCTTTCGTTGCCACGAAGCGCTTCCAACTTTGAATCATCGCATCCAACGGCGTCTGCCACACCTGCACCAGCACATGAACGTGGTTTGGCATTACGCACCAGGCGCGCAGTTCGTATCGCTCGTCGTGGAAGTGGAGCAGCGCATCCTCGGCCAGTTGCGCGATCCTGGCGTCCCGCAGCCAGCATTCACCGACGCCACGATCCAGATATTCCTCCAGCTTCATCCGCTTATCCCGAACGTCTTCAATGCGCAACAGATGTTCCCATTCGCCACGACGCGAGGCAGGCATGGAATCCTCCAACCTGAAAGTGACAAATTGGGTGAGCCACGGGAAATCACAATGCGGCAGGTAGCCGCGCTCATGCCAGCCGAGGAAGCCGAGCGCTTTCTCTTCGTCCGTAAGCGGTCGAAACGCCCTGTTTTTTGCGTCCACCAGTTCTCGGAGATACTCGCGTTTGTTTCGTGGCGGCGAATGCATAGACTGCGCAGACGATACCAAACGTCGGCAACTCGACCAACGAATTGGAGCGCCGAACTCCGATTCTGCGTGTTGGCGCATGGAACGAGCCGAATCGGAGTTCGGCGTTCCGATTACGCCTGCGCCACCAACTGCCGCAGCACATACGGCAAAATGCCGCCGTGCTGGTAGTAGTCAATCTCGATGGGCGTATCAATGCGGCAGCGAACGCTCACATTTTCCACGCTGCCGTCTTTGCGCGTGATCTTCAGCGTGAGGTCTTGCTGCGGCTTGATGTTCGCGTCGAGGC
>CAYHFK010000293.1:0-6306 GCA_964355895.1 uncultured Bifidobacterium sp. | reverse complement strand
GGCGACAGGATGCGGCGCAAACCCAAATCAATCACACGTCGGACTGGACGAAAGGGTTCGCAATCGGCAATGATTCTTTCTTTGCATAACCCTTATGAACGCTGAAGCCAGAATTCAAGAACTGCGACTCGAACTGCCGCCGGCCCCGAAACCGGTGGCGGTTTACAAACCGCTCGTCGTCGCCGGCAATTTTGCCTACGTCTCCGGGCACGGACCGCTCAAGCCGGACAAATCGCTGATCACGGGTCGGGTGGGCGCAGACCTGGATCTCGCCGCCGGGAAAGCGGCCGCCCGTCAGGTCGGCCTCGCAATTCTCGCCACGTTGCGGAGCGAACTCGGCAGCCTGAACCGGGTGAAGCGCGTCATCAAGGTGCTCGGCATGGTCAACTGCACCCCCGATTTTCCGGATCATCCCAAAGTCATCAATGGTTGCAGCGAACTCTTCGCCGAGGTCTTCGGCCCCGATTGTGGCGTGGGCGCCCGCAGCGCCGTTGGCATGGGATCGTTGCCGGGTAACATCGCCGTCGAGATCGAGGCCATCTTCGAAATCGAATGAGCGATTGGTTCGCAGTCGAAAACGTTGGAGAAGTCCCCTCCCCCGCGTTGTTGCTTTACCCGGATCGCATCCGCGAAAACATCCGGCGCATGATTCGCATCGCCGGCGGAATGACCCGGCTGCGCCCGCATATCAAGACCCACAAACTCGCCGAGGTGGTGCGGATGCAACTGGCCGAAGGCATCACCCAATTCAAATGCGCCACCATCGCCGAGGCGGAAATGGCAGCGGGCGCGGGCGCTAAGGATGTTCTGCTTGCCTATCCGATGGTCGGACCGAACGCGGGGCGACTGCTCGAACTGACGAAGGCGTTTCCCGCAACGGCGTTTTCGTGCGTCGCCGATGCCCCATCGGCGGTCCAGTTGCTCTCACAAACGTTCGCGGATTCCGGGCCCACACTGGAAGTGTTGCTGGACTTGGATTGCGGACAGCATCGCACCGGCGTTGAACCGGGCGCCGAGGCAATCCAGTTGTATCGCTTGATTGCAGCATCACCGGGACTCCGCCCCGGTGGGTTGCATGCTTATGACGGTCACATCCACGAGCCGGAACTCGCAAAACGCACTGAACTTTGCGCGACCGTTTTCGCGCCAGTCCTTGTGTTCCGCCGCGAATTGCTAGCGGCGGGTCTGGCCGTGCCCCGGGTGGTGGCGGGCGGCACGCCGACATTTCCGATTCACGCGAAGAACCATTCGTTCGAGTGCAGCCCGGGGACTTGCGTCCTGTGGGATTTTGGTTACGCGAGCAAGTTTGCCGATCTGGATTTTCTCATCGCCGCAGTGGTGTTGACCCGCGTCGTCAGCAAGCCGGGCGCGAACCTCCTGTGCCTTGATCTCGGCCATAAGGCCATCGCGGCGGAAAATCCGCCGCCGCGCGTGCAGTTCTTGAATCTGCCGGATGCCGTTGCGATTTCGCACAGCGAAGAACATCTAGTCGTTGAAACCGCGCGCGCCGGTGAATTCACCGTGGGCGATTGTCTCTTTGGCGTGCCGCGCCACATCTGTCCGACGGTCGCCCTACACTCGGAGGCGACCGTGATTCGCGATGGGCGCGCGACGGAGCGCTGGCGCATCACCGCCCGCGAACGACGACTGACGATCTAAACCGTCCCCCCATGAGCCACGAAGCCAGCCTGCTATTGTTTGCCTTGGTCGCGATCATCGCGCTCGTGGTAATCATCGCGCGCTTCAAGCTGCATCCGTTTCTCGGCTTGATGCTGGTCTCCATCGCCATCGGTTTTCACTCCGGCATGAAGCTGCCGGCGATTGCCAAGACGTTTCAGGAAGGCGTCGGCAACACCCTCGGTTTCCTGGGCGTTGTCGTTGGCCTGGGCATGATGCTGGGCAAAATGCTTTCGGAATCCGGCGGCGCGCACGTCATCGCGCAAAACTTCATTCGGCTGCTCGGCGAGCGGCGGCTGCCGTGGGCGATGCTGGCCGTGGCGTTCGTCGTCGGGGTGCCGGTATTGTTCAGCGTCGGACTGGTTCTCTTAGTTCCCATCGTTTACGCCATCGCGCGCGAAACCAATACGCCGCTGATGCGGATCGCCATTCCGCTCGTGGCCGGCTTGTCCGTATCGCAAGGGTTTCTCCCGCCCCATCCGGGGCCGATGCTTGCCATCGAACAGATCGGCGCAGATGTCGGAAAAACAATTCTCTACGGCGCGCTGGTTGGCATTCCCACGGCCATCGTCGCCGGACCCGTTTTTGGGTCGCTCGTGGGATCAAGACTGACGGTTGATCTCGGCCATCTCGGTGAACGCGCCACAAAGGAAGTTCCGTTGCACAATCCCCCCGGCTTTGGACTCACGCTGCTGACGATCTTGCTCCCGGTGATGCTGATGCTGATCGCGTCGCTGGCTGATTTGACGTTGCCCAAAGCAGACCGCTTGCGCGAATGGGCGAACTTCGTCGGCAGTCCGATCATCGCGATGCTTCTCGCGGTGCTGCTCTCCATCTACACGTTTGGCTATGCGCGCGGCTTCAGTGGAAAACAGATCCTGAAATTCTTCGAGGACTGCATCGGCCCGGCGGCGGCAATTCTGTTGATCGTTGGTGCGGGTGGCGGTTTGAGCAAAATGCTCGATCGCGGCGGAGTCGGTGCCGCGATCGCGGACATCGTGGAACATGCGAAGATTTCCCCACTGTTGCTCGGCTGGGTGGTCGCGGCGGCGATTCGTGTCGCCGTTGGTTCGGCAACCGTTGCAATCACGATGGCCTCGGCGATCATGGCGCCCGTGGCCGCGAATACGCCGGACCTCAATCGCGAGTTGTTGGTGCTGGCCATGGGCGCGGGCTCGTTGTTTCTTTCGCACGTCAACGACGGTGGTTTTTGGTTTGTGAAGGAGAGCTTCAATCTCACCGTCCCGCAGACGCTCAAAACGTGGACGGTGCTGGAAACCTGCATCGGCCTGGTGGCGCTGGGCCTGGTGATGTTGCTGGCCCAATTTGTCTGAAATGAAAACGCGCCCGCTCATCTTCGACGCCCATCTCGATCTGGCGATGAACGCGCTGGAGTGGAATCGCGATTTGACGCGGCCGCTCGCGGAGTTGCGCGCAAGCGAAGCGGGGAAAAAGGACAAACCCGACCGCGCCAACGGCACGGGGTCGCTGCCGGAAATGCGGCGGGGCGGCGTGGGCATCTGTGTAGCCACGCTCATCGCGCGCGTGGAGCACAATGCCTACAGCCCCGTGGCCGGCTGGCGTTCACCGGCGCAGGCGTGGGCGCAGACTCAGGGTCAACTGGCGTGGTATCGCGCAATGGAGGAGGCCGGCGAGATGGTGCAAATCCGTGACGCGGCGGGATTGGAGAAACATCTGGCGCGGTGGGATTCAGCGGGCGCTGCCGAGCACACGCCCATTGGCTACGTGCTTAGTCTGGAAGGCGCGGATTCCATTTTATCGCTGGATCATCTGGCCCGCGCGCGCGAACAAGGGTTGCGCGCAATCGGACCGGCGCACTATGGGCCGGGGATTTACGCCAACGGCACCGACGCAAGCGGCGGCTTCAACGCCAAGGGCCGCGAGTTGTTGAACGAGATGGACCGGCTCGGGTTCATCCTCGATGTGACGCATCTGTGCGATGACTGTTTCTGGGAGGCGCTCGATCTATTTCACGGGCCGATGTGGGCGAGCCATCAGAATTGCCGCGGGCTCGTGCCGCACATGCGGCAGTTCAGCGATGAACAGCTCAAGGCGCTCATCGCGCGCGACTCCGTGATCGGTGCGGCACTTGACGCGTGGATGCTCGTGCCCGGCTGGGTGCGCGGGAAAACCACTCCGCAATCGGCAAACCTCAGGCTCGAACAGTATGTGGATCACATTGACCACGTCTGCCAACTCGCGGGCAATGCGCAGTATGCGGGCATTGGCTCGGATCTGGACGGCGCGTTCGGTTGCGAACAGACGCCGACTGACTTGAATACCATTGCGGACCTATCGAAGATCCCCCGCATGCTCTCCGCCCGCGGCTACGCGGCGGCGGATGTGGACGGCATCATCCACGGCAACTTCATCAACTTTTTGAAACGAGAATGGATATGATTGAACAAACAACTGCCGGAACGCGGGTCTGCGACCTGCAACAACGCAGCCGGCTCCGGGCGCTTGGATTGTTCGCGGGGCTTCAATTGTTGACGCTGACAACTTTCGCAACCGCACCAACCGCCAAATCTGCCGCCGCGCCATCGCCCGCATCGCCCGCCGGAATCCCGGTCGTTGCGGCACCCCTCATCCCAACCGCCGAGTTGGAGCCGCGCGTTGAACGCGGCCGGGATTTGTTCGTCCGCAATTGCTTTGTTTGCCACCAGTTCAACGGTCAGGGAATTTCCGGGGTCTTTCCCCCGCTGGCCAAGTCTGATCTCCTCACCGGAAATCTGGAGCGCGCGATCAAGGCGGTAGTCGAAGGGCTTTCTGGTGAAATCGTAGTGCTGGGCAAGAAATACAACGGCGCCATGCCGCCAATGGCGCTGAACGATGAAGAAGTCGCGGACGTTTTCACTTATGTGCTCAACAGTTGGGGCAATGCCGGGGGCGCAATCTCTGCCGCCGACGTAAAGGCCGTCCGTTCCCGAAGCGCATTTCCGACTTTCGAAAAACTGCAGCAGGCCAGCACCTACCCGCCCCTGCCGAGTCCACCGGAAGGATTCACGCTGCGCGAGGTGGTGCGCCTGCCGCAACGCGGCGTTCGCCTCACCAGCGACGGAGCGGGGCGCGGGCTTTACGTTTTGACGGCCGACGGCGATGTGTTTCACGTGGAAACTGAAACAGGCCAAACGCGGCAAATCCTGTGGGCGAAATCCTATCTGGTCACCCGCGGCAAAGATGTCGGCGGACTGACGTTCACCACCGTGGGAATGGCGATGGACAAGCAAAAGCGTCTCTACATTGCCGGCAACCAGCAGGACATCGCCACGCCCCCCGTGCAGAACCATGTAACGATTTACCGCACGCCGGCGTTCGCCGATGGCGACCCGGTGGATCCGAAACCGTGGTTCTGGACCAATTATCCCGGCAGCCCCGCTTACATTCATGCGGCCGAGCATATCGCCTTTGGACCGGACGGTTTTCTCTACGTGGGGAACGGCGGACGCACCGACGCCGGCCAGACCGGCACGGAGGCGACCTGGTATGGCGGCGGTGAAACCCCCATAACCGCCTGCATCTGGCGGCTTGATCCGAAGTTGGAAAATCCGCCCATCGATGTTTTCGCGCGCGGCATTCGCAACGCCTATGGGTTCTGCTGGAATGATAAAGGCGAAATGATTGCGACCGAAAACGGACCCGACGCCGATCCCGAAGAGGAACTCAACTTGATCAAGCGCGGCCGGCATTACGGGTTCCCTTACACCTTCGCCAACTGGAAGAAGAAAGCCTATCCCTTCACGCCCGATCCGCCGGTGGGACTGGAGTTCACCCTGCCCATTCCCAACATCGGGCCGGATGGTGGCTTCAGCGGCAAACCGATCTACTCCTTCGACCCTCACTCCTGTCCGGGAGGCATTGCGTACTTGGGCGAGGATTTTCCTGAAAACTACCAGGGCACGTTTCTCCTGACGCGGTTTGGAAATTTTATTCGCTCCGTGAAGGAGAATTCCGGTTTCGATGTCCTTCAGGCCAGACTCCGCCGCAGCGCAGACGGAAAGGACGAAGCGGAAATCCGCACGGTGCTTGCGCCACTGGGCCGGCCAATCGACGTCCATGTGAGCGGCAAAGGCAAGGTTTACATTCTCGAGTATTCGCGGCCCACGAATAGCTCGGCTTCGTACGCCCTGCCCGGCCGAATCTTGGAACTTGCCGTTAAACCGAAGTGAACATTGAGGTTGTCTCCCAACAGGCTTCCCAATGGGCTTCGCGCGCGAATGGATGAAACAAAGGACAGACGCCCTGGCGGCCCGGGGTGTTTACATCGTCACCTCGTCTTGGAAATGCGAGGGCTGGCTGGGGCAACTCTACACTCCGGGCCGTTAAGAGTATCGCGGCAAGGTCGCCCGGCCGCGCTTCGAGCAGGATTGCCTCGGCGAATACGCGGAAGTGTTCAAGACGGTCTGTGGGAATGCCGCCTACGACGATTGTTCCCGCGTGCATTACCTGCATCGGTTGGCGGATGCCGTTCCCTATGACTTCCGCTTCGGCTTGAAAGTCACCGACGCCATCACCATCAAGAAATATCCCAACCTCGCCCTCTTCGGCGCCAAAGCTGGGCAACCCAATCGCGACATTCTCAATGGCGTCTTTGAAGCTGGGCGAGCA
>CAYHFK010000292.1:0-6382 GCA_964355895.1 uncultured Bifidobacterium sp. | reverse complement strand
GGCGTGCTGGTGAAGGGAAACACCACGCCGAGCACGCCGGCATCCAGCAACCGCTTGGCCGTCCAGAGTTCGTTCACCGGCGGGCGGGCAAACGGCACGGCAGGCAGGCCGCGCGTGGCCAGCACAATGTTGCGCACGGTTTCCAGACTGATCGGCGAGTGCTCCATCTCCATCCAGATGAAATCAAATCCCATGTTGGCCGCCTGCGCCGCCACTTCGACGCTGTTCACGCTGATGACAATGCCGATGACAGGTTGTCCTTTCTTCAATTTGGCTTTGACGGGGTTTTCCCATTGGGAAAGAGGTGATGCTGCTTTCTTGGATTTCATAAATCTACACCAGCATAGCCGGGAGTCTGGTTGCTTTGGCAAGGATTTTGGAACGGAATTTTGGAACGGGCGGCTTCATCCTTTCCTCGCTTCGCAGAACTGGGAAGCGGAGGAAAATCAAGCGGTCAACCACGCCGCCAGTGGGGCTTGAAGTTTTAGGCCTCGGTAGCCCCACTGCTTGTTTGGAACCCGCCCGGTCCAGAGGGCCTGAGGGAGGATCTAAAGCATCATCAAGACAACGAAGCTTTGTCAAACAAGGCCGATTGCGGATCGTTTTACTCATGGCCAACTCCACCGTGATTGTCTCATCGTGGTTTGCACCGGGCGGCAGCACGGCTCAAGCGGGTCGGCGTTGTCAAACTTGACCCCGCCGGTTTCGCATCGCACCCGGCATTGCAACGACGATGCGTCTGTGATGCGGGGCGGGAATCACTGCCCGGACTGAAAGAACCGATCCAGGGCGGCATAGGCGGGCGCCGCCTCCGGACGGCCATTCCATCCTTCCCAGAAGCGTGTCAGGGGAGTTTTCTCGACGTGCAGTTTTTGTTTTACGTCGCCTTCGCTGGTCGCCCCTTTGGGTTGCCAGTCGGGCCCGAGGGCGGTGCGGGCGTCAGCGAGAAATTGTTTTGCGGCCGCGTTGTCGCCGCGCTTCCACGCGAGGTAACCGCGCAGGAATAAACCGCCGACGGCCTTCGGGTTTGTCCGGCAGGCGGCGGCCAGTCGTTCGTCCGCCAGTTTGGGGTCGCCGCGGAGCAACGCGACTTCGCCGAGGACGAGCAAGGCGCCGGTTTCTTCGGGGTTGATTGCCTGGGCGCGGGCGAGTGACTCCTCGGCGGCTTGCAGGTCGGCGGGCGATGTCGCGGTCAGTGCGCGCAGAGTGCCCCATTGGGCGAACGCGCGCTGGCTTTGCGGGCTGATGCGTTTGAGTTCGGCGAGTTGCGCCAGAGCGCCCCCGGTGTCGCCTGCGCTAGCCAGACAAGCGGCGAGGTAGTAGAGCGAATCTTCGTGCGCGGGATTGAGCGCGAGGGCTTCCCGGAAGAGGGCGAGCGCTTTCGCATCGTCCTTCTCAACTTTCATCGCGTTCATTGCCGCGCGTTGTTTGTTCCAAAAATCGAGCGTGCGTTGTTTGTCGGTCGCGGTAGGCGTCCCGCTTGCCGTGGAGGGCGGCACCTTACCGCCCGGACCAGGCGCAAGATTCTCAGCCTTCGGTGTTCGGAGGGAGGTTCCGCCGGGTGAGACGCCCGCCGCCACTCTTCTCGGCCCGGTTTCGCCTTCGGTGATTTCCCATGTCGCATCCGCCTCAAGGTTCTCGAAAATGTTCGTCCCGCCGGCGTGCCAGCGGACTTCGAGGCGATCCACCTTGGTTGCCGGACCAAGGCCGAAGTGGAGCGTGCGGCTGCTTTGCGAGAGGTAGCTGGCGCTCGACACGCTCCGACGCAGCGCCACGTCGCCGACGTGGGCGATGACCTTCGAGCCATCGCCAAAGCCGAGGGGTTTGCCGAGGTGGTTCTGGCTGTGCAGGCGAACTTTCAGCCAATGGCCGGTCTGCATGTCGTTGCGGAAAAGCCGCACGCCTTCGCCGAGGTCGGCGATGATGAGGTCCATGTCGCCGTCATGGTCGAAGTCGGCGACCGCAAGTCCGCGGCTGACGTGCTTTTCGCTGAGACCGGCGTGAAGCGGAGCAAGGTTGTGGAAGAATTCGCCGCGCCGATTCCAGAAGAGCAGCGTGTCCTGCGGCTTGAGCTGCTTCGGCCTGGGGCCGTCTTCTTCGAGGGTGCTGCCGTTGGCGACCACGAGGTCCAGCCAGCCGTCGCCGTCGAAGTCCACAAACTCCGTCCCCCAGCCGACATAGGGCAACGCGATCTGGCCGAGGCCCTTCTGGTCGGCGAGGTCCATGAAGCGGAGCGGGTACTTTTGCTGCGGGCCGGCGTTGGTGGTGACGCCTGGCCGATTAAAATCCACCCAGGTGTTGTCGTAGAGCGCGTTTTCCTGCGCGACCCAGTGCGAGATGAACAGGTCGTCGTCGCCATCCCGGTTGTAATCGCCCACCGCCAGGCCCATCGCGCTGCGATAATCGGCCACGAGCGCCGCATGACTGATGTCCTCGAACTTCCCGCCCGTGTTGTGGAAAAAAACATTATCCGAGATGTCGTTGGCCACGTAGAGGTCCAGCCAGCCGTCCTCGTCGAAGTCGTGCCAGAGCGCGCCCAGGCTGCGGCCTTCCGGGTTGGTCACCTTCAGCGCCGGCGCCACATTGGTGAACGTGCCGTCGCGGTTATTGTGGAGGAGCAGATTGGTTCCGCCATTGAAGGAGGCCGGATTCAGGGTGAACGGCACCATCGAACCGATCTGCGTCGAAGACCGGGCGCGATCCTCCGCCGCGACCACGTAATCAATGTAGCCGCAGACGTAGAGGTCGGGCGCGCGGTCGTTGTCGAAGTCGCCCCACGACACGCCCGCCCAGAAGCCGGGCGGATTCGGAAAGCGCCGGTCGCGCGCAAACTTCCGTCCGCCGCCCTCCGCCGCCTCGTTGTGGAAGAGCAACAGCGCCTGGTAGCCGCTCACCACAAGGTCGGGAAAACCATCGCCATCGTAATCGCCCCAGGCCGCGCCCAGGCCATGAATGCGAATGTCGGGAAACATTGTGACGCGGCGGAACGTGCTGTCGCCGAGGTTTTCAAACAGGGCGCAGGGCTGGAGTTGATTCTCCGGCACGTTCAACGCGCCGCCCGCGCTCACCAGGAACAGGTCGTCATCACCGTCGTTGTCGAAGTCGCCCCACGCCAGGCCGCAGCCCATGTCCTCGGGCATCTCCGCCGTTCGCGTGCCAGTGAAGTTGCGAAACGCGCCCAGGCCCGCCGTCCGCGTGACATCGGTGAAGCGTGGCTTCGGAGTTTCCGGCGGCAGATCGCGCGCCAGGTCGCTCGTGATGTCGGCGCTTTGCTCGTCGGGACGATATTGCGCCGGTCGGGTCTTGAAGTAGATGAGCGCGCCGAGTCCGACCCCCATCAGCGCGCTGACGGACAATACCGCGACCGTGACGCGCAAACGGCGCCGGCGCGGGCTCAAGTCGGCGCTCATTGTTTCTCTTTCGCGAGGAGAGCGGTCGTCTTTGTGGTTGGGGTAAGCGCGGCCTGCTTCCGCGGAGTCACTTTCACTATGGCGGTGGCCCGTGCGATCTCCGTCACAGGCGCGGTCAGCTTGTTCGACTCGCCGAAGAGATAATTCAGTAGGAACTGGTCCACCTTTCGATAGTTCAGCGCCACAGCGATGCGATACTCGCCGGGCGCGGCGAGCGCGGGTACGGCCGTCGCCGGCACGTCGAAGACATCGGCCCGCGCGGCGGACGCGTTCGTTCCATCATGTGCGAGCGCACCGGAACAGGGAATTTGAAACTGCACCTGGTCCGAGTAACCAGGGAAAAGCGCGCGGCGATAACGCACTCCGACCATCTCCCAGAGATTGTGGCGATCAATCAGATTGCCGTGTTGATCCACCGGCTCGGCTTTGAAGAGAAACGTGCCCGGCTGGATGAAATTCTTTGCATCCCGCTTGCCCGAAGCCCAGACCGCGCGGCCCTGGTCATCGGTCACCGTGATTTCGAGCCAGCTCTGGATGATGTCGAGCGGGCCGGTGGGGAAATCGTGGCCGACTTTATTCGAACCCATCGTGACCTTGAGCGGAATTTCCTCCCCGGGGGCGACCGTGGGCGGCACGTTGATCTGCACGGTGACGATTGGGCCGTTGGCCCACTTGTCCGCGATCTCGGGCACGGGCAACTCGCCTTTGAGCCACTGCTCGGTAAGTTGGAGCTGCTTCTCCCAGCCGGGCAATTCGTCGCGCTGCGCGTGCGGGATGATGGTATTGGCGGCCAGGAAACGGTGGCTGCGATGTTTCTTGTCCCCCGGTTTGCGGTTGTAGTCGAGCGCATCCCCGGCGGCGGGATCCGTCGAGTCCACGAGCGGCATGTGGCACTCGCGGCACTCGACGGTTTTGCGCGCGTCGCCCTTCTTGTTCCAGTGCGAGTTGGCCCAGTTGTCGTATTGGTTCTGGAGCTGCACCCAGCCCACGCGGTTGACCTCGGCGTCAATGAACTGCTTGTGACACGCGGCGCAGTACTCGGGCTTCTTGAACGAGCGCTTGGCGAGTTTGCCGTGCTCGGCGGGATAACTGCGGATGAGGAAATCCCGCGCGAGCCGGGCCAGTCCGTTCGTCTGCCATTGCCAAAGGTATTCCCGCGGCTGCGTGACGGTGTAGTTGGCGTTGCCCTTGATGTCGGTCTCGCGAATCGCATGGCAGGCAAGGCAGGAGACGCCTTCCTGGTAACCCTGCAAGCTGGTGAGGTTTTCGACGAAGAGGTTCTTTGTGCCGCTGAAGAGCGAAATGGGATCGTGGCAGCCGCCGCAGTAGCGCGTGGATTCGGCGCCGTTCTGCTTGGCCATCACGTTCTGGATGCCGAGAAAAATCTTGTCCATCGCCGCGTAACGATGCGCGCTCGGCTGCCACTCGCCGGCAATCTGCTCGTGGCAACCGGCCGTGCCGCACGAATGCGAACCGGCCAGCGAACGCCCGTCGAACGCGCCGCCGGTATCCGTCTTCGCGAGGCTCGGCGCAAACGGCCGGTTCGTGCCATAGAGGTAATGGTAGTCGGCGGGAAACTGGTTCACATATTTCACGCCGGAGTAAAGTGCCGGCATCGCCGCGACCAACCCGACCCCCAAGGTTGCGGCGCCGAGCGCCTGCCACACATAACCGCGCGCGGCCGGGGCCGCTTCGCCCTTGCGCGCCTTGAACCAGACGAAGACCAGGTGGGGCAACAGTCCCGCGAGCATCACGAGCGTCGAGATGAGATGCACCTGCCGCCACAGCGCCGAAGTGCGTACCCCGAACACCGCCTCGCCCATCAGCACCAGGCCCGATACCGAACACACCGCCAGCCCGAGCAGGGCCACGTAGCCGAGGACGGTGACATGCGACAGCGCCCAAGGCCGGTAATCCTGCCAGTGCCGCAAACCGTACCACGCCACCGGCAGCAGGGTGAGCGCGCCAAGGGCGGTATGGACCAGCACGCTGTATTGCACTGCCGGATGAAACGGCGCGAGCGTGACGGCCAGGCCGGTGACGGTTTCAAACAACAACACGGCCAGGCTGAAGCGCGCGAGCCACGAGGCCCAGCCGTATTGGGTGCGGGCGTCGGTTGGTAGCGACGCGGTTGAACGATCGCCCGGATTCGTCTTGTTCAAATCTGGCATGCTCGGAGTCGGTTGATACGAGGTCCACTTCTGAATTTCTAAAATTTACCAGAGCCACCACCCACCGCTTTGACCGGAGTCACTGCGCTTGCGCTCAACAGTAGCAATGCCCAAGCACCGGCCAGCCAGCAAGGCTCGGATTTTCGCTCAAGTTTTACAGGCAATGCTCCACTTTCGGATACTGATTGGGATTTGCTTTATTGACGCTCCGCAGTTCCTGGCGAATTGCTTTTGCGCCGTCCAGTGCGGTGATGCTACCCCTCCGCGAGCAGGCGTCTCCCCGGATATTGCCAACCGCTAGGCCAAAATTGGCCGCAGCTTTTCGTCGCGGAGTTCGACCTCGTCAATGAGGCGGCGGCTCTGGCTTGGTGAACCGTAAACGGATCACCCATTGGCGCGAGCAGTCAGTCGCGAAAATAGATTTCCGGCAGCCAGCCTTTCTTTCTCAAAAGCTGTCCGGGTCTTTTCGGACCGTGGCGCGCGGCGTTCAAGATGCGGTTCGTTCCGGTCATTTCAGTCATTGGTTCGCAGCCGGCCCCTCTTTTCGCGAGGCGATCCGTTCCGTTACCGATCTGGAGCCAGCGGGTCGGGTCGGGGTAACCGACCGGTCTGACGCCCACCGACTTTCGTTCGCGCACAGCGCCCGCCCTCGTCCCGGCCGGTCGGGCGCACTGACTGGTTGGTTAACCGGAGGGAATGAAAAAGTCCGCCCGCGAGTCCACGGCCTGAGTTCTAACCCGCCGCGCGCTTAGAGCCTGTTTGAAAACTCGAAACTGGCGGCACGGATGCCGCCCGAACCCG
>CAYHFK010000291.1:0-6422 GCA_964355895.1 uncultured Bifidobacterium sp. | reverse complement strand
CCGCGTTTCATCGCGGCCACATGACCCGGCGGCCGTTCGCCGATCCAGCGTTCGTCAATCGGCTCACTGGCGAGCTGGTAGCGCGTGTCGGTGGAAAGCCGGATGCGGTCGGTCGTGTTGTCGAGGCTGCCATGTACCAGGGTCATGTTGAAAATCACCGCGTCGCCGAGCCGGAAGTGCTCCGCGGTCAGCCACCGGCCGCTCAGGCTCGCCTGAAGCGCAAGCGGATTGTTCGACAGCGTGCCGTCCCACCATTTGCGACCGGCGGCAAACTCTGCCGCGTCGTCGTGATTGGCGCAATAGCTGTCCACGTCGCGGGCGAGATAGGTTTGCAGCTCGGCGGATTTCTGGTGGCTGCCTTCGAGAATCAGCAGTCCGCCCATGGTCAGCGGTACGTCGCCCAGCGGCACCCACAGGGATAAAACGTGGGGCGTGCCACGGCCCATGTAAACGAGATCGCAGTGAATGGGGCTGCCCAGGCCGGTGCCCTTGGTGCGAAACCAGATGAAATCGAAATGCCGCGCCGGACCGCCGAGGAACTCTTCAAAGAACGACATGACCTGTGTGCCGAAGATGAGTTCGCGCAAGGCGGGATCATTCTGGTCGAGCGGATTGCCTATGGCGCGGCCGACTTCCTTGCCGGGAATGCACCGGGCTTCGTCGCGCGGGAAACCGGGCGCGAGAAACCCGAGGCGCTCGAGTTGGGCCGTCAGCGAGTCGCGCACCGCCTGCACGCGATCCCGATTCCAGAAGCCGCGCAGGAAGAGATAACCGTCGTCCTGCATCCGGTCGCGCAGGGTGGCGACGCCATCTTCGCCCGGCACGGTGTCGCGCAGGAAGCCGAATTTGTCGGGGGACGGGTCAAGCGGAACGCCCAAAGTGCAGAGCGGCGGGAACGTCGCGGATCGATTCGGTGCCATGCCGCACCTTGGCGCAAACCGGCCAAAAAGCGCAATCCAGAAAAACAATTTTGCTTTGATCCGCACTGCGCGGCTTATCGCTTGTCCCGAAGACTTCTCGACGGCTATTCTCCGAGGGATGACGGAAACGCAGATTCCCTTGCTCAAGCGACTCGACGCGTTCCATGCGTGGATTCCCGGGGTGATTTTCCTGCTGGGCGTCGCGTTGTTGCTACCGTCCATCTGGTCGGAAACCAGCATCACCGCCTCGGACGAATACGTCCTGACGTTCCGCACCCCGATGGAAATGAAGGAGCGCGGCCAGTGGCTCACCCCCTATTGCAACGAGGAGCCCCGGCTGCGCAAACCGCCATTGATGTACTGGCTTATCCTCGGGGCCTACAAAACGATGGGCGTGAACCTGGTGTCGGCCCGCATCTGGGCGGTCCTCGCCGGGGCCGGCCTGGCCCTTGTGGCCTGTCTGCTGGAGCGGGAACTGTTTCGGACCAGCGGCCTGCTGGGCGGCCTGCTCTCGCTCTCCTCGATCGGCCTGGCCGCATCGGCGCGGCAAGCCATGCTCGACCTGCCGCTCGCGTTTTTCGCCGCGCTGGCGGTGTGGCAGTTCGTCCGCTGGCGGCGCACCCGCTGGGTGGGCGATCTCCTCGGTTGCGCGGTCTGGCTCGGGATCTCGTTTCTCCTTAAGGGCCCGGTCGGAATGCTTTTCTTTCTGGCCGGCGCCGGCGGGGCGCTCTGGGCCACTGGCGATTGGCGGTTGCTGCGCGAACATGCCGGCCAATGTCTGCTCTGGCTGCTATTGCTTGCCGCGATCTGCGTGCCCTGGCCACTCGCCATGCACCTGATCTGGGCCGACCGGTTCACCGACATCCTGGGCGAGGAAATTACCGCGCGGAAGTTCGGCAAATCCACCGGCATGGCCCCGCTCTCCGCGCTCGGCGGGGCGCTCGGCCTGATCGCGCCGTGGACGCTCGCGGTGATCATGGCCGCCTGGCAGCACGTTCGCCAACCGCAGGCGGAACGCCCCGCAGCGATCAGCGGACTCATCGCTTGGGTCGTGATCTCGGTGATCCCCTTCTTTTTCATGCAAGCCTTTGAGCGGTACATGCTCGCCGTGCTGCCCGCTCAGGCGGTGCTCGCCTCGGTCTGGCTCCAGCGTGAAGGCCGCGCGCAACAAATCGCCCTCGGCGTCGCCGTCGTGATCGTCGCCGTGGCCGCTGGTGTGTTTGCGGCCTTTGCCTTCTGGTTCAAGCTGGCGTTCT
This sequence comes from uncultured Bifidobacterium sp., assembly GCA_964355895.1. GTDB lineage: Bacteria > Verrucomicrobiota > Verrucomicrobiia > Limisphaerales > JADLHS01 > JADLHS01. The sequence continues at coordinate 4,246 of CAYHFK010000291.1, read as the reverse complement.
GGCTGCCGCTGGTGGCCTTCGCCCTGACCGGCTGGTTGTTTTGGCGCGTGAACCGCACCCGCTTAGGCGGGACCGCGCCGTCCCTGGCGCTGGGGGCCGCAGTGTTGCTGACCGTGGTTCTGGGCGGGATTTACCCCACGCTTGGCCTTTCGAATCTTTCGCCGGATGTCCGGCAGACCGTGGGTCAGCGCGTGGCGCGCACCTTCAACTCGCGGCAACCTGGCCTGCTCTCGATGCGCCTTGGTTACAGCGTCCAAACCTTCCGGGCCGACCGCCTGCAACCCGGCCAGACGGAGGTCGTCTTCGTCGAGACCGATGCGCGCCCGCAGTTTGAAGAAGCGGCCCGTTCGGCTGGTTTGGCGGCTCGTGAAATCTCGCGTTTCCCCACGCTGTATTCGCGCAAGGCGTGGGCGCGTTTCGCCCGCCGCGATGCCACCGCCCAGGACTGGCTCGCCGCCTTTCGCAATCGGTCGCTCGACGACCTGCGCTCCCAGTTTCTGATCTTCGAGATCTCCCGACCCGGTTGAGCATGGACTCGCAAAAACAACGCTGGTTCTGGACGGCCGCGGCGATCGGGCTGACGCTCCTGCCCCTGGCGCGACATCCCTCTGGCGGTGGGGCTGCGTCGCGGCTCCCGGGCTTTGAAGTCGCACCCCCGGTCCTCGACCGGGACACCAATGCCCGGCCCCAGTTCGCGAGCCGCTTCGTTGACCCCGATTTCCTGACCCCGAGCGTTCACGTTGCTTCGCTGTGTGAAATCTCCGGCGGACGCCTGTTGGCGACCTGGTATGGCGGCACGCGGGAAGGGGCGCGGGACGTTAACATTTACACAGCCGCTCTCGGCCGGGGCGAGACCAACTGGTCGGCGCCCCGGGCCGTCGTCACCCGCAACACCGCGCAGCGGGAGTTGGGCCGGTATGTGAAGAAGGTGGGCAACGCGCTTTTGTTCTCCGACGGCGGCGAACGCGTCAATCTGCTCTACGTCTCCATCGCCTTCGGCGGTTGGTCCGGGAGCGCGCTGAACCTCAAAACGTCGGCGGACGGAGGACAGACGTGGAATCCCAGCCAGCGATTGCATCTCAGCCCGTTCTTCAACATCAGCGAGCTGGTGAAGAACCAACCGGCTGCGCTCGACGACGGCGGCTGGGCTGTTCCCATTTATCATGAATTCGCGGGCAAGTTCTCCGAGTTGCTCTGGCTCTCCGCGCCCGCCGGGCCGTTGAGCTACCGCAAGACGCGGGTGAACGGCGGCGTCAAAGGCTTTCAGCCGGCGCTGGTTCCGCTCAACGCCCGCCGCGCCCTGCTGCTGGCCCGGGATTACTCCGACGCTCGTGAGTTGTGGGCGAGCCGGAGCGAAGACGGTGGCGCAGCGTGGTCCACCCTTGCCCGCACCGGTTTGCCCAATCCGCGTTCCGGGTTGGACGCTATCCGTTTGCGCGACGGCCGGGTGCTGCTCGCGTTTAACGACGCGCGGGACGACCGCGACAACCTCCGCCTCGCCGTGTCGGCCGACGCGGGCGCAACCTGGCAGCGCGCGAATCCGCTGTTGGAAGAGGAGGCCGACCAGGAGTTTTCCTACCCCTTCCTGTTGCAGTCCAGCGACGGCTTGATCCATCTCGTTTACACCTGGAAACGCAAGGGCATCCGCCATGTCTCGTTCAACTCCGCCTGGCTCGACACCCAGATGGGGGGGGAATCGCCATGAGCAACACCGCGCCGCCCTGGCTGATGTCCTTCGTGCCCGTGATCCTTTTGTCTTGGTTCACACTGGGATGGTTGCTCCGCGGTCAGCGATTCTGTCCGCGCTGGCAATGCCAGTGCGCGTTGGCATTGGTATCCGTGGGCGGGGCCGTGCTGCCGCTCGGCGGTTTACCGGTGGGTGGATGGTTCGTGGCGTTTGTGCCGGGCCTGAGCCTCCCGACACTGGCGCTGTTGGTGGACGGCATCTACCGCCACGCCGGAGGTCCGGGCGGGTTGCCATCCACGCAACGGACGACCATTTTCATCTTTGCCGTTCTGGCGGGCTTCGCGCTGTATCCGTCGGCAATGGGCTGGGGCCGCTTTGATGTTTACACGCTGGGTTGGAACTTCAGCCTGCTCACGATCGCTGTCGGCACGCTGACCATCTGGCTCATCTGGCGCGGCCATCGGTTCAACCTGGCGCTGGTGGCGGCGCTGCTTGCCTGGCAATTGGGTCTCTTGGAATCGCAAAACCTCTGGGACTATCTCGTGGATCCCGTCCTGTTTTTCCTCTCCGTGGCAGCCCTCGCCGGGAAGTTGGGGCGCCGGAACCGACCGGCTTCGGCCCCGCTCATGAACGTAAACCGGGCATAAACGGGTCTTGGTACTGAATCGCCTCTTTGCGTCGCGCACGCGTTGGCGCAGAGACCGGAAGCTACGCGAGGAATAATTCAAGACGATTGATCAGGTGCATGAATCATGGCGACCGCCGCGAGCCGATCTTTCATCAAGGGTCGAGCCTTCGCCGCAAACCCGATCAGTCTTCCGTGATTGAACTTTGCCCCGCACTTTGGCATCAATGTGTTTATGTTACTTCCCACGCCGTTGTTCTCCTGTCGCGAATCCGTCTCCGGTCTCACCCACGCGGGGCCGCATCCGCACACCGTCCTCGAAAATGATTTTGCGGGTAGGGCGCGTCACTCCGTGCGTGCCGTTTCCGACCAGCCAGACGCCGGCGCGCATGGAGTGACGCGCCCTACCTCGGCGCTTCCGGTCGTTATTGGCCTGCTGTGCGTCGCCTTTTCCTGTTTGCCCAGCTCGGGTTTTGCCGCCGCCCCGGAGAAGTCGGCGGCACGAACTGTGATCCGCGAAGAAAATGCCAAAGCCGGAGCGTTGGACTGGCAATTGACCCGGGTGCGCGTGGATCAGAAGGAGTTCCGTTCGCCTTGGATTGAAGGCTACTGTTCCCGGCAAAGCGTGAAGGCGGGCGAGTCCCTCGACGTCATGGTCTCGACCGACCCGCCGCGCGCGTTCAATCTGGAAATCTTTCGCATGGGTTACTACGGCGGACGGGGCGCCCGCTTGATGCAGCAACTGGGCCCGTTCACCGGCAAGACACAGCCGACCCCAACGCCCGCCGCGAAAAACCTGCACGAGTGCGCCTGGGAATCCGCGACCCGCTTGACGATTCCCAAAGACTGGGTCAGTGGCGTTTACCTGGGCCGCCTGACGACGATCCCGAACGGCGCAAGCGAACCCTATTGGCAAAGTTACGTCGTGTTTATTGTGCGCGACGATCGGCCGGCTGACATCCTCTTTCAATGCTCGGACAACACGTGGCAGGCCTACAATCGGTGGCCCAACAACTACTCGGTTTACACCGATCCGAAAGGCGGCCAAGGCCCCTGGGCCGATGTGAGCTTTGATCGTCCGTACGGCCGTGAATCGCAGTTCACCGGGGTTGTGAACGATCCGTTGACGGTCGGTTCGGGCGAATTTCTGCCGCTGGAGTTTCCGCTCGCGTACTGGCTCGAAGAGCACGGTTACGACGTGACGTACTGCGCGAACAGCGACCTGTTGACCCCGGATCGGGGCTTGAAATGCAAAGCGTTCATCAGCGTCGGGCACGATGAGTATTGGGACATCCGGCAGTTTCGCAGTGTCGAGCGCCTGCGCGATGCGGGCGTGAACCTGTTGTTTCTCTCCGGCAATGCCGTTTGCTGGGTCACGCCCCTGCGCGCGGGCGCGGATGGACGGGAGAATCGCATCATGTTTCGCGGCGGGCCGTACGGCGCGACCAATGATTACGCCGTGGAACGCGAGCGCGACCATGGACCGTTTCCCGAGCGCGGGCCCGATGAAGGCCTGTTGATGGGCGTGCGCAACATTGAACCCATCAATGGTGGCGGCGATTGGACCATCGTGAAACCCGGGCACTGGATTTTTGCGGGGACGGGGGTCCAGGCCGGCGATCACATTCCGGGTTTGATCGGTTGGGAGTATCACGGCGATCCCGCCGCGATTCCCGGGCTGGAGGTTGTGGGTGCGGGCACGGCGTGGGTCGGTGGCGATCGGCCGCAGCAGTGGGCGGCGACAATCTATCCCGGCCCGAAGGGGAACTTTGTGTTCAATGCGTCGAGTATTTTTTGGGCGCAAGGTTTGAGTTCGCCCCCGGGCCATACGTTGCCCTGGTCGCATTGGAGTCGCCCGCACGGCCCGGACCCGCGCGTGCAGCGAATCACCGAGAACTTGCTGGACCGGGCGCTTGGTGTTCGCAATCGGGAAA
>CAYHFK010000290.1:0-6431 GCA_964355895.1 uncultured Bifidobacterium sp. | reverse complement strand
TTGTAAATCCGCCGACCCGGCTGCCGCCGCGCCACCGCCATGCTCGCCGCCCGAAGCTTTCAAGCCTGCGTGCTCGGGCCGCACCTGCGCGGCAAGATATTGGTAGGCCGTCCGGTTCTTGATATTCAACAGCACGCACCAGATGAAGTTGGTGGTGAAGCCGCCGAGCAAAACCACGACCAGCTTGGGCAGGCCCGTCCACAGCGTGGAAGTTCCGGCGGCCGCCGAGGCTTCGCCGATGGGCTTGCCCGCCGTCAGCGCAAACGAGAAGCACGCGCTCATGATGCCGGAGAAGGTCGCTACCATGATGCCCTTGGTGAAGTTGAATTCGGTGATGACCTTTTTCTTTTCGGCCTCCGGCATTTCACGTTCCTTGGTCAAACCCGCGTACGCCGCCACCGCGATGCCCGCCAAACAAACAAACACCCCGAGCAAAGTGATTTTACCCGGAGTAGTCGAAGCAATTTGCGCGATGGTCTCCGCCACCGGAATGGTTGGGATGAACAGCTTGAAGATCGGCGGCAGCAGGGTGCCGAAGGCCGCGCAGTAACCCAACGCCACGCCCATGCCCAGCGACATGCCGAGATAACGCATCGTCAGGCCAAACGTCAGGCCGCCGAAGCCCCACATCGCCCCGAAGAAATAGGTCCACCACAGCGTGCCGGCGGACTGTTGCCGCAGAACGCCACACACGTCATTCGTGAGCAAGGACGCAAGGAAGATCGGGCAGATGATCCAGGAAAAGAAGCCACCGACGAGCCAGTAGGTTTCCCAGGACCATTTTTTGACGCCCTTGTAAGGGACATAGAAGCTCCCGGAGGCCAGGCCGCCGAGCCAGTGGAAAAATACGCCGAGGAAGGGATTCATGTTTTAGTTTGCTTACCGGTTTAGGGTTCAGTTCCGTTGGCTGAGAACATTCTTTTCGTAACTCTTCACTTCGGCCAGCCAAGCTTCACCCACGGGCACGCCTTGCTTGAGGCAGTAGAAATCCCACACCGCGCCGAACGGCAGCGTCTTGGCTTCCTCCATCAAGGCGAGGCGCGAGGTGTAATCGCCGGCGCGTTCGAGCTTCTTGTATTGGGCGTGGGGTTCGAGCATGGCGATGCAGAGCGCGCGGATCATGTTGCGCGTGCCGATGACCCACGCGGCGATGCGATTGATGCTGGCGTCGAAGAAGTCCAAGCCGATGTGCGTGCGGCCAAGGTAATCGCCGCGCACGAGTTCCTGGGCGATGGCCTGCAACTCGTCGTTCAGGATGACCACGTGATCGCTGTCCCAGCGCACGCCGCGACTAACGTGCAGCAGGATTTCTGGCAGGAAACACAGCACGGAGGAAATTTTGTCCGCCATGTTCTCGGTCGGGTGATAATGGCCGGCGTCGAGGCAGACGAGTTTTTGATGCTTCACCGCATAGCCGAGATAAAACTCGTGCATGCCCACCGTATAACTTTCCGCGCCGATACCGAAGAGCTTGCCTTCAATCGCGTCGAGGTTGTGCTTGGGGTTGAGCTTCGGCTTGAAAATCGCGTCGAGGGCTTCTTCAAGCCGCTCGCGCGGCCCGCGCCGATCGGCGGGCGTGTCCTTCATGCCGTCGGGAATCCAGATGTTGGTCACCGTCGTCGAACCGAGCGCCTTGCCCATCGCCGCGCCGATCTTCCGGCTAGCTTGACAATGCTCGATCCAAAACTGGCGAATGCCCTTGTCTGGGTGCGACAACGTGAAGCCGTTGGCCGACTTGGGGTGCGAGAAGCAGGTGGGATTGAAATCCAGCCCGATGCCGAGCGACTTCGCCCACGCGATCCAGTTGCGGAAATGGCGCGGTTCAATTTCGTTGCGCTCCACTTTCTTTCCGCCGAACTCACCGTAGAAGGCGTGCAGGTTGAACCGATGCGTGCCTGGAATCAGCGAGAGAGCTTTCGTGGCGTCGGCGCGAAGTTCATCCGGCGTGCGGGCTTTGCCAGGATAATTTCCCGTGGCGACGATGCCGCCGCTGAGCGCGCCGCCGAAACTCTCGAAGCCGCCCACGTCATCGCCCTGCCAGCAGTGGAGCGAGACCGGCACTTTGGCAAGCGCCTTGAGGACTTTGTCGGTATCCACGCCGAGGGCGGCGTAGCGTTCGCGGGCGAGCCGGTAAGATTGCTGTGTGTTTTGATTCGCGTTCATGTGTATTGAGATTTGATGGTGGCGTGGTGCGGTTTGGAATAAACGGGTGTCAACAGTCCTTGGCGAAGTCGCCGTGGTGTGAATTACGACTTCTTCTCCAAGTGCGCAAAAATGTCCCGGTAGAATTCCGGATGACTTTCCCAGGTCTGCGAGGAGATCAACCGGCCATCCACGACGCTTTGTTTGTCCACCCAGGTGCCGCCCGCCTGTTCCACTTCCAGCCGCACGTTCCGGTAGCACGTCAGCTTCTTCCCTTGCAACAATCCCGCCGCGGCCAGGATCTGAACGCCGTGACAAATGGAAAAGAGCCACTTGTCCAGCCGATGAAATTCCTGGACCAGCCGGATCACCTTCGGGTCATGCCGCAAGAATTCCGGCGCCCGCCCGCCAATCAGCATTATCGCCGCATACTCCTTCACTTTCACTTGGCCGAAGGTCAGGTCGCTGCGAATCCGGTAGCCGGGACGCTCGACGTAGGTATTCCAATCCGGCTCGAAGTCGTGCAGGACCCCGTGAAGCAGCTTTTTCTTGGTGGCCGCAATGGGCGCCGCATAGCCCGCCTCGCGGAAGCGATGTTGCGCGTAGTAAATCTCCAGCGATTCGCCGGAGTCGTCAGTGAGGATGAGAATCTTTTTAGGCATGCGCATGAAGCTTACGCCGCGGCCGACGAAGTTCGAGAATATTTTTACCTGCGCTCCGCGCCTGCGCTTGCGTCAGGCTGTGGAATTTGAAATTTAAAATTGAAAAACGGTTGTGGGTCGGACCACCGTTGGCATTTTGAATTGTTATCACGTCGGCCACCGACCGAGCAGAACTTCCACGTCAGGTTCAGGGTGAAAAAGGAAAACCAGATGTCCGCGTACGCCCCGGCTCCGCGCCCGCGCCGGCTGCCGTCCGTCCGTCGCCTCCGTCAAGGGGCCGCCCGGGGTGGAAGCGTAGGGAATCCTTGGCCGGAAGGGCATGCGTTCGCCATGCGTTTGGAGATGCTCGAAGCCTGAAAAGCTCACCCGATATTTGATGCTATTGGGTGAAACGGAAAATGGCGGAGAGAGTGAGATTTGAACTCACGGTAGTGTTACCTACGCACGCTTTCCAGGCGTGTGCCTTAAACCACTCAGCCATCTCTCCACCGGCGATTGTCAATGTGTCGCGGGCTGGGCCGTCGGGCAATCTTTTTCAGCCGGCAAAAAACTCCCCGGTCAACTCAGACTCCGGACCTCCACACCGGGAGATGAAAGGAGTTGCCAAGGTGGGACGTCCGAGCGTCCGGACGGATCGCAAACGGCAGCGCCCCAAAAAATTCATGATGATGCCAGCCCAGCCAGGGACAGCGCGCGCGGCGATCCCCCCGGCTTGGGGTGGGGCTGCATGGCTTGCCTTGTGGGAATCGTTTCGTTAACCTCAGTCATGCTCAACAAATTGCGCAAGCCCATCTCGGTATTGACAACGCTTTTCGTAGTGACGGCAAGTCTCCTCGGCGTCCACCAGACTCGAGGGGCGGAAACCCAGAGCGCGCTGCAAACCGATCCCGAAGGGTGGTTGGACATTCTCCCGCCGCCAGACCTCAAAGGCTGGTATCGCGTGCCCGTGCCGCCCACCGGCCAACTGGGCCGGGACCAGTGGCATGTGGATGCCGAGAAAAAGGTTCTGCTCTGCGACGGGGACGGCGGGCATGACATGCTGCTCTGGGACAAGGTAATCGGCGACGGCATTTTTCACGTTGAGTTTTGCTACACCAAAATCGAGGGCAAAACGGGTTACAACAGCGGCGCTTACGTCCGTAATTCCAAGAACGGCGCGATCTGGCATCAGGCTCAATTCGGGGACGCCAAGGACGGATTCCTGTTTGGCCAGACGTTGGGAACGGAGGGCCAAAAGAAATCGTTCAATCTGAGCAAGCAGATTTCGGACATGCGGGTAAAACCGGCGGGCGAATGGAACACGCTGGAAGTGACCGCCCGAGGCAAGGTGCTGACGCTCTGGGTGAACGGCGCGGTCACCTGTCGGTTTGAGGATTGTGGGCCGGAGCAGGGTTACCTTGGCTTGGAGGGAGAAGGCTACCGCATTGAGTTCCGCAATTTGAAAGTAAAAGCGCTGCGTTGAGTTGCGTGCCGGCGATCGCGTTGCCACGCGACTGCGGCTGTGCCTGGTTCGCTTTCACATCTGTCTCAAAATTCCCAGCGATGCCCGCCTGGGATATCTCCGCCCGTTGCCCGGGGCTGCCGCCACGGCTTGAAACCAACGCGCCGCTTTCCGACAGGCGTCAGCCAGGCAAAGCAGTTCTTCATCGGCGACGATTGGCCGGCGGCCGATGGCGGATTCATTGATCCCACAGGTTGGTTCTTCCTCCGCGCGGCGAACTCCTGACCGACCGGGACTCACCGTTTCCGTGGGCGCTTCGGCTTGTTCACGTTGACGGCCAGCCTGACGGACGGACCACGCCTGCGTGAAACCACCGATCCATGACTCCGCGCCCGCCGCCGCGCTTCCCGGGCGTCCGCGCTGAAGTAGTGGCGCCCGCCGAAGATGACGGCGACCAGCACGACGATGCTGACCAGCCACAGAACTGAATTGGCGATCCCGAACATAATCAAAATGTTTATGCTGCCCAGTCTTGCAGGTTCCGACCGGATGACAAGGGTGGCGAGGAATCTTGGTTCCCCCGCATCGCAGAAAATCTTGCATCGTTGCGCCCCACCGGACCGCGATCACCAGCGCGCGCAGTTTCCCGGTAAGGAAGTTCTTCCCGGCTGTAACCAAAGCCCACCGCGGCGCGTTATGAATGGTGTCGCGTTCGACTGACATCATGAAACTCTTTGACCCTCCCGCTGACGGCATCCCCAGTCCGGCCTTGAAACCAAGCGCCCTCTCCGGCTGGCGTCCGCAGTTCGATCGGGCGCGCGGGTTCACTCTGATCGAATTGCGGGGGGTCATCGCGATCATTGGCTTTCTGGCCGCGCTGTTGCTGCCGGCGTTGAGCCGGGCCAGGAATCGCGGCCAATCCACAGCCTGCTTGGGGAATCTCAGGCAACTCGGCGTCGCCTGGGTCATGTACGCCGACGACTTCGCCCAGCAGTTGCCGCCCAACAAGTCCGCGCGGATGAACGGCGTTCAGCAGAACATGCCGGGCTCCTGGGTGCAGGGCAACGCGCAGACGGATACCACCACGGCCAACGTGGAGCGCGGCGTGCTTTACCCGTATGTGCCGGCGGCGGCCATCTTCCGCTGCCCCGCCGACCAATCGGTCGTTGCCGGCCAGGCGGGACTGCGGCGCACGCGCAGCTACGCCTTGAGCGCCTGGTTGAACAGCGCAATGAGCGGCAAGCCGAATTTCCCGGAATGGGACACGCAGACGTTCGATGAAATGAAGTTTCGCCATACAAGCCTGGCGGAGCCGGCGCGCGTCTTTGTCTTCCTCGACAAGAATTCCGACTGCAACGACGACGGCGTGTTCGCGCTGGCGGATGCTTACGGCTATGCGCTGCACCCGGACGAGTGGACCGACCTCCCGGCCGAGACGCACATCCGTGGCTGCAACCTCGCCTTCGCGGACGGTCACGCGGAGCATTATCACTGGCGGTGGTCGAAGCGGTTTAACCGCTATCACGAAAAGGTGGCCAACGACCTCGATCTGCAGGACCTGCGCCGCCTGCAAGCGGGCTTGCCGATCAAACGGTGACGGCGGCGAGTAACGGAGTCCCGTAGAGGCTTCAAATCTTGATTGTCAATTGGCATCGCCTTTTGAAATCCCGCAATCAAGGCTTCGCGATGGTTGCCAGACTCGAACCATCCTTGCGCGGGCTGAGGAGCAGCACACCCACCACGGAGTGCCTGACCGGCGCCGCGTTCAAAGAGCCGGGAAGTTTTCTACGCCCCGCGTTGTCGTTCGACGGGACCAAAATCCTGTTCGCCTGGTGCAAACATTATCCCGAACTCGCGAAGGAGAAGGACAAGTTGAACAAGGCCAACGTGCCGGAGGCCGCGTTCTACCACGTCTTCGAAATGAACCTCGACGGCGTAAAGCCGCGTGGCGGCCACGCCGCTATACGCGGCTCCGGCGTGCGCCAGCTCACGCACGGCAAATACGACAACTTCGACGCCCGCTACCTGCCCGATGGCCGCATCGTGTTCCTCTCGACGCGCCGCGGACAAGCGATCCAAGTCGGCAAAGCCAGCGCCGCGGCCACGCTGGCAAAGAACGATCTGCCGGATTGTTGGTTGCCACGAGGATCCCAGTCGCCGCCTCCCGCTCAACCTGGCCGACGAGC
>CAYHFK010000289.1:0-6473 GCA_964355895.1 uncultured Bifidobacterium sp. | reverse complement strand
CCCGCGGGTTCACGGAGCTTCCCAGCTCCGTGTTCCCAACCGGAGTTTTCAAACAGGCTCTTAGTCCCACGGTTGGGTCTTCTTCATCAGCGTTTATCAGCGAAGATTAGCGGTTCAGGATTGCTTTTCGGGTTGCCTCACGGCACCTGACAGCGAAGATTTTCGGGGGCATTTTTCTGGTTTCCGGTGGCACAGCCCGGTGGTATGGTTTGGCCATGAAACGAGCCGAAGTGCAATTGCCCGATCCGCTTTATCAGCAGGTGGAAGGTCTGGCGCAGAAACTCCACGTCAGCGTGCCCGAGTTGCTGCGCCATGCCGCCGAGCAGATGGTTCAACGGCAACCCAAGCCCCAGGCCAAGGGGAAGGGTGACTGGCGCTTCCCCAGCGGCGGCAATCTTGGTGAGTTTCGCGCTCCCGTCGAAGACTGGCGTTTGCTGGCCAACGAAGCCGTGACGCAGTAGGGCGCGATGATTTCGTTCGACACCAACCTGCTGCTTTACTCCCTCAATCGTGACGGCGCGGAGTAAGGCGACGCCCGGGCCTTTTTCGCCGCCCTGCCAACCGCTCCGGGCACGGTTGCCATTTGCGAACTGGTGCTGGTCGAGTTGTATGTTTTGCTACGCAATCCCGCCGTTCTCAAGAATCCACTCGATCCGCCTGACGCCGCGGCCATCATCCAGACACTTCGCCAACATCCGACGTGGACGCTCATTGACTATCCCGGCGGAGCTTCCGGTGTGATGGAAGAAGTCTGGCGGTTTGCCGCGCAGCCGGGGATCGGACGTCGCATCATTTTCGACGCGCGTCTGGCCCTCACGCTCAAATACCACGGCGTGACCGAGTTTGCCACGCGCAACGACAGTCACTTTGGCAATTTCGGTTTAAGCCGTGTCTGGAATCCGCTGGAGAATTAGGTGGTTGCGTCCCGCTCGCACCGACCCGACAAATAACCCTTCAACGCACAACCCGCGCGAATGGGCCAATGATCTCGTGGTGTCCTCGCGATTCTGCGCCCGCCGGGCTGTAGTGGGTTCCTCCGGGCCGGAAGCCGAGGTTCGAAGCTCAAAAGTGTCCGGTGCGTCTTCGCCGCTGCCGGCGCTCAGATCAACCGGGCGAGGCATACGAATCGCCTCAGCACAAAGATTCAGGGCGTGACGATGTTCAGGGCTGGAAACACGGTTCTGAAATCGTTTTCGTTGCGGGTCAGTATGCCGTCGAACCGGGACGCGAACGCGCCGATCAGAATATCTGCCAGCGGACGTTTAGGGACTTTGGCGGCGCGGCGGGCGCTGACATAACGCTGCCAGGCCCGGTGGGCTTCCTCAGTGTCCGGCTGAAGCCAAGCCGAATGCCGCATCCGCTTCGGCGACGTCAATCAACAGGCAGGTATCAACCACCCAAGCCATCACTCACGTTCTCCGGCACGCAGCTCGTTCATCCAGTCCGCCGTGGCACGGGGGGCCGTCCGGAACCGGCGGGCGAAACCCAGCATGGCCATCGCGCCCGCCGGTTGACGTCGGGGAGTTGGTGCGCTTTCCTGACCCTGCAACCACTCCAGCAACTGACCGGCGTGCTGTTCATCCAGCCGATTTACTTTCTCAATGACCATTTCGATTGCGCTCATGGAAGGACATTAACACTTGGCCGAACGGTGGCAATTGAGTTTTGCGTCACCCCTGCTTCCCATCAGCCTTGCTGCCGCTCTCCCGTAACAACGACCCGTTCAGGCGATGGAAATATCCTGGTCCAGGTAGAAAGCCCCGGACGCATTGAGCCGGATGCAACCGATCCGACGTTGGAGTCCCGGCGGGGGTCGTGCCGGATGGTGTATTTCCGCGTCCCGGCGGCGACGAATTTCAATCAGCAATTCTACCGGATACCCGTGCAATAAGGGAGAGCACGCGAGTCTTGGCCCTTGTCGCTGTTGATCGAGCCGCGGCGAATGCCTTAAGAAATCTGTGTCCCTCTGCGTCCATCTGTGGTTAAATCCCCCCAGTAACACCATGAACGCAATCCATCGCCGGCAATTCATCAAGCGCCTGGGCCTCTCGGCGGCCGCGCTCCCGTTTCTGGTGGGCCTGCCGAGTCTGGGTCTGGCCGCCCCCGCGCGTCCCCGTCAGCGGTTGATCATCATGTTCAGTCCGAACGGCACGATCCCGAACGCTTTCTGGCCGGACGAAACGGGCCCGGATTTCAAGCTCAAGGAAATCGTGTCGCCGCTCGAAACGTACAAAGACCGGATGCTGTTTCTGCACGGCCTGTGCAACAAGGTGCGCGGCGACGGCGACGGCCACATGCGCGGCATGAGTTGTTTGCTCACGGGCATCGAGTTGTTTCCGGGCAACATTCAGGGCGGCTCGGACACGCCGGCGGGGTGGGCGAGCGGGCCTTCGATTGATCAGGAGATCAAAAACTTTTTCCAAAGCCGCGAGCAGACGCGCACGCGGTTTGGCTCGCTGGAATTTGGCGTGGGCGTGACCGACCGCGCGGATCCGTGGACGCGCATGTCGTACGCCGGCCCCAACCAGCCGGTGGCGCCCATCTCGGATCCGTATCAGATGTACCAAAAGCTCTACGGCCAGTTGAAGGACAAGGAGAACCTCCAGAGCATCCTCGACGACGTGCGCGAGGATTTGAAGAAGGTTCGCAAGCTGATCAGCCCCGAGGATCGGCGGTTGCTCGCCGAACACGAAGCGCTCGTCCGCCAGATGGAGAAGGAAATCAACGAAGCCAGCCGCCAGAAACTACGCGTCAGCCCGCCGACGCTGGAAGAGGGCGTGGCGGATCAGAATGACAATGTTCCCCGGCTCAGCCGGATGCAGATTGATCTGCTCGTGAACAGCTTCGTCAATGACATGGCGCGCGTGGCCACGCTGCAATACACCAAGTCCGTCGGCTCGGCCCGCATGAACTGGCTGGACATCACGGACGGCCACCATGGCCTCTCGCACGAACCGGACAAGGACGAAGTGGCGCAGGCAAAATTGGTCAAGATCAACAAATGGTTCTGTGGCGAGTTGCGTTACCTGACGGAAAAGCTGGCCAGCACGCCTGAACCGGGCGGCACCGGCAGTCTGCTCGACAACACGCTCATCGTCTGGACCAACGAATTGGGCAAGGGCAATAACCACACGCTGAAGAACATTCCCTTCGTGCTGGTCGGCGGCGGCTTTGGTTTCCAAATGGGACGCTCGCTCAAGCTGGAAGAAACCGCGCACAACCGCCTCCACCTCGCCCTCGCCCATGCTGTGGGCCATCGCCTCGAAACGTTCGGCAAACCCGCGCTGTGCGATGGCGGGCCGCTGAAACTGAGTTAGCGGTGTCGGAGAAGAACCCGCGTTCCGGTGAACCGGCGTGAGCCGGCTCTGCCGGCAGTGCTGAAAGGAGTGCCCAGTCCACAAGCCACCAGATGATTATGAAAACAAATGTTTATATTCTGTGCCGCCTGCTGCTCGCTTTGATCGTCGTGATGCAAGCCGGCTGCAATAAAGAGAAGGCACCCCCCCAAAACCCACCGGGTGGCTCCACGAACACGGCGCTTCAAGCCGAACTGGATCGCGGCGCAGGTTTGCCTCAGGAGCATGACCCGGCAAAGCGGCCCCTCATCCTGAGCCAGCCGGCTCCAAACCGCCGCCAGTGGGTGATTCAGGTTTTGCAGCAAGGCTACCACGATACAGCACGAACAAATGCCGTGTGGGATTCTCAGGTCCTGCGCGCATTTGAAGCCTTCGCCGACTACAGCCGCGGCAGCACGACCAACGGGCCCGTTTTGCAGAAGGCGTTGACGAGCGTGGCGGTCAGTTGTGACGACCCGATGATTCAATACATGCGCGTGCGCTACCACGAGGGGAATCAACCTGAGGCTAAAACCGCCACCGCGTACCTGCTTGCCCATGAGGCCATGGTGCAAAGCGATTACCATCCGCTGTTCAAATTCTTTGCGGGAATGCGCGCTGTGCAATCCACCCGCGCCGCCGACAAGACAACCCATCGCGGCAACCTCATTCAGTTGACAACGGCCAGTCTCGAAGATCTCGCGCGTGACACCAACGCACCGGCTGACGAGGTGTTCGACGCGGCCACTCCCTGGCTCAACCACAGCCACTCCAAGGATTGGATCAAATTCGTCACCAGCGATCTCGAAGGCCTTCTCGAACGAAACTGGGGACAGACTGAACGCTGGTTTCGCTTCTGTGGCGACGCGGAAGTTTGGCGGGGGTGGGGCGAGCGCGGTGGCGGCTGGGCCAGTTCGGTCACTGAAAAAGGCTTCCAAGGCTTTGAGGAACATCTCGACAAGGCTGAGAAGTTCCTCACCAAGGCATGGCAAATGAACTCGAACAGCGCCCAAACCGCATACCTGATGATGCAGGTGGAACTGGGACAAGGCCAGGGCCGATCTCGAATGGAAACCTGGTTCCAGCGCGCGATGACACTGGAAACAAATTACTATGATGCCGCTCATCTGATGTCGTTTTATCTCGAACCCCGCTGGTACGGTTCGGAGGCGGCGGCCTTGTCCTTCGCCCGGTCGTGTGTCGCCTCGGATAAATGGGGCGGGCAGGTCCCCTTGGTGCTCGTCAAACTCCATCACAGCCTTGCGAATTACTACCAACAAACCAACTCGGCCTATTGGCAGCAACCCCAGGCCTGGCGCGACGTGAAGTCTTCCTATGAGAAATTCTTCGCGTTAAATCCCGACGCCGCTGGCTGGCGACACGACTTCGCCAAAGACGCGTATGCTTGCGGTCAACCCGCAGTGTTCTTGCAGCAAACCAAACTCTTTGCTTTCGGAACGAACTACGCGTTTTTCGGAGGTCAGGAAAAGTTCCAGGCGATGCTTGAAAACGCTACCACCTCCGCGCGGGGGCCATAACTGTGGACATTAAAACTTGTAGAAAATATGACGGGGTTGCCGTTTTGAACGCAGTGTCGCCGACAACATGCGGGATTGAGTTGGCGCTGGGCAAAAGTATTTTCCCGTGAAATCCTGCTCCCGCGTGTTCAGAATGGCTGTATGAAAATATCAACCTGCCAATTAGTGTTCTTTGCCTGCCTCTGGGCGACGATTTCTTCTGCCGCCGAGTTGATTGTCCCGGATAACGTTACTTTCGAGCGCGGCATCGAATACGCGAATCCCGACGGCCAGCATCTCCAACTCAATCTCGCGCGACCGAAGGAGGCAACCAGCCCGTTGCCCGTCGTGCTGTGCATCCACGGCGGCGGTTTCCGGGCCGGCCATCGCGACGGGAACAATGCGCTTTGCCTGAAACTGGCGCAGCGCGGATTCGTCGCCGCGACGGTCAGCTACCGGCTCGCGCCGAAACACCAATTTCCGGCGGCGGTGCATGACGTGAAGGCGGCGGTGCGCTGGTTGCGCGCGAACGCGACGAAATATCAAATGAACCCGACGCGCATCGGGGTGACCGGCGATTCAGCGGGCGGGCATCTGGCGCAGTTCCTCGGCGTCACGGCAGACGTCAAAGAATTTGAAGGTGAGGGCGGCAACGCCGACCAATCCAGCCGCGTCGCGTGTGTGGTCAATCGCTATGGCCCGAGTGATTTTACAAAATCCTACGACAAGAGTGTGGATGCGGCGGAAGTGTTGCCGCTGTTTCTCGGCGGCGATTTGCGGACCGCCCTTCAGCGTCACATCCAATCCAGCCCGCTCAACTGGGTCACGCCGGACGCCGCGCCCACGCTCATCCTGCACGGCACGGAGGACAAATACGTCGCCTACGAACAAGGCGTGTGGCTGCGCGACCGCCTGCAGACCTGCGGCGTGGAGGTGGAATTGGTGACGTTTGAAGGCGCGGGCCACGGCTTCAAAGGCGCCGATGCGGAGAAGGCAGAGCAGACGATGCTTGGGTTTTTAGAGCGGCATTTGAAGGCAGCGACCGCGCGGCCGAGGGCAGCAGTGTCACCCCGGTAGCTCATTGACCTGGCGGTGGCGGTGTCTTGGTGATCACCTGCTTGGTCTGCTCGATCAAGTCCTTAACCAACTTCTTCTGTGGTTCAGTGAGACTGGGGTTATTTGAAAGCTTGTCCAACTCCATGAGCGCCTGTGGGAACTGCGCGTAGCGGAAAAAGCGTTTTACCAAACTGAGGCTGTCCTGCACCTCCGGGCCGACCGTGGCAAACTCGGTATCTAATTTCGGCAAATCCACGTTGACGCCATGAAACTGCGGAGCTGATGATTGCTGGTCCGCCTTTTTGCACCCTGAAAAGGCCAACAAGCAAACCGCGAGAATGAGGAAGAAGGAATCTGTCATTTTCATTTTGCGTGCGATCAAGATTGACCGGGCTTCCGGGTGGAACGTTCCATCAGCCAATAAACATCCTGGTTGTTGGGAGAGGAAACATTCAAACCAAAGAGTTTGCCAATAGGCGGTGTGGTTCTGAGGTCTTTCCAATTGTGGATTTCCGAGTGTCAATCAACGAACGAAAGCCAGCCCGCCCAGCCATGGTAACTGCCG
>CAYHFK010000288.1:0-6477 GCA_964355895.1 uncultured Bifidobacterium sp. | reverse complement strand
GGCAGGCCTCCATTATTCCGGCAATGGCTAGGGCAGCGTTCCTTGACGCTGCTCGGCGCGCTCCTGTTTCTGACGGGACCAGCGATCCCCGCCGGCATTGCCGCTGAGGCGGTGGACTTCAATCGCGACATCCGCCGGATTCTTTCCGAGAACTGTTTCAAATGTCATGGGCCGGACGCCAAGGAGCGCAAGGGGGGCGACCACGGCCTGCGACTCGACACGTTGGAAGGCGCGCAGGTTGATCTCGGCGGTCATCGCGCCGTCGTGCCGGGCCAGCCCGCCAAAAGCGAACTGGTCAAGCGCATCACGACCGAGGATCCCGACGAGAAGATGCCGCCACTGAAATCCGGCAAAAAGCTCACCCCGACCGAGGTGGCGTTGTTGCAGGCTTGGATCAAACAAGGAGCCGCGTATTCCCGCCATTGGTCCTACGTCAAACCGATCCGCCCGGCTTTGCCCCGCGTGCGCAACAAGGCCTGGACGAAGAACGAAATTGATTTTTTTATTCTGGATCGGCTGCAACGCGAAAAGCTCAAGCCGTCGCCCGAGGCGGATCGGGCCACGCTCATTCGCCGCGTGTCGCTTGACCTGACCGGGCTGCCGCCCTCGTTGGACGAGCTTCGGCAATTCCTGAACGATCGCAAGCCCGGGGCGTACGAAAGGCTCGTGGACCGGCTGCTGGCCAAGCAAACTTTGGGCGAGCATTGGGCGCGACTGTGGCTCGACCAGGCGCGCTACGCCGATTCGGCGGGTTACGCCGATGACCCGGCCCGGACCATCTGGGCCTACCGGGATTATGTCGTTCGGGCGCTGAACCGGAATAAACCCTTCGATCAGTTCACGCTCGAACAGATTGCCGGCGACCTGTTGCCGGAGCCGACCGAGGAGGAACTCATCGCGACCGGGTTTCACCGAAACACGCTCACCAACAACGAGGGCGGCACCAACGACGAGGAGTACCGCAACGTGGCGATTGTTGACCGCGTGAATACTACCATGGCCGTCTGGATGGGCACCACGATGGCCTGCGCGCAGTGTCATACCCACAAATACGATCCAATCACCCAGCAGGATTATTTCCGTTTCTTCGCCATCCTGAACAATACCGAAGATGCCGACCGGACGGACGAAAGCCCCTTCCTTACGCTTTACACCGCGGAGCAGAAGCAACAGCGACAGCAGTTGAACGAGCAGATTGTGCGGCTCGAAAAGATTACCCAAACCGTCACCCCGCAGTTGACCGAAGCGCAGGCGGACTGGGAAAAAGGTTTTGTTCAGGATCTGAAATGGGAGGCGGTCATTCCGGCTGAGGTGAAATCCAAATCCGATGCCGTCGTGACCCGGAGCCCGGACGGCGACATCCGCGTGGCCCGGGGCGGCAAGACGGACGTTTACACCGTTGAAGCTTCGGTGGCGGCGAACACGACATTAACCGCGCTGCGTTTGGAGACCTTGCCGGATGACACCCTTCCGGCCAAAGGCCCGGGCCATGCCGACGGGAACTTCGTGATCTCCCGCGTGCTCGCCACCATCACGCCGCCGGCCGGAACGCAATTGTCCGGACGCTATGTCCGCATCGAAATTCCCGGCAAAGAAAAAATCCTCTCGCTGGCGGAAGTGCAGGTGTTTCGAGACACCAACAACCTTGCGCTGGCGGGCGAAGCCACGCAAAGCAGCACGGCGTTCGACGGTCCCGCCAAGCTCGCGATTGACGGCAATACTAACGGCAACTTTGCCGAAGCCAAATCCACGACGCACACGGAAACCTCCACGGATCCGTGGTGGGAATTGGATCTTAAATCGGCGCAGCCCATCGATCGCGTGGGGTTGTGGAACCGCACCGACGGTGAATCTGCGGCCCGCCTGAGTGGGTTCAAGCTGGCGCTGCTGGATGACAAGCGGGAGCCGGTCTGGCAGCAGGAGGTGAAAGACGCACCGAAGCCCAGTTCCGAGTTCGCGGTGAACGGCCCGCGGGCGATCCCGTTTGCTGCGGCGTATGCCGACCATGCGCAGGAGAAGTTCGAGGCGAGCAGCGTGTTGGACAGCACGGGCGAAAAAGGCTGGGCCATCGCGCCGCAGTTCGGTCAGGTCCACGCATTAACATTGGTGACCAAGTCGCCCGTTGAACTCCCGGCCAACTCCACACTGACGCTCACCCTCGAACAGCTTTCCAAACAGGAGTACGCCACGGTGGGCCGGTTTCGTCTGGCCACTACTTCCGATCCGCGCGCCGCTGAATTCGGCCGGACGCCGGCACCAGTTCTGGCCATCCTCAAAACGCCCGCCGATCAACGTTCGGACGCCGATCGCAGCGAAGTCACGCGGCATTACCTCGCCATCGCCCCGGCGTTGGCCACCGAGCGCGGGCAACTCGCCAGCCTGAAAAAGCAGGTTGAGGAAATGAAGCCCTACACCACGGTGCCGATCCTCCGCGAGTTGGCCGGCGACCAGCGGCGCAAGACCTTCTTGCAGCACCGCGGCAACTTCCTCGATCTGGGCGCGGAAGTTACCGAGGGTTTGCCGCCCGCCTTTCAGCCATTACCGGATGGGGTTACGCCCAACCGATTGGCGCTGGCGAGATGGTTGGTGGATACGAACAACCCGTTGACGGCGCGCGTAGCCGTCAATCGCTTGTGGGAAGCAATCTTCGGCATCGGCCTCGTCCGAACGAGTGAGGATTTTGGGCTGCAAGGTGAAGCGCCCTCGCATCCCGAATTGCTCGACTGGCTTGCCACGGAGTTCATGCAGCAAAAGTGGGATACCAAACATCTGCTGAAGTTGATGGTCACCTCCGCCGCGTATCGTCAATCGTCGCGGGTCACTCCCGATCTGGAAACCCGGGATCCGGAAAACCGGTGGCTGGCGCGCGGGCCCCGCTTTCGACTCTCGGCCGAAATGATCCGGGATCAGGCGATGTTTGTCAGCGGTCTGTTCAGCGACAAGATGTATGGATCGCCGGTGAAGCCACCGCAGCCAAAGCTCGGATTGAGCGCCGCCTTCGGCAGCGGCACCGACTGGGAGACCAGCCCCGGGGAAGACCGTTATCGCCGGGCGCTGTACACCACTTGGCGACGATCCAATCCCTATCCCTCCATGGCGACCTTCGACGCGCCCAATCGTGAAGTCTGCACCGTGCGGCGCGAACGGTCGAACACGCCGTTGCAGGCGCTGGTGACGTTGAACGACCCCGTTTACATCGAAGCCGCGCAGGCGCTGGCCCGCCGGATGAACGAAGCCGGCCCGGCGCCAGCGGACAAGGCGCGGCAGGGCTTTCTCCTTTGCCTGAGTCGCCCGCCCACCAAGGCTGAACTTGCCAAAACGCTCGGGCTCTATGAAAAAGCCCGGGAACGTTTCGTGAGCGATCCGGACAAAGCACGGGACGTGGCCACCAAACCAATCGGCGCGGCACCCGCCGGCGCCGATGTCGCGGAGTTGGCGGCATGGACGCTTGTCGGCAATGTGCTGCTGAACCTCGACGAGACCTTGATGAAGCGTTAACCCACCGAGCGCCGTATGCCATCAATCATTGTTGAAGTCCTTCTCCAAGGTTTCCTTGAGTTCGCTTGCTACTTCGTCGGTCGCATCATCGTGCCGATTGTTTCAATCGGAGGTTGGAAATGTGATCGCATCACTGCCAATGTTCCCCGCCGGAAGATTCGATCCGCAGGTTTTTACCATTTGCGTGGTCAGCAGGTTTACTTGACCGCAGAGGCGACGCAACTTGTTGGGTTTCTGACAATCCTTTTGTTTGTTGGCGGCGGAGTTTTGATTTGGTATTTGGGGAGAGCATGAACCGTTTGCCAACCAATTCTCTGCTGCGAACCGCCGCCCCGCCTGACAGTCGGACGGTTCAGGAGAGCTTCTACGCGACGGTTGGAGTTGCCGGGCATTTCCCGCGGCAGTCGCTGAGATTGGTCCTAAACCTGGAAATCCATCCACCATGAACCCAAACTTGGAGCACCTCCAGCACTTGACCCGGCGCCACTTTCTCCAGCGCTCCGCCACCGGCCTGGGGGCGATCGCGCTCTCCACCTTGCTGAAAAACGATCTGGTCGCCGGCCTCGCCAAAGCGACGGAGCCCCTCGCGCCACGGCAACCCCATTTCGCGCCCAAGGCCAAACACGTCATCTACCTGCACCTGACCGGCTCGCCGCCGCACCTCGACCTGTTCGATTACAAGCCGGAGTTGGTGAAACGCGATGGCCAGGAATGTCCCGACGCCTTTCTGAAGGGCAAGCGATTCGCTTTCACGTCGGGCACCCCGAAGTTGTTGGGCACGCCCCGGCACTTCGCGCAGTACGGCAAGGGGGGCGTGTGGCTGTCCGATGCCATCCCGCATCTGCACGACGTGGCGGACGAACTGTGCGTCGTCCGCTCGATGAACACCGATCAGTTCAATCACGCTCCAGCGGAGTTGCTGGTGTACACTGGTTCGCCGCGGTCCGGGCGACCCTCGATGGGCGCGTGGGTTACTTATGGGCTGGGCACGGAAAACGAAAATCTGCCGGGCTTCGTCGTGCTTATTTCCAGCGGGGTTCAGCCCAATGGCGGAAAGAATTCCTTCGGGTGCGGCTTTCTACCCTCCGTGTACCAGGGCGTGCAGTGTCGGTCAAAAGGCGACCCCGTCCTCTACGCCTCCGATCCGGAAGGTCTGGACCGCGAGGTCCGGCGCATGAGCCTCGACACGCTGCGCGACTTGAACCAGATGCAAGGCAAAGAGCTGGGTCACCCGGAAACTCAGACGCGCATCGCCCAATACGAACTCGCCTACCGCATGCAGATGTCGGTTCCGGAAGTGATGGACATCACGCGGGAATCCCCCCAGACCATCGCGGCCTACGGCGCGAAACCAGGCGAATCGAGCTTCGCCAACAATTGCCTGCTCGCCCGCCGCCTGGTCGAAAAAGGCGTGCGCTACGTGCAGTTGTTTGATTGGGGTTGGGACTTTCATGGCACCAATCCGGCAGAGGACATTCGCGGCGGCCTGACGAAGAAATGCGCGACGATGGATCAGCCCGTCGCCGCGCTCATCAAGGACCTCCGCCAACGCGGTCTGCTGGATGAGACGTTGATCATCCTCGGCGGAGAATTTGGCCGCACCCCCTTCCGGGAAGGACGCACCGCCAAAGGCGACGTCCTCGGGCGCGACCATTACCCCGATTGCTACACCATGGTCATGGCCGGTGGCGGAGTGAAGGGCGGTTTCACCTACGGAGAATCGGACGAACTCGGCTTCAGCGTGGCGCTGGACAAAGTTCACGTCCACGATCTCCAAGCCACGATCATGCACCAGCTCGGGTTCAACCACGAGCGGCTGACGTTCCGATTTCAGGGCCGCGATTATCGCCTCACCGATGTGTCCGGCAAAGTGGTGAAGCCGTTGCTGATGTAGTTGGCCGCTGAAAAACTCTCTGCTTTGTAGGAGCCGAGGTGACGAGTCTCAAATTGCCGCGGGTTTCTGGAACACAAGGTAGAGACTCCTTACGTCGTCTCCTACTTCTTGAACGGACTGTTAGCGGCGGGACCGGTCGCCATCCATTTTTCCATCCGTTTTACTTCGGCCACCGCAATTGCAAGTGGACCCGCGCCACGTCACCCATGTAATCGCCAGTTGGGTATTGGCCGGCGGCCTGGGTAATGTGTTCGCGCGCCTTTCGGTCATCGCCGAGGACTTCGAAATACAACCCGAGATATAGGTGCGCGTAGAATAACTGGCGGTTGAGTTGTGCTGGCATCGGGCGGCCGGCCACGGCGGCTTTCAAAACATCCTCGGGTTTGAGTTTGTTGGCGAAGAGCGCATGGACTTCCATCATGGGCACGCGGGCATCGCCCCGGATCGGGATAAGCGCGGCCCGGGCTTTTTCCAGACCGTTGGTGCGCGCGACACAGAGGAAATGCCAGACCGCATTTTCCACGTCGTTGGGATTCACGGTCTGGTGCGACTCGAACTGCCTTCGGCCCTCGTCAAAACGCCCCGCGTAATAAAGCGAAATCCCGCGCTGCCAATGATACGGCGCTTGCTGTGGCACCAACTCGATGAACTGGTCAAAGTCGGCAATGGATTCCTTGATGTGGCCAAGTTTGAAATGTTCGCCGCCGTGATGTTGCCAGGCGTCGGGCTGGCGCGGGTCGAGTTTGATGACCTGATCGTAATCGGCGATGGCTTTGGCCGGCTCCCGGTTCTCTTCGTGAAAGCGGGCGCGGACAAAATAGCCGCGCGGATTCTGCGGTTCGACGGCGATGGCCCGCGTCACCAGCGTTATCGCGTCATCGTGTTTACCCTTGGCGTAAGCTGCTCGGGCCTGGCTTTGCAGTTCCTCGTAGCTGTCCTTCTCGGCGGCAATTCCAATTCCTGCCGCGAACAGGGTCAATGCTGTGATGGTAATTATCAGTCGCATGTGAATGTACCAAAGCCTTCTGTTAGAGCCGGTTTGAAAACTCGAAACTGGCGGCACGGATGCCGCCCGAACCCGCAGG
>CAYHFK010000287.1:2514-6491 GCA_964355895.1 uncultured Bifidobacterium sp. | reverse complement strand
CGTAAAGCCCCGTGGGGGCCACGCCCCTTTACGGGGCCGGGGTCGTCGCAGCGCGCCAACCCTACCGCATCCAGACTGCGCCATCGCTTTTCGCTGTTTCGGAGAGGTTTGGCGGGCGTCAAATCAAGCGACCTTTGCGCCAAGGGCCCCGCCGTCGCTTACCCACCGAAGAATTCCAATCAAACACCCGGTCAATTCGCTTCGGTGCGGAGGAATTGGGTGTTCGGGGCGGCGATCAGTTCAACTTGCGGGAGGCACGCGGGCAGAAGGCAAAAATCTCCGGCGCGCAAAACCGGCGCGGGACTGCCGCTGACCCGCACCTCACCCGCGACCACGCCAATGATCTGCATCCGCGAGGCGGGCAGGGGAATAACGCCGGCACTTTGCGCGCGAACCAGTTCCACGTTGAAAAGGGGATGGCTGACCAGCTTGCGGACGCGGCAATTGGTCGCGCGGGTTTCTCCGCCGCCGGTCAGTGCGGGTTCGAAGTCGTTGAAGTCAATGCTCGCGAGCGATTGCGCAACGTGCAGTTCCCGCGGCTGGCCGTCGAGACCGACGCGATTCCAGTCGAAGACGCGATAGGTGGTGTCGGAGTTTTGCTGGATTTCAAAGATCACCAGCCCCGCGCCGATGGCGTGAACGCGGCCACTCGGCAGAAACATGGCGTCGCCCGCCCGCACGGGCACACGATGAAAACATTCGGCCACACTGCCGTCCCGGATGCGCCGCTCGAAGTCGGCGCGTGTGACGCCGGGCTTCAGCCCGACATAAAGTTCCGCTCCCGGCGCGGCCTCGGCGATGAACCACATTTCGGTTTTCGGATCCCCGTGCAGTTCCGCGCTCTTGGACGCGGGCGGGTGAACCTGGAGCGAAAGCTTTTCCTGCGCGTCGAGCAGTTTGAGGAGGAGGGGAAAACGACCGCCTTCGAGCCGCGCGTCGCCGAGCAGATCGGCGCGGTGGTTTTCCACCAGCCAATGCAAGTCTTTGCCGGCAAGGGGACCGTGGGCGATGACGCTTGCGTCGCCGGGGCGGTCGCTGATCTCCCACGATTCGCCGATGGGCGTGCCGGTCGGGAGCGGCTTGCCGTAGAGGCGTGCCAGGCTGCGTCCGCCCCAGACGCGTTCTTTGAAGATCGGTTGAAAGGTTAGCGGATAAAGTGCAGGCATGGTTGACTTATGATTGGTAACCCTGATTTCTTTCGGAAATTCCAACGCGGAATCCCAACGGGATTCTGGCTTAAAGCCCAGGGTTGCGAGGAACGAGCTACCCTGGAAAAACAGGCCGTAGGCCAACAACCCCAACGGGGTTGCGGCTCGGCGGTGGCATCGTGGCGCAACCCCGTTGGGGTTGAAAACCTTCCCGGCAACCACCCAGGGTAGCTCGTTCCTCGCAACCCTGGGCTATGAGACACAATCCCTTTGGGATTGCAGAAACCGGCTGGACTCTCGCTCTGCGGCCCGGCTTTCCTCCAGTTGAAATATCCGAAAGGCATTAGTGTTAGCCCGATAACTGCGCCGACCAGACTCCAACGCGCCAACCTTGAGTTCGGGGCTCCGTCACATGGCGGGCGCGGCGTGGGCTGCGCGCCGGGGAGTTTTCTTGGCGGCGTTCTTTTCGGCCGGCGTCGGAGCTTTTTCCAGGAAATGGCCGTGGGCGCGGAATTTTTCGTAACGTTTCTTGAGTCGCTCCGGGCCCGGCAGGGCGACGAGTTCATTCAGGTTGCGGAGGAGGGCGGATTTCAACGCCGCCGCGGTGGCGGCGGGGTCGGTGTGGGCGCCGCCGAGCGGCTCGGGGACGATTTCATCCACCAGTTTGAATCCCAGCAGCTCGTTCGCCGTGATCTTCAAGGCGGCGGCGGCCTTGGCGGACGCGGCTCGATCCTTCCACAAAATTGCCGCGCAACCTTCGGGGCTGATCACGGAGTAATAGGAGTTTTCCAAAATCAAGACGCGATCCGCCACGCCGATGCCCAGCGCGCCGCCCGAACCGCCTTCGCCGATGACGATGGCGATGACGGGCACGTCCAGCAGGGCCATCTCGCGCAGGTTCACCGCGATGGCTTCGGCGATGTGGCGTTCCTCGGCGCCAACGCCGGGATAGGCGCCCGCCGTGTCAATGAGCGTGATGATGGGCAGGCTGAATTTGTCGGCGAGGCGCATCAGCCGCAGCGCCTTGCGGTAGCCTTCGGGATGGGCGGAGCCGAAATTGCGGAGGATGTTTTCCTTCGTGTCGCGGCCCTTCTGGGTGCCGATGACGACGACGCGGTGCTCGCCGAGCCGGGCGAATCCGCCAACCATCGCGCGGTCTTCGGCGAAGAGGCGGTCGCCGTGCAATTCGCGGAAGTCGGTGAAGGCGGAGTTGAGATAGTCGAGCGTGTAGGGGCGCTTGGGATGGCGGGCGAGCTGAATGTGTTGCCAAGGGCTGAGGTTGGCGTAAATCTGCCGCCGGGTTTCCTCGAGTTTAACTTCCATCTGCTGGATATCCTCTTCCCAACTGATCCCCATGGCGTGCGTCTCGGGGTGCTGGCGGAGTTCATCAAGCTTGCGTTGCAGTTCGATGATCGGCTTCTCGAAATCGAGCTGATGTTTCATGCGGGGCGAGCTTAGGCGACCGGGGAAGGGCAGGCAACGGCGAATTCCCGGCAAATTCCCGGCCCGGGTTTGCCGGTTTGCCGCTTGAAAGGCTTGCAAACTTTCGCCGGGTCGCTTTACTCGACGGCGCATCGCCACTTTTATGAAACGCCATCTCCGAAAAACTCTGTGTGCGCTCGTCGCGCTGACGGTCGTCACCACGCACGCCGCCCAGACCAATAAATTTCCCACCCAAAACTTCATCGTCCCCGACGGCTTCGAGGTCGAACTCGCCGCCGGCACCAACCGCATCCAGCGCCCCGTCAGTGCCAGCTTCGACGACCGGGGCCGGCTGTATGTGACCGACTCGTCCGGCTCCAACGACAAACCAGCGGACCAACTCAAGAATCCGACGGCGCGCGTGCTCCGGCTCGAAGACACCGACGGCGACGGCCGCTTCGACAAGACGGTCGTGTTCGCCCAGCAGGTGATGTTCCCGCAAGGTTGCCTGTGGCATGACGGCTGGGTTTACGTCTCGGCGCCGCCGAGCATCTGGCGGTTCCGCGACACGAACGGCGACGGCGTGTCCGATCAACGCGAGGAATGGTGGAAGGGCGACACGCTCACGGGTTGCGCCAACGATGTCCACGGGCCACATCTCGGACCGGACGGTTACATTTACTGGACGAAAGGCGCGTTCGCCGAGCAGACCCACAAGCTCGGCAACGGCCGCACGTTGAACGACAAAGCCGCGCACATCTATCGCGCGCGCCCCGACGGTTCGGGCTTGGACGTCATCATGTCCGGCGGCATGGACAACCCGGTTGAAGTTGCCTTCACGTCCGAGGGCGAGACCGTCTTCACCAGCACGTTCATTGATTTCAGCCAACCCGGGTTCCGCGATGGCATCGGGCACGCGGCGTATGGCGCGGTATTCGGCAAGATTCACGATGTGATCGAAGACGGTCGCGTGAAGCGCGCCAGCCCCGAGGTCATGCATCCGTTCTATCAGGCCGGGCCGGCGGCGGAGTGCGCGCTCGCCCGTTACGAAAGCGATGTCTTTGGCCCCGACTATCGCGACAACCTCTTCGCCACGACCTTCAATCTGCGCAAGGTGACGCGCCACATCCTGAAGCCGAAAGGCGCCACCTACGCGAGCACCGACAGCGATTTCATGGTGTCCGACAACGTGGATTTCCATCCGACCGATGTGTTGCCCGACGCCGATGGCAGCCTGCTGGTCGTGGACACGGGCGGCTGGTACAAGCTCTGTTGCCCCAGTTCGCAACTCGCCAAGCCAGACATCCTCGGGGCGATTTATCGGGTGCGAAAAGTGGGGACGCCGCGGTTGACCGACCCAGCGCGCAAGGCGGCTTACGCCCGTCTGGTCAAACCACCCGGCCTGGG
>CAYHFK010000287.1:0-2414 GCA_964355895.1 uncultured Bifidobacterium sp. | reverse complement strand
CCGACCCAGCGCGCAAGGCGGCTTACGCCCGTCTGGTCAAACCACCCGGCCTGGGCGACAAAAAGGACAATGTCGCCGCGCTCAAGCTGGCGGTCTTGACGGCGCCGCAAAAAGCGCGTTCCCGCTTCGTCAAAACCCTGACCAGCTACCGAGCCACGCCGAACGACCAAAGCGCCCCGGCAGCACGGGTTGCCGCCGAGGGGTTGGGCCGGTTGCGCGACAAGCCATCCGTGCCGATAATTTTGGAAACCATTGGTCATGCCAGCCAGGACCTCGTGCTCGAACAGTCGTTGATTCGGGCTTTGATTGACATCGAAGCCGCGGCGCCGACGCGGGCCGGTCTGAAAACCGAAATTCCCGCCATCCAGCGGGGCGCGCTCATTGCCCTCGACCAGATGGACGGCAGCGATCTGAAACCGACCGAGGTCGTGCCTTTCCTGAGCGCGACGGACGAGCGTCTGCGCACGACCGCCAACTGGATTCTCAGCCATCACCCCGATTGGGGCGGCGAACTCGCCGGCTGGTTTCGGCAGCGACTCACGGCTTCCGACCTTGCCGATGCCGAGCGCACGGCGTTGGACCATCAACTTCACATTCTCACCCGCGCCGAGGTCAGTCAGCAATTGCTCGCTGATGCCATCACGCAGTCCGGTTTCCGTACCGACACGCGCGTCGCCGCCTTGAATGCCATCGCCGGCGCCGGTTTGAAGCAACCGCCGGCAAGCTGGAACGCGGCGGTCTTGTCCGTTCTCGAAGCGAAGAACCCCGGTTCGCTTCCGGCTGCCATTCGCGCCGCCCGCACGCTGAACCGTGACACAAACATTATCGCGGCCCTTCGGGCGCTGGGGCGCGATGCCAACCAACCGGCCGCGTTGCGCCTCGACGCGCTCGCCGCCTTACCGGCCGGCGCGACGCTGGACGCCGTTGAGTTCGACTTCCTGCGCACCAATCTGGCAGCCGAGAACGAACCGATCACGCGCAGCACCGCAGCCGGGGTGCTGGCGCAATCAAAGCTCGACGCGCCGCAACTCACTGCACTCGCGGAAAACTTGAAGCCCGCCGGGCCGCTCGAATTGAACAAACTGTGCGCCGCCTTCGACGGCGGCGGGGACGATGCGCTGGGCACCACGCTGCTCGCCGCGTTGCGCGAATCCAAGAGCGCGAAGGCCCTGCCCCCGAGCCAGCTCAAACCGCACTTCGCCAAATTTCCCGAGGCCACGCAAACGAACGCAAACGAATTCCTTGCCGCGCTCAACGTGGATGCCGCCAAACAGGCGGCCAATCTGGAAGCCTTGCTGACCGAGATCACCACGCTCCACGGCGACATCCGGCGCGGGCAGTTGGTCTTCACGAGTCCCAAGACGGCGTGTGTCACGTGCCACGAGATCGGCTACGTCGGCGGTCGCCTCGGCCCGAGTCTTTCCGGCATTGGCAAGGTTCGCACCGAGCGCGATCTGCTGGAAGCCGTGGTTTATCCCAGCGCCAGTTTCGTGCGCAGTTACGAACCGATGGTGGTGGTCAACAAGTCCGGCGACGATTTCAGCGGAGTGCTACGGAAAGATGCAGCCGACGAAGTGGTGCTGGCCACCGGCCCGGAAACGGAGCTGCGAATCGCGCGCGCAGACATCGCCGAGATGCGGCCGGGGATGCTCTCCGTGATGCCGCAAGGGCTGGACACGCAATTGAGCAAACAGGAACTGGCCGACCTCGTCACTTTTTTGAAGTC
Organism: uncultured Bifidobacterium sp.; assembly: GCA_964355895.1. GTDB lineage: Bacteria > Verrucomicrobiota > Verrucomicrobiia > Limisphaerales > JADLHS01 > JADLHS01. The sequence goes on along the minus strand of CAYHFK010000287.1, from coordinate 688 downwards.
GATGCAATGAGCGGGCGGCAAACCGCCCGGCGCGAGGAGGGGCGGGTTCAACTCAACGCGGTGGAGCACGGCTGTGGGTAAAACTAAAGACCTAAGGAAGCGCTGATTTAATCGGAGTTTGAAATATTGCCTGAACTTCAGATTTCCAGATGTCGCCTAGGATGTCGCAGGAGCGATTATGATTTCAATGGAAGGTGATTTCGACGGTCGAAACCGAGTCAAATTTTCTGAGTGCTGATTAAATCAGCGCTTCCCTAACGTCTCCAACGCCTCCAACAAAGTGCCGCCAGCTAAGGATTCAAACTCTTCCCAGTTGCATGAGTTTGCAGAGTTTGTTTCTCAAGAGGCCAGACGGTCGTACTCTACTCAAAGCCCCAAGTTGCTGGCGTGCGCCACCGACTCTGGCACTGTGGACATGCGAACACGCCATCCGAACTCTGGCGCTTCTCGTCCCAACCCTGCTCCATCATCGCCGAACAAGACGGACACCGCGCTGACTGTGCGCGACCGATGGTGCTGAACATCCACACAAACGCCGCGAAAGCTAAAACTCCGCCCACCACCTGAACGGCGACACACTGCCAATGAATACCAAGTCCGAACACCCCAATGCCTGCAGCCATGCCGAGCCAGCACCGCACGAAATACCACATCGTGTGCCGGTGGTGGCCGGGGAGAACTGGTATCT
>CAYHFK010000286.1:0-6493 GCA_964355895.1 uncultured Bifidobacterium sp. | reverse complement strand
GAAGTATCTGGCCTCCGTGCCGGACGTGCCGCCTCAGCCGGGCGACGAATTGTGATTTGATTGGCGCGCGCGCCGGGGGCCGGTTCATTCCCGGCATGGACGACCGGCATGGACGAGATGCGCCACGACATCGGCGCGCCATCACCGCACAGCGTCGGGCGTGGTTGCGCCGGGCGCTGACCAGCTACATCGTCCGCAAGTGCCGCGAAACCGCGGCAGGAAAGAGTTGAGATTCATTCGTCTTCCCACACGTTGGATCGGCCTGGGTGCTGAACGAAAGTCCGGAGGCCGGGTGGCTCGACTGGCTGCGGGCGCGCGTCGGACCTGAAACGCTGATCGTCCAGAACCTGTGCGGCTGAGAAGGCCAGGACGCCAGTCTCTGGCGCCAGATTGACCCGCAGGTGTTCGGCCTCTACGGCTTCGCGAAGGCCGACGTGCAAACCACACTGCTCACCGCAAAGTCCCGGCGAATATCAAGAACATCAAACTGCCGCGCAAGGCTTACCATCGTGACCCAACTTGGCAGCCTACATTCAGAGTCAATTTGACTTCGGTTCCGCTTGTGTGCTCGCTCGGGTCCGCCGGGCTTGCAGTTCGAGTACGCCCAGATCAATTGTCCCTCCGTCTTGGTCGGCGGATTCGGGGATGGTGATTTCCGTGGTCAGCGTGCCGGCACCCGAAAGCGCGATCCTCAACTCGTAAGTGCCAGGAACAACATCGTTAATCTTGAAGGAGCCGTTCTTCTCGAAGATCAACACGTAGGCTTTTCGATTGCGTTCTGCTTCCTGACCGACTTCCGACTGCCAGTAGTTTTTCACGTCTTCCAACCCTTTCATCCAGGCAGCTTGGGAGCTGAAGGCTTGTCGTTCTGGGAAGCCTGGCGGCTTCGTTGTCAGCGTCTGAACGTCCGATTGCCAATCAATCTGACTTTCCGGTTCGCTGCTTGGTAATTTGACGCTGCCAACGACCTTGTAGCCGGTCCCTCCCAGTGCAACGAAGTTCGTCTGGCCAGCCACCACAGTAATTTGCGTTTGGAGGGTGGACGGAATCGTGCTAAATGGGCCTTCTGTGAAGCGCGGTCGGTGGGCGAGTTTCAGATTCCAGGGCGGCACGCCCTTGAAAACAAAGTGGCCCGCGGTGTCGGTCTTGGTTTCCAGAAATAGCGAGCAGCCATTGCGTTCTCCAGACAACGGCAAGTAGCTAAGATCAATCGTCTCGTTGGCGCCGGGCTGATTGCCCACCTTCAGAATTCCCATCACGCACCCCCAAGGTTGCAGGGTTACGCTCGGTGCGGCGGCCAATTCTTTGGGCGTGACCGAGGCGAATCCTTCCGGGGCCGCGATGAGGATGTTCCTCACGTTCCCTGTTGGTGTGGCCGCAAATCGCCCCTGCGCGTCGGTTTCCGCATGGCTCGCGCCTGACAATGTGAGATCAAACTGGCCGGGCAACCGCATGTAAACTCCTTTCTGATCGGTCAGCAGCATCGCGATCGCTTTGGCAACGGGGGCTCCATCCGGCGAATGCACTTCACCTGCCAAGAGTGCAGCCGGCTCAAGTTGAAAATCGAAACTGGTGCCATTCGTGACTGAACCTTGGTTGCGTTTTTGTGCCGACCGATACCCGTCGGCGCGCACTTCCAAAGTTAAGGCAACGACGGGGTCGTGATTGGTGAACGAAAACGTACCATTCTCGCCGACGGCCCGGAGGCGGGGCGGGCGCGGTGAGTCCATTGGCTCGGCATAGCCGGTGTAGATCTTCTCGGTGAATGACATCCACACCTGAAAATGCTCGATGGGTTTTCGAGTTGAAGCATCAACGACCATCCCAAACATCAGTGCGGGCGGTGAGTTGGGATGCAAAGTGATCAAACATTCCTTGTCATCTGGCGTCAGTTTGATCGCGTCCATCGGTTGATAACCTGAGGCCGAAACCACGTAGAACTCGGGTTTGGGCGGCGCTGCGGTCCAGGTAAATCTGCCTTCTGCATCTGTGACGGCACTCCACTCGAACCGCTTGACATTCGATTGACTGCAAATCTGGATGGTGGCCTTCGGAACAGGTTGACCAAAATCGTCCACAACCCGGCCACGCAGTTCGGCTCCCCTGGTAATGACCAATCGGGATTCTTCCGGTTGCACAGAACCCTGGAAGGTGAAATCCGCCGGGCCGTAGCCCTCAGCCTGGACTGTGAGAGAACAGATCGAGTTCGCAGGTGCTTCTGGGATTGCCCGCGCAATGTTGATGAATTTGAAGCAACCGTCTGCGCCGGTTATTTGACTGGCTGTTGGTTCTGCCCATTGGTGGTCGAGCGTGACTTTCGCACCAGGCACAGGAGCGCCTGCCTCGTCCAGGACCACGCCCGCGACCACGCCTCCGTGCGTGAGCATCATGACCGCAGTTTCGTTCCGCAGATCCGCTTCTGCCAGATAGGCTGTGCCGTGGTTGGTGGTCGCACCGAGCGCCGCTGACCCGAACGGTCGAGGCGCATATTCCAAATGGGCAACCTTGAACATGATCTTGCCAAATTGAGACGGAACGTGGCTGCACTGCCAACGGCCTTGGCCATCTGTGAGTTCCACATGGTATTCCCGCGTGACTGTGAGGCGTTCTCGGTCGAGAGATTCGGCGGGTGACCCGTCCTTGGGAACATCGAAAACCACCCGCGCGCCGGAAATCGGCTCGCCTGTTTCATTCATGACCATTGCGCCGATGTTCACCCCCGGAGTCAGTTTGGTGGTGTATTCGTTCGGAATGTCCCTCGGTTCGTCGCCCTGCCGTTCTGACCAACTCACGTATTTCGGCACGAAACCATTCCGAAAAACCTCAATGCGGTAGCTCCAGTCTTTGCCGGCCGCCCGATTAACAGGCAGGATCGCTGTCCCTTGCCGGTCAGTTATAACGGCATTCGTCGAGTGCGTCGGGAAATCGGGACTCCAGACCACCGTCAGTCTGGTCTTTGAGAGCGGCGACTCTTTGTCTGCATGGATGACGCAGAAGCGCAGGCTCTGGCCGGTGTTGGCCAGTGCTGGTGACTGATCGGCTGTTTCAACCACGCCGGGTGGCAATTGGTTCTGCGCCTGCGAGTTGATCGCGGTATCGCGACCTCCCGCCGCGATCCTCGGGGCATGTTCGCGCTTCAGGAAAAGAACGGCCAAGCCAACGAGAACCAGAATCAAGAGAGCTTTTCCGGCTTGCGGTGCGAGCGAGCGGATAGCCTTGAACGCGGTTGCCGTTAGCGGTGCGGTGAGTGTTGTTGTCGCCATGGCGGCAGCGGTTGAAACCATGACGACCAATCCGACGGGCGCGGCTTGGACGGCGTTGGCCGTGAGCACCACACCAAGGCTCGCGGCGGTGGTCGTGACACCCCGGCGTTTCAGGAACTCCTCCAATTTCTCCAAGGCGCGCGTCACTCTCATGCGCGCGGCGTCTTCGTTGCTGCCCAGCGCCTGACCGACCGCGCGGAAATCCTGCTGCTCAAAAAAGCGGAGCAGGATGGCGGTGCGATCCGCTTCGCCCAGTTCATTGATGGCTTCGTCGAGCAGCGGCGCGACCTGGGAGAAGTCCGCGTCGGAGTGGTTTTGCAGCGTATTCATTTCCACGGCCTGCCTTTCGCGGGCCTGGCGACGGCGTTCGCCGCGCATGAGGGTGGCAGCCACGAAACAGGTGTCCCGGTGCAACCAACCGCCCAGTTTAACATCCGCAGGAAGCGTCCGCGCGACTCGGGCCAGGTCCACAAAGACGGACTGCACCACATCTTCCGCCCGATGCGTGTCGCCCTCAACCAGCCGGAGTGCCGTCGAAAAGACCAGGTCAACGTAACGGGTGGCCAGTTCCCGAAAGGCGGCGTCCGAGCCGTTCCGGGTGTATTCGGCGAGCAAGGTTTGGTGGTCCGTCATGTTCAATCACCAGTAAAACGCCGCCGAAGGGCGAAACCGAACAAAAAATCTTGGGCGGAAGCGGGAAAAACCACGGGAGTCAACGGGACGGTAGCGGCCATGTTTGCCTGTCCATCCACATTAGGCGTGAGTGAGGTAGGGTTGGCGCGCTGCGCCGACCAACCGGCCCGTGCAGGGCCGGAACGATTTGCCAAGAGCGCTCGCGGCGAGTGGTTCGTTGCGCCGCTACTGCGCGGCGCTGGTCATCGCAGCGCGATGACCCTACCCCGGCTGCGAAGCTCTGGTTCAGATGTCGGGTTCAAATTCGCTCAGGAATCCGAAATCCCTTTCGGTAACCTCGATCCGCGTCGCGCAGCAGCCGATTGGCCTCGGCGTCGCCGATGACTTCTTCCTTCACGGGGTCGAAATTCAACGTGCGGCCCAGTCGGTAAGAGGCGTTGGCCAGATGCACGAGGGTGCAGGAGATGTGGCCTTCCTCAATCGGCCCGTTCAAATCCTCCTGCTTGCGGCTGCGCAGCACCTCGATGAAATTCCCGAAATGATAGCGGCTGCCGCCCTGGTGTCCGCTGGGGCCGGCTTTCATGTCCGAGCCGAGCCAGGCCTGGTAGGCGTTGCCGGTGTCTTCATCGCCGAGCGCGAGGTAGCCGTCGGCACCGTAGAAGATGTTGCCAATGACATTGGGGCCTTGATTGCCGCTCCCCATTTTTTCGGTGCCGATGTCCGCCTCGCGATTGGTGATGCCGTGGCGGACTTCGAACTCGATCATTTTCCGTTTGCCGCCGGGCAGGTCGAATTGGAAAGCGCACATGAGCGTGTTGGGCGTCGTCTGATCGTCGTCGTTCACGAAATGGCCGCCCATGGCCGTCACCTTGTTCGGGAAGCCCACGCCGAGTCCCCAGCGCGCGATGTCAACTTGATGCACGCCCTGATTCCCCAGGTCGCCATTTCCGTATTCCCAGAACCAGTGCCAGTTGTAGTGAAAACGGTTGCGCGTGAACGGATGCACGGGCGCCGGGCCGGTCCATAAATCATAATTCACTCCGGCGGGCACCGGCTCCACGGGCGTGTGCCCGATGGAGTTCCGTCGCTTGTAGCACAGGCCCTTCGCGAGATAAACCTCGCCGATCAATCCCTTGCGCACATGCGCGATTGCTTCCTTGGCCGAAGTGGACGAGCGGGTCTGCGTGCCGTGCTGGACGATGCGATTGTACCGTTTGGCCGCGCGAATCAATTGGCGGCCCTCCCACCAATTATGCGAACACGGCTTCTCGACATACACGTCCTTGCCTGCCTGCATCGCCCAGATCGCGATGAGCGAGTGCCAGTGATGCGGCGTGGCAATGCACACGGCGTCAATGGACGGATCCTCCAGCAGCTTGCGAACGTCGGTGTACGTTTTGGGTTTGGGCAGTTTGAGCTCCTCCATCTTGGCGAGGCGTTCCCGGAGCAGGTTCTCGTCAATGTCGCAAATGGCTTCCACCGACACATTGGGAATCTGGGAGAACAACCGCACATGATCAAAGCCGCGCTTGCGCACGCCACACACCGCCAGCCGGATGCGCTCGTTCGCGCCGATGATTCGCGGCGCGGCGGCCCAACTCCTGACGCCGCCCAGCACAGCTACGCCGATTCCGATTTTCCCGCTCGTGGCAATGAACTGCCGACGATTGATTTCTCGATTTAGCGACATGTGATCTTCCTGCTCGGTCTTGGTTAAGAACTGTGAGCGCGTGTTAGCCCCTAGTTTACCGTGACGAAACAGCTACCGAGGGGCTTCCAGCGGGTCAAACTCCCCCCCAGCGCCTCCATGGGCCAACCCTTTTTAACTCAGTTAACCCCTCGGCGGCTGCCTTGCCCTGCACCTGGCCAGACCTGCTCTTTGGCTGGATTGGTGCGGCCGGGCCCGCTGGCCCGAGCCGCACCTTAAGCGCACCAACTTATGGCTCCAACTGGATGACCAGGCCGGTGACGGCCTTGCCGGTCGCGTCGGTGAAACGCAAACAGCCCTGCCAGTCATTCCCTTCGTTGAAGACTTTGAAAACCACCACGTTCACGCCTTTGTTCAGCGTGACGTTGCGGGCGACGTCGGAGTCTTGATCCAGCGGGCGGGGCTCGGCGTTTTTCAGCAAGAGTTTCCCGTTGAGATACACTTTCCCCTGGTCATTGCTGCCCATCTTCAACTGCAAATTGCTCCGCTCCGCGTCGGCGCGAACGTAAGTAACGGCGTAGCCAACCGTCTTTTCGGTGTCCTTGTTCAGGATGGCGTTCAGGTCAAAATAGTAGTCCGTGGCTTTGATTTTCTTCCAAGCCAATTCTTTGCCGCCCACGGTGACCTTGTCTCCCGCCTTCGGCTTCAGGAGTCCTTCGTCGGCAACTTGATCTTTGTTGATGGCCTCCGCCCCGTCGCTGTCCGAGGCCAGTTGGATGGGGGCCAACAGCAGCCAGTCGCGGATGAATCCTTCTTTGTCCGGCGCGAATTCGTTCGTGGCAGCTTTGGACTGGACTGCGAACAGGCTCAACAGCAGCGCCCCCGTCGTAATAATCAATTTTGTTTTCATAACTGTATTCTTTGTTGGTTGTTTTCTTATCTCCCGGTC
>CAYHFK010000285.1:4291-6496 GCA_964355895.1 uncultured Bifidobacterium sp. | reverse complement strand
GATCTTTCCCGCGAGCGCAAAAACTTTTGTGCCCTTGCTCTTCGCCGTCCCGATGCCCGCGAACCATTCCGCGCCGTTGCGGTAGATCGGCGGCACGTTGGCGAAGGTCTCGACGTTGTTGATGAGCGTGGGGCAGCCATACAAGCCGCTCTCCGCCGGGAACGGCGGCCGCGGACGCGGGGTGCCGCGTTTGCCTTCGACCGACGCCATGAGCGCGGTTTCCTCGCCGCAGACAAACGCGCCCGCGCCGATGCGCAGGTCCACATTGAAATTGAACGGTGATTCAAAAATACCGCTGCCCAGCAGACCCATTTGCTTTGCCTGCTTGATGGCGATCTGCAAACGCGCGATGGCCAGCGGATATTCGGCGCGCACGTAGATAAAGCCCTGGTCCGCGCCGACCGCATACGCCGCGATGGCCATGCCTTCGAGCACGCTGTGAGGATCGCTTTCCAACACGCTGCGGTCCATGAACGCGCCGGGGTCGCCTTCGTCGGCATTGCAGATGACGTATTTTTTCGCGCCGGGAGATTTAGCGACCGTGCCCCATTTGAGTCCGGTGGGGAAACCTGCGCCGCCGCGGCCGCGCAAGCCGCTTTTGACCATGGCGTCCACGACTTCCTTCGGCGTCATTTCACGCAGCACGTGGAGAAGCGCCTTATAACCATCCGCGGCGATGTAGCTTTCGATGCGTTCCGGATCCACAACGCCGCTGTTGGCAAGGACGATAGAGAGTTGCTTCGTGAAGAAAGCCGCGTTGGGGTCCCCCTGCTCAGCATTCGCTTTGCCGCCCTTGAGCGCAGCGACGATTGAAGGTGCGTGCTCCGCGGTGACTTTCACGTAGAGCGAATTCTGCGGATCGGCCTGAACCAGCGGCCCTTCGCAGCAAAGTTTCATGCAGCCGACGCCGCGCACCTCGACTTGATCCTGCAAGCCGGATTCAGCCACGGCTTTTTCCAGTTGCGCTTTGACACCCTTGGAATCGGACGACATGCACCCGGCGGCCAGGCAACAGCGCAGCGTGATCTTTTTGCGCGCGGCCAGTTCCTTTTCTTTGATTTGGAGCAGATCGTTGAGAATCATTTTGCCTCCCACTGCTTGAGGTGTTCGAGCGCGGACTCGGAGGTCTGGCGCGGCGTGACCGTGCCGTCATACACCACCGCCGGCGCAATGCCGCACGCGCCGATGCAGCGCGCGGTGAGCAGCGAAACCCGGTTGTCCGCCGTCGTTTCACCGGGCTTGATCTGGAGCCGCTCCCGGACGGACGCGATGACCTGGTCCGCGCCTTTCACGTAACACGCCGTGCCCATGCAGACGACGCAGGTGTGCTCGCCCTTGGGTTTGAGCGTGAAGAAATGGTAGAAGGTGGCGACGCCGTACACGCGGCTCGTTGGGAGCTTGAGCTTGTAGGAAACGAACAGCAGCAGGTCGTCTTCGAGAAAGCCGAACAGCTCCTGCGCCTTGTGCAGCACCTCGATCAGCGCGTCGTGGCGGAACTGGTGCTTCTTCATGTGGACTTCCAGGATCTTGAAGCGCTTGTCGCCACTGGCGTGGTCGAGCATGGACTGCACCCGCTTCTTGTGGGGACTGGCCAGCGTTGCGTTCATAATAAAAACTCTTTGAACACTCGCAACGCTGGCCACCAGACAAACGCCAAGCGTTACGCCTTCGTCGCCACTGTGCCGCCCTGGGGAAAAACCGTCAACGCGGAAATTGTCAAAGGTTAACCGTTTTTTTGCCTGGGTCAGACGAGGACCGATGGTGACTTGCTTTCAACGAACGCATCAGCCGCTTGAGCGAGGCATGGTTCGTCGGCTCCGCCGCCCGGCCTGGCCCTTACGAACCGGCTTTGGTTTCCAAGTTTGAAAGCCGGTCCCGCAATTCCGGCCACAACGGTTGCAAGTCCGCGTCTTCCAAGGCGGCGCGCAGCCGGTGCCGCTTTTCCTCCGCGTGGTCGTCCAGCGCGAGCGCTTGCTCGAACCAACGCCGGGCGGCGGCCAGATCGCCGAGTTGGCACGTGTAGCAGGCGAGGTTGTAGGGGATGATGATTTCCTTCGGGAAACGCCCGACCGCCGGCCGCAACAAGTCAAACGCCTCGCGCGTGCGCCGCAACTCGTGCAACGCGTAAGACCGGTGAACCCAGGCGTTCGCATCGTCCGGACAAACGCGCAGCAAACGTTCGCCGGCCGCCACGGCGTCGAGCCA
>CAYHFK010000285.1:0-4191 GCA_964355895.1 uncultured Bifidobacterium sp. | reverse complement strand
CGGCGTCGAGCCAATGGCTGTCGGGCGGTTCGAGGGGTGACATCGGGGTGACAGGAAAAGCTAAACCGGCTGGTTCTCCAAGGACGCGAGCACTTCCGGGTCGCGCACGTCCACCCAACGGCCTTGAATTTCCAGCCCGGCGAGCGTGTGCTTCGTTGCGATCAACGCGCTGATGGCGTCGGTGAGTTCGTATTCACCACGCGGGGATTTCTCCAGCTTCGCCGTGAACTCGAAGAGCAACGGCTTGAAGATGTAAATGCCGGCGTTGTACCACGCGGGCTGGCCGGGCTTGAGCCAGCCGGTGCGCCGGAGTTCCTCGATCTGGGCGGGGGACGGTTTTTCCACGAGGCGCTTGAGGCAAAACTGTTCGTCGAAAAAATTCAGCCCCCCTTTGGTCACATCCTCACCGGGCGTGACGGTGATGACGCCGGAGTAATAACCCTCTTGAAAGCGATGCACCATCTGTTGATACGTCTCGGGCGGCACGAGAATGTCGCCGTAGGTGAGGATGAAGGGTGACGCGCCCATGAAACTCTTCGCGAGTTCCGGCGCCTTGCCCGTGCCGTCTTGGACGAGTTGGCGGCCATAGGAAATGCGCACGCCCCATTTGGAACCGTCGCCGAAGTGGCTTTCAATGACCTCCGCCTTCCAGCCCGTGACGATGAATATTTCATGCACGCCGGCGGCGATCAGCCCGTGGAGGATGTGTTCCAGGATGGGTTTGCCCTGCACCGGGAGCATGGGTTTGGGAAGCTCATTGGTGAGTTCCTTCATGCGCGTGCCTTTGCCGGCGGCCAGAATGACTGCTTTCATCCCGTCCAGTGAACACGGCGGCGGGCGGGCACGAAAGAAATTTTTCTCGCCGCCGGCGAATCTGCGCCTCCACAATGGCGCCCACCGCTCAATGAAAATACCCATCGCCTGTTGCCTGCTGATCCTGACCGGAGCCGGTTCCGTTCGCGCGGCGGGCAAACAACTCACCGGCCCGCATGCGCCCACCGAAACGCCCGCGCTGTCGCCCGCCGCCGCGCAAACGAAATTCGTCGTGCCCGACGGTTTTGAAGTGCGCCTCTTCGCCGCCGAGCCGGACGTGGTCAACCCCGTGGCGATGACCTGGGACGAGCGCGGGCGGTTGTGGGTCGTCGAGCTTTACGAGTATCCGCTCGGCGCACCCGCCGGACAGAAGGGCCGCGACCGCATCAAGATTCTCGAAGACACCGACAACGACGGGCGTGCGGACAAAGTCACCGTTTTCGCCGACGGCCTGAACCTGGCCACCGGAATTCTGATCGGCAACGACGGCGTCTATGTCGGCCAGGCCCCGGATTTGTTGTTTCTCCAGGACACCAACCACGACGACCGCGCCGACACGCGCAAAGTCTTGCTCACCGGTTTCGGCCGGGAAGACCGGCACGAATTGCTGAACGGATTTACGTGGGGACCGGACGGCTGGCTGTACATGACGCACGGCATTTTCACCCATTCCAAGGTGAAAATCCCCGAAGCTAGCGAGCCGGGCGTGGAGGTCACCGCCGCCGTCGCCCGCTATCATCCGCGCACGAAGAAGTTCGAGGTCTTCGCCGAGGGCACGAGCAATCCGTGGGGGGTGGACTTCGACGCGGCGGGCAACGCGTTCGTGAGTGCGTGCGTGATTGACCATCTTTTTCATATTGCGCCCGGGGGCAGTTATCAGCGGCAGGCCGGCACGCCGTCGAATCCTTACGCGTACGAGATTTTGCCGTCCATCGTGGAGCACAAGCATCACATGGCGGCTTACTGCGGCATCTGTGTTTACCAGGGCGACCAGTTTCCGGCGGAGTATCAGGGCCGTGTGTTCATGGGCAACATTCACCAGAACGCCATCAATCACGACCGCCTCATCCCGAACGGCGCGAGCTTCAAGGCCGTCCCGGAGAAAGATTTTCTCACGACGAGCGACGGCTGGTTTCGCCCGATCAGCGAACAGGTTGGTCCCGACGGCGCGCTGTGGATCGCCGACTGGTGCGACAAGTATCCGTGCTACCAAAACGCCAATGCCGACCCGGAAGGCGTGGACCGCGAGCGCGGGCGGATTTGGCGGGTCGTTTATGTCGGAAAGGAAGCGGCCAAAAAAATCCCGCCGCGGCCGGACGTGAACATGGACTTGTCAAAACTGACCGGCACTGAGCTGGTGAAGATGTTTGATCACCCGAACGTCTGGCGGCAGCGGACGGCGCAGCGACTATTGCGTGACCGAATGACGAGATACCAGCAACTCAACCAGCAGTTCCAAGGCGAGCCGGACTTCATCCATACATTGGTCAATACGCTGAACCAGAAGACTTCCATCCCGGCCCGCATCGCCGCGTTTTGGTTAAATGAGGATTTGGGGACGCCAATTCCTCGCTCGGTAGTCTGGTCGGTGAGCACGGTTGTTCCCGAGGAGTGGCTGCGCCGGTGCATGGCCGCCTGGCGCGTGGCCCAAGATGGCACTTCATCCACCGAAGAGATCGCGGAACTGGAACACCTCGCAACCGATCCCGACCCGCGCGTGCAACTTGCCGTCGCCACCGCCGTTCGCCGAATCGTTTCCAGCCGGCTCGTCACGGATTACGAAATCAACGACACCGCGCCGGTGGGAAAAGTTCTGGCCAACCTGATCAAGTCGGCTGCGGACGCCAAAGACCCGCTCGTGAACTACATGATCTGGCTCGCGGGCGAGCCTCTACTGGCGCGGAATCCCGAGCCGGGCCTGCGCTGGCTCGCCGAAAACGGTTCGGCCACGATGCCGCTCAGCGGAATTCTCTCCCGCAAAGCCATGCGCCGGCTCTGCGATACGGGCGAGGCCGCCAACATGAACCGTGCGTTGGGTTTTCTCTCCGCCATTGGCGACCAAGACGCCGTCATCACCCTTGCCGCTCTTGATGGCTTGATCGAAGGCCAGCAAGCCAAGCCGATGCGGCCCACGCTCGATACAACCGCAGTCATCGCCAAGCTGAATGCCAGCGGCAACGCGCAATTGCAAGCGCGCGCTCGCCAACTTGGCACGCTTTGGGGCGACGCCACAGCCGTCGAGAAAACCCTCGCCGCGATCAACGACTCGCAAGCCAGCATCGCCGAACGCACGACGGCGATTCAATCCGCCCGGCAGTTGAAAAGTGACGCTGCTCGTGAGGCGTTGTTGAAACTGATTGCCCAGGACAATCCTGAACCACTGGTCGTGGAGGCGATTCGTGCGCTGGGTGAAATGGACGACGAGACCATCAGCGGGAAGTTGGTTGCGGGTTGGAAGAGCTTTACCCCAGCCGAGCGCGCGGCGACCGTCGATGTGCTGTTGTCGCGCGGGCGCTGGGTTCTCGCGCTGCTTTCCGCCATTGAAGCCAAGGAAATTGCTGCCGGCGAGCTGTCGGCGAGCGCCGTTCAGCGGCTCGGCCAGAACCAGGACGACATCGTTCGCCAGCGCGCGATGCAGGCCATCGGCCGGATTCGCCCCGCGAACGCGGACAAGCAGAAAATCATCGCGGAGAAAAAGGAAATGATTTTGCGAGGCGGGTCGCCCGATATGCCGGCGGGACACGCGCTCGCGCAAAAAACTTGTTTCGTCTGTCACAAGCTCCACGGCGAAGGCGCGGACGTGGGGCCGGACCTGACCGGCGTGGGGCGCGCGAGCCTCGACGCGTTGCTGGCCAACGTGATTGACCCAAACCAGATCGTCGGCAAAGGCTATGAAAGCGTGGAAGTCGAAACCAAGGATGGCCGCAGTGTGGCTGGGCGACTCGTCGAGGACACCGCTTCGCATGTTAAATTGCTCGCCGCCGGGCCGAAAGAGGAAGTCATCGCCCGGAGCGACATCGAGCGGCTGCGCGTGAGCGAGTTGTCCGTGATGCCCGAAGGTTTGGAACAGATGCCGGACGCGGACTTCCGAAATTTGATCGGCTACATTTTGAATGCCTTGCCGCCCGAGCCAACCAAGGCGCGTTGAAGTCGCCGTCAACCGGCAACGCTGACCCGAATTGCGCCGTGGGGCCGGCTCCTCATCCGGCGCGCGGATGCGGGGTCAAAGGCTTACTCCGACAAAAGGCCGGTTGCCCCGCATCGCTGCGGCACGCTGGAGCGCGCCCGCAAATAGGGGGCGGCCTTTCATAACCGCGAAGCCAAATAAGTAGTTTACAGGACCAGAAAGTTCGCCAAGATTACAGGAAGCCAACAGCA
>CAYHFK010000284.1:0-6501 GCA_964355895.1 uncultured Bifidobacterium sp. | reverse complement strand
TCACCCAGACGCGATCGCGCCGGCGCTGAAACGTCGGGGCGTGCGGATCGTCCGCCAGCACGTCTTTGAGTTCGGCGCGGGCGAGATCGGGCTGGCCTTTGGTCAGGTAAAGCTCCGCCAGTTGAACTTTCGCGCGCGGATAGGCGTGGTTGGCCGTGACGTGTTGCCAGACGCCGAGGGCGTTGTCGGTTTCGCCGAGCGCCGTGAGGGTTTCTGCGAAAGCCATGGTCGTGTGACCGTAGTCGTGTTTCGGATTTTCCCGCACCACGCCCTCCAGCAAGGGCTTTGCCTCGGCGGCGCGCTTCTGACGGAGCAAGCATTGGCCAAGATGGGCACGGGTGTCGAGATCCTGTCCGTCGCGCTCCAACGCGGCGCGATAACACGCCTCAGCCTGGTCGAGCTTGCCCTGCTGGAAATAAACGTCCCCGAGCTGCGAGTGATGGTGCGCCTTGTCGAGGTGATAAATCTGCGCCTGCAGTTCCTTGATACGGCGGCGATTGTGCGCGCCGGGCAATTCAAAGCCCCGCGTGGCCGGCGAATCGCGGAACAGGTAGAAAAAATACCAGAGCGTTGAAATGCCGGGGAAAATCAACAGGATCCCCACCCATATCCATTCGCGCCGCCGGATCGCGTCCACGATCATCCAGAGATTGAACAAGCCCACCAGCACCACGCCCGCGAGGTAGAGCCAGGATTGGACGTGGTACACTTCTGTCAGGGCCGAATCCGTGGAGTCCATAGGAAGAGGCTAAAACATCCCGCGCCGTGCTGGCAAACAAACTTTGCCCGGCGGGGAAGCGCGAATATGAGCCGGGCGGTTGCCGCCTGCTGCCCCCGGCACGCCGCCTTCAGGCGGCCGCCACTGGGTGAAGCACGCGGCTGCCGCGTGAACACACGGCGTTCCGATTCCTCCGCAGACTGAACCTCCGGGGCAGCCCGGATGCGCCCCCTTGCCGCCCATCTGCTGAAGAAGGACTTGAAGTCTGCGGGCGACTGATTAGTCTCCTCGTGGTTGCGCGCTTAGCTCAGTGGTAGAGCATTTCCTTCACACGGAAGGGGTCGTAGGTTCAATCCCTACAGTGCGCACCATTTCCCCCTAGCCCGAACGGGTCACGCTTGGATTTTACGGTTAAGGGGCAATCGAACGTTTTGACAGTTTCAGATTTGATGCTTCTTCCAGAGTAGTCGAGCGGGACAAAGGTTGTTGCACTTTCAACATCCAAGTTTCAGAAGTCGCCGGCGCTTTTCACTATCCAAGGTCCAGAAGTCCCCTGAGCTCAAGTGAAGGCGCATGGGGGTTTCCTTAATCACAACCTTCTTGGTGTAAATCAGGCTCAGGAAGTGGCTGTCGCCTTTATTCCCACGGAGGGTGGTGGAGTCAGTCCGTTGTTTAGCTGTATCCATACCGGTTACCCTCACTTCGCAGTCGGCGCTCGGCAACGCGGGTGAACTCGGAATGAGGGCCAGGGGTTTCCCTTGTATTTGAGCGGGGTGCGAACTTGGCTCCCAGACTTTATGGCCGGTTCAGTAACTCGGATATTGCGACAAGTCCACCCACTGGAGTTGATACACGTTCGGGTTCAACCCTTCCATTTTTGAAAGGGCGTCCATGTCCGCCTGCATCTCAGGGCTGGGACCGGAAGTGGAACGCCCGCCGATAAACACCAATTCGCCCGGCAGGGGAAGCAGATTGGGCGATCCGGAATCCCCGGCTTTCCAGGTGTTGACCGTGAAGCCGGGCACGTCGGCGCTGACCTGGCCGCTTTGTTCCGTTTTGAAGATCGGACAGTTCCCGCCGCCGTGGGCCAATGACAGATACCGGGCTTGAACCTCGCCAAGCGCGGCGACGCGGATGGGTTGGATCGTGTCCGGCAAATCACGGTCGAACAGGAACATCGTGTAGTCGCCCTGCTTGCCGGCGTGGACCACCTCACGCAGGATCGTCCGGGTGACGAGGGAATTATCCGCCGCCAGGAACCAGACTTTTGAGCCGCGCCAGTGCGTGTGGAACCCTTCCGCACCCATGCTGTGACCGCGCGTGTAGCCATGTCGGCGGGTGAGCAAGGTGATGGGCACCTGGCCGGGATAGCCTTCCCCTTCCCAACACGGACTGAGCGCCGTCAACCCCTTCATACCCCAGAGCAGACTGTTGGTGTTCCATTGGAGGAGCGGCGCATTGGTTGGCCAACTGGTCGGTCGCGTGCGTTGGAACCAGACGCTCATATCGCGCCCGTTGGTGTGGGCGATGAAATTGGTCCAGACGAGGTGGTTCAGGGATTCCGGGAGGAAGCCGACGAAGACCTGGTTCGTGAACGCCGAGTTCGCCGCGCGCATCCTCATTATCATTGGATTCGTCGCGACGACCGGATTATTCGTCGGAAACGGACTCTTCCACTCCCGCGCCACCCGGTAACGCTGGACAATGGAAGCGCCGTTGGTTGACCAGCCGATAAAGGTGTTGGAGCTGTTAACGATGTTCGTCGCCGCCGAAGCACTGGGCTGATCATTGACGGCTTGGGCGCCCGCGCTGGTCATGGCCAACATCAGCCCCAGCGACACCCAAAGACGATTGAAGTGGTTCATGTTTTTGTCCGTCCGGCTCCGGTGGAGAAGCCCAATTCGCGGCGGCGGGGCCACAGCTCGGTCGGTTTGAAAATCCCCGCCGGGGTGATGATGCCGGTAATCAATTCCGCCGGGGTCACATCGAACCCCGGATTCCGCGCCCCGCTCGTCGGATTCGCCACGCGCACATACACGCGCTGCGCTGACTTTAGACCTTGGACTTTAGAGTTAGGACTTTGAGTTACGCCCCACGCGCCCAGCACTTCGCTTTCATCCCGCTCTTCGATCGGAATATCCCGCCCGCACCGCAGATTCCAGTCAATCGTCGAAAGGGGAATCGCCACGTAGAACGGAATCCCGTGCCGCTTCGCCAACACCGCCTTGGTGTAGGTGCCGATCTTGTTCGCCACCTCGCCGGTGCGACCGAGCGTGCGGTCGCTGCCAACCATGACGAGATCAATCTCGCCGCGCTGCATCAAATGACCGGCGGCGTTGTCCGCGATGATCTGGTGCGCGACGCCCTGCTGCGCGAGTTCCCAGGCCGTGAGCGTTGCGCCCTGCGAGCGCGGCCGGGTTTCGTCGCAGAAGACGTGAAACTTTTTCCCCGCCGCCTGGGCCGCGTACATTGGCGCGGTGGCCGTGCCGATGTCCACAAACGCCAGCCAGCCCGCGTTGCAATGCGTCAACACGTTCATGCCATTGCGGATCAACTTCGCGCCGTGCCGCCCGATCGCGGCGCAATGGCGCACATCCTCGTTGGCGAATTCCTCGGCGGCGGCGAGCGCGATCGCTTGTTGATCCTCGACCGACTTGCCCCGCGCCATGGCCTGCCGAACGTCATTCATGGCGTTGACCGGATCCACGGCGGTGGGCCGGGCGTCCTTGAGTGTGGCGTAAACCGTTTCAATGTGGCGGGAAAACTTCCTCCGGTCGCTCCCGCGAAAGGCCCGGGCGCCCTGGGCCAACCCGTAAGCCGCCGTCGCTCCGATGGCGCCCGCGCCGCGCACGACCATGTCGCGGATGGCGGCGGCCGTTTCGCGAAAGGTCCGCGGCGCAATGATCTTGAACTCGTGCGGCAGCAACCGTTGTTCGACGAGGCGGACGTGATTGCGCTGCGCGTCGAAGGTGACGGTGCGGTACGGCCGGGTTTTTCCGCGAACGGTGACGTTCATGCCGCGAGGCTAGGCGACGGGCCGGGCGAACACCAGCGCCGGTTCAAATCGGGTTGGTTTTGAGCCGCCGGATGCTGGCGCGGATTTGCGCGTAGAGCGGGTGCTTGCGCAGCTTGCGGAGATCGGGGTCGCGCGCGAGCCAGGCAAAGTCGCGATAGCCGAGTTGGAACGCCTGTTCAAGCGATTGAACCGCCAGCTCGCACTGGTCGGTGAGCGAGTAACTGCACGCGAGGTTGTAGAAGACCAGCGGGTTGCCCGGTTCCAGTTGCGCGAGCCGTTCGTCCACGCCCAAGCCTTCGGTGAAACGGCCGCGTTTGGTGTAGGTGTCGCCCAGCAGTTGCAACGCCTCCACGTAGCCCGGATCGCGGCGGACCACGCCCTCGATGAAATTGATCTGAACATCCAGCTCCCGCGTTTGTTGGCGGGTGGAACGACTTTTTTGCGCACTGCTTTTTACCGGCATACGTCGGGGAGAAGTGTTTCCAACTTGACGCTTCAAGTCAAGCTGTCGCCGGGGCGCGGCACGGCGTGAAACGGCGCTTTCCGTCCCTCCGATTCCCGCCTACGCTGGGCTGGCAATTGCATGAGCGTGAATGTAAAAATCTGCGGCCTCACCAGCGTGAGCGACGGCCTCGCCGCCGCCGCCGCGGGCGCGGACATGATCGGGCTGATGTTTTACGAGCGCAGCCTACGCCACGTCCCGTTGGCCACCGCCATTGAGATCGCCCGCGCGCTGCCGCCGCACGTCGTGAAAGTCGGCGTATTCGTGAATCCGTCGGCGGAGGCGGTGCAGCGCGCCATCGCCGAGTGCGGCGTGAGCCTGCTGCAATTTCACGGCGATGAGCCGCCGGAATTTTGCACCCAGTTCGGCGTGATGAGCCTCAAGGCGTTTCGGATCCGCGATGCCGCTTCGCTCGCCGCGCTGCCGGGTTACCAAACCGACGCCTGGTTGCTCGACGCTTTTTCACCCGCCGCGCGTGGCGGCACGGGGGAGCAGTTCAACTGGGATCTCGCTTTGGAAGCGAAGAAGCTGGGGCGACCGATTTTTCTGGCCGGCGGGTTGACGCCGGAAAACGTGGCCGAAGCCGTGCGCCGCGTTCAGCCGTTTGCCGTGGACGTTTCGAGTGGCGTGGAATCCGCGCCCGGGAAAAAGGATCCCGCGAAGGTGCGCGCGTTCATCGCGGCTGCCAAAAGCGTCGCCGCCCCCGCATCGTGAAGCCGTTCATAGCCATTGCCGCGATGTCGCTCAACCGCGTGATTGGGGCGGGCAACCAAATCCCGTGGCATCTGCCGGAGGATTTTCAATGGTTCAAACAGACGACCACCGGCCACGTGTTGGTGATGGGACGGAAAACCTTTGAGTCCATCGGCCGGCCCTTGCCGAATCGCGAAACGATGGTCCTGAGCCGTTCGGACTTCCGGCATCCGGGGGTGAAGACGATTCGATCCCTGGAAGAATTGCCCCCGCTGGTGGGCGACCGGCAGGTGTTTATCTGCGGCGGCGCGCAAATCTACGAACAGTTATTGCCGCAGTGCGCCGGGTTGTTGCTCACGCTCGTCCAACGCGAAGTGGCCGGCGACACTTTCTTCCCGCCGTTTGAAGACCGGTTCGAACTGGCCGAGGAGATTCGCGCCACGCCGGAGTTCAAAATCCTGCGGTATCGGCGGCGCGCGTCGTAGCAGCGCTACTTCATTGCCGCCCACACGCGGTGGACATCCTCGTGGTCGTCGAGCGTCTGCAAAAATTCGCCGACCTCGGCTTTTTGCGCGTCGGTGAGTTCGGGAATTTGTTTCGGCACATAGCCCAGTTCGCTCGTCACCACCGTCCAGCCGTTCGCGGCCAGCCACTTCACCACCGCATGCACTGCGGTGCGATCACAGATGAAGCGCGCGCCCACCGCGCCTTCGGGGATGTCGTCGTTTTGTTCGTGGGCGAGCGGTTCGACTTCATTCGCCCCGGCTTCGATGGCGGCGGCTTCCCGGTCAATGTTCGCGTCGGAATGATGCGCTTCCACGAGGCCAACATGATCGAACAGAAACTTGTTGCTGCCCGCCGTGCCCAACTGGCCTTTCTTGAACAGCACCCGGACTTCGGGGGCGGTCCGGTTCACATTGTCGGTATAGACCTCGACGATGACGCCCACCTTGTGCGGCGCGTAACCCTCGAAAACGATGTGCTCCATGATGAGCTTTTCGTCGCCCGTGCCCGCGCCTTTCTTGATGGCGCGTTCGATCACGTCGCGCGGGACACTGTCCTTTTTCGCCTTGTCCACGGCGGTGGCCAGGCGCGCGTTCATGGCGGGGTCCGGGCCGCCCATGCGGGCGGACACGGAAATTTCGCGAACGAGTTTGCCGGTCGTGCGGCCCTTTTTCAGCCCGGCGACCAGCCGTTTAGCATGCAACCATTGACGTCCCATGCGCCAAGACTAACAAGGGAGCGTGGCGGGGACAAGCTGCGGTTGACAGCCGCAGTTGAAGGCAGGGTCGTCGCGCTGCGACGACCAGCGCCGCAGGCAGCGCATCGGCGTCAGGATAAATTCATGAGCGTTTCCCCAAAATGTTTGCGGGTGCGGCGTTCGTAACGGCCATGATAATGCAATTGCCTCACGAAGCTGGCGTGGAGCGGCCGCCGCCAAGCTTCCAAACACAGGACCAAAAAGAAGTCGCCGATCAGACCCGCCCACTGGAGCAGGCTCTGCGGCGGCGGCGCGTGCCCGGAGTACGCGGCGGCCCCCGCGCACGTCTGCGCGAAGACGGTCACGAAAAT
>CAYHFK010000283.1:0-6523 GCA_964355895.1 uncultured Bifidobacterium sp. | reverse complement strand
CCGACTGAAATGCCATTGACCAATGCGGTCGTCCAAGGTAACAACCCGCAAATCATTTCGACCATGTACTTCCTTTCAATCCACCGATTTGCAGTTGTTTCCTTGATCACTGCGGCCTGCCTGCTCGGCGCTTGTGCCTCGGATCGCGCAACCGGCGCGTGGAAACCGCTTTTCGACGGCGAGACCACGGCGGGCTGGCGCGGTTATGGTCGGCCGGATTTTCCGAAGCACGGATGGGTTGTGGAAAACGGCTGTCTGCACCTGGTCGCGAGTGGCGGAGGCGGCGACATTATCACCTTGGACCAATTTACGGATTTCGAACTGGAATGGGAATGGCGCATCGGCCCCAACGGCAACAACGGCCTCAAGTATCTGGTCACCGAGGCCCGGCCCAATTCACCGGGCCACGAATATCAGATGGTTGACGACGCCACGCTGCCGGACCCAAAACACCAGACGGCCTCGTGCTACGACGTATTGCCACCGCAGACCCAGCCCCGCGTCAATCCGCCGGGCGAATGGAACCAATCGCGCCTCGTGATTCGAGGCCAGCACGTTGAACACTGGCTCAACGGTGAGAAAGTTCTCGCGTACGAACTGGGCAGCCCGGAGTTGCAGGCGGCCATTGCGAAAAGCAAATTCAAGGACGCCCGGGGGTTCGGCGAGAAAATCAAAGGCCCCATCCTGCTGACCGACCACCACCGTGAAACTTGGTTTCGGAACATCCGGATTCGCGAGTTCCCCGCCCGCGCCCGCTGATGCGAGTTCGGAGCGCGGACAGCTCTGTCCGCGCGAAAACACTGGTGTGACAGGAACCCGCGGACAAGGCTGTCCGCGCTCCTGAAAAACCCGCGCGCTTGCGACGATGCTGACGGATAACAGGGCAAAATTAATCGCCCGAACGCCGCCCCCGGAAGTAATCCCAGAATTGTTCGCCCTCCAAGCGCGGCGAAATCTTTGACAGCGCCGCGCCAGTTCTTATCCTTGGCCCGTGCGCATCGTCAATGTTCCTCTCGGCCAACGCCGCTATGCCATCAAAATTGGTGACAGCCTGCTCCATCGCCTGGGTGCGGAATGTGCGCGGCTGAAGCTCGGTTCGCGCTGCGCCATCATCACCGACACCAACGTTGGTCGCCAATACGCCAAGCCCGCCTACAACTCGCTCATCCGGGCGGGATTTGAACCGTCGCTCATCGTGGTGCCCGCCGGCGAAACCGCCAAGAGTCTGAAGACCGTGCAATCCTGCTACGACCGGCTCGCCTCACACCGACTCGAACGAAATTCATTTATCATCGCACTCGGCGGCGGTGTGGTGGGCGATCTCGCGGGCTTCGTCGCCGCGACTTACCTGCGGGGCATCCCGTTCGTGCAGGTGCCGACCACGTTGCTCGCGCAGGTGGACAGTTCCGTCGGCGGCAAAGTCGGCGTGAACTTGAAGGCCGGCAAGAATCTGGTCGGCGCATTTCATCAGCCGCGCCTCGTGCTTTGCGATCTCCACACGCTCGGCACTTTGCCTACACAGCAATA
The DNA here is from genome assembly GCA_964355895.1 of uncultured Bifidobacterium sp. Taxonomy (GTDB): domain Bacteria; phylum Verrucomicrobiota; class Verrucomicrobiia; order Limisphaerales; family JADLHS01; genus JADLHS01. The sequence continues at coordinate 4,996 of CAYHFK010000283.1, read as the reverse complement.
CCGCGCCGGGCTCGCCGAGGTCATCAAGTACGGCATCATCTACGATCCGGCGCTGTTTGCCCGCCTGGAGCGCGAGCTGCCCGCGTTGTTGCGCCGCGAACCGAAAATTCTCGCCGCCATCGTGGCACGCTGTTGCCAGATCAAAGCCGCCGTCGTGGGCCAGGACGAAACCGAGGGCGGGCTGCGCGCGATTTTGAATTTCGGTCACACCATCGGCCACGCGATCGAGGCCATTTCCGGTTACGGCAAATATCTGCACGGCGAGGCTATTGCCATCGGGCAGATTGCGGCCGCGCGCCTTTCGGCGAAGCTGACGGGATTGCCCATGAAAGATGTGACACGCATCACGGACCTGTTCCGCAGTGCGGGACTGCCGACCCAGGTGAAGTTGAACGCGGGCCAGCGGGCCAAACTGTTCGCCGCGATGAAGCTGGACAAAAAGGTGAGCAACGGCGAAATCAAGTTCGTGCTCGCGAACCGCATCGGCAAAGTGGTTTGGGGGCAGAAAGTGCCGCTCGCCGCGATTCAAGAAGTCTTAACCACAGAGGGACACCGGTGAACGCAGCGAAGGACCGTTGCAAGTGGAAGGTTGCAAGTGGCAAGTGGACTTTCGTGCCGCGCCAACTTGCAACCGGCAGCCTTCAACCAACCGCCCCTCCGGTTTTGCCATGAGCGCCGTCAGCGAAACCATCGTCCGCGAATACTTCGAGCAGCACGCGTTTCTCGTCCGGCAACAGCGCAAATACATCGCGCAGGCCAAACGCGAGGACGACGACATTGATTTCTTTGTCCTGAATCCGCGACCGCAGAAGCCGCCGGCTGAACTGCCGTTTGTGTTCACCTCGGCGGATCTGGCTTCCGTCGAGCGCGCGATTGTCGTCGTCAAAGGCTGGCACACCGAGACGTTCAGCTCCGCGCGCCTGGCGAGCACGCCGGAGATTTTCCGCTTCGTCGGCACGAAGGTTTTCCAACAAGCGGCGAAGGTGTTTGGCGAGAACGGTGCGCCGTTGAAAATCCTGGTCGTCCCCGCCCTGCCCCACGAGGCCAAGGCCCGCGACGAAAGCATCGCCCTGCTCCGCGCCAAGGGCGTGGACGCGGTGATTCCGTTCCGCACCATGCTGACCGACCTCGTCGCGCACACCGAGGTGAACCGCAATTACCAGAAATCCGACCTGCTCCAGACGATCCGCATTTTGAAGAACTACGATTTCTTCCGCGAGCCGCAGTTGGAGTTGTTCAAGAGCAAACGGCGGAAGCGATAACTTGATGCCAGTGCCAGGTAATGGTTCACCGCCATCCAGATCACGGAACGGAGCGCGCTTGATCCGCAAGCGATGCTGAATCCGGGGAAGTTTGTTTGAGGTCGGCAGATGGCGCGATCATCACCACAAACTCACCTTTCAAGCTGCGCGTTTTGGTCTCCTCCAAAAGTTCCGACGGTTTGCCGCGCAGAAATTCCTCGAACTTCTTGGTCAACTCACGCGCCAGCACGACCTGTCGCTCGGGAAAAACTTCGTTCAGTTCGCCCAGCAGCTTCGCGATGCGATACGGCGACTCGTACAACACCAGCGTCCCGGCAAATGCTTTGAGGGATTCCAACTGTTTCCGGCGCTGACCCGATTTATGCGGGAGAAAACCGATGAAATGAAACTCGTCCGTCGGCAATCCGCTGGCCGTGAGTCCAGCCACCAGCGCACACGCGCCGGGCACGGACTCGACACGAAAGCCCGCCGCGATGGCGGCTTTGACCACGCGCTCGCCGGGATCGCTGATGCCTGGACTGCCCGCGTCTGTGACCAAAGCCACTTTCTCGCCGCGCCGCAACCGCTCGATGATTTCCTCGCTGCGTTTGGCCTCGTTGAACTGGAAGTAACTGAGGAGCGGTTTGGACGTTGCAAAATGCTTGAGCAACTGCCCCGTGCGCCGCGTGTCTTCGGCCGCCACCACGTCGCACTCGCGTAACACGCGCAGTGCGCGTAGCGTGATGTCCTCCAAATTGCCGATGGGGGTGGCAACGAGGTAAAGCGTGCCGGGCGTGAGTGGCGGGAGAGTGCGTTCAGCTTCCATGGCTAGTACGACGACCGGGAAGTTGCGTTCCGTTGGGAGGCTCCGGTTCGAGCCGAGACAGGCAGGTAGGGCGCGTCACTCCGTGCGCGCCGCAAGGGGATTCGAGGCCACGAACGGCGCGCACGGAGTGACGCGCCCTACCAAACATGGATCGAATCTTCTTTGTCACAATACTAGCCATCACTTGCTGATGCCGCGTTCGCTGGTGCGGACGAACTTGACCAGATACGCCAGCTCCGGCAGCGGGGGTAATTCCTTTTCGATCTGCGCCAGCGCGTTGGGAATCGTCAGCCCGGCGCGAAACAGAATTTTGTAGGCTTGCCGGAGCGCGGTTTGCGCGGCCTCGGAAACACCGTTCCGCTCCAGACCGACTTTGTTCACGGTGACGGTTCGGGCGGTATTGCCGTCGGCGATCATGAACGGCGGAATGTCCTGCACCACTTTCGAGCAACCACCAATCATCGCCATTTTACCGACCCGACAGAACTGGTGAATTGCCACCAGCCCGCCAATGACCGCGTAATCCTCCACCGTCACATGCCCCGCCAGCGTGGCGACGTTGGACATGATGATGCGGTGGCCGACGGTGACGTTGTGGGCCAAGTGGCAGTAGGCGAGGATGTGGTTGTGCGAACCGACGGTGGTGACTTCCCCGTCGCCCGTGGCACTGTGGACGGTGACGTATTCGCGAAAGGTGTTGCGGTCGCCGATCTCGGTACGGGTGAGGCCGCCGTTCCATTTCAGGTCCTGCGTCTTCAACCCGATGCTGGCGAAGGGAAAGATTTCATTCTCCTGGCCAAGCCGGGTGTGGCCGTCAATCACAACGTGGGCGTGCAACTGGCAGCCGGCGCCCAGCTCTACGTGTTCGCCGATGACGCAGTAGGGACCGATGCGGCAGCGCGCACCGAGGCGGGCTTGCGGATGAATGATGGCCGTGGGATGAATTGTCTCCATGGTCGGCTCAGTCAGCGCGCAACACAAAGGTCACTTCGGCTTCGCTCACGATTTCGCCGTCCACCTTGCACACGCCCTTGGCCTTGCCAATTTTGCTCCGGGCCTTGGTCAATTCGACTTCGATCACCAACACATCGCCCGGAAAAACCGGCTTGCGCCACTTTACATGGTCGGCGGCCATGAAATACGCCACCAGATTCGGCGTTTCCAAAATCTTCAACTGCAACACCCCCGCCACCTGGGCCATCGCTTCGAGCTGCAACACGCCCGGCATGATCGGATGGCCAGGGAAATGCCCCTGAAAGTAAATTTCATTGATGGTTACATTCTTCACGCCCACGATACGATTGCCGTCGATTTTCAAGATGCGATCCACCATCAAGAACGGATACCGGTGGGGCAACATTTTCATCACTTCCTCGATGCCCATGGCCCCGCTTTCGGCCGCAAGTTCCCACGCCGGACTTTCAGCCACCCCCGCGCGCGATGGCGGCGGGGCAAAGGTTCGGGCCGCGCGTAATGGTTTGTTGATCTGGGCGATAATCTGCCGGACCAGCTCGCAATTCCCGCTGTGGCTCGGCTTGACCGCGATGAGATGCCCATGCAGGGGCCGGCCCAGCAACGACATATCCCCCACGATGTCGAGCATCTTGTGGCGGACGAATTCCTCCTCGTAACGCAACGGCTCGGTGGTCAGCACCGCGTCATCGCGAATGACCACGGCATTTTCGAGGCTGCCACCCTTGATCAGGCCGTTCTTGATGAGATATTCGATCTCCTCGTAAAAACAAAACGTCCGCGCGTGCGCCAAATCCTTCTCCCACGTCTTGGGCGTCACGTCCGTGCTGAAAAACTGGGTGAAGCGACCGAGCTTGTCCGCGCTGGTGCAGGTGAGCTTGAACCCTTCGTCGGGAAACAGCGTCATCAACGTCTCGCCCATCTCCAACTCGATTGGTTCGGTGACGGTGTACGGCTCGCGCTTTTCGTTTTGCGGCACGATGCCCGCCGATTGAATCAGCTTGCAAAACTCCCGCGCGCTGCCGTCGGCGATGGGCGGTTCATTTGCGTCGAGTTCAATGATTGCGTTATCAATGCCGTAGCCCGCGAACGCCGCAAGGACGTGTTCCACCGTCTGCACCTTGGTGTTACCCTTGGCCAGCGTGGTGGAGCGGTTCGTCTCGGAAACATTCTCGATGCGCGCTTCAATCTCCGGCTTCCCTTCGAGGTCCAAGCGCCGGAAGCGGATGCCGGAATTCGCGGGCGCCGGGAGGAAGGTCATGTTGACCCGGTTGCCGCTGTGCAGGCCGATGCCGGAAAAACTGGCGGAACGATTCAGGGTTTGCTGTTGTAGCACAGTGGCATTAGAGCAAAACGCGAACATGCTTGGCAAGCGGGAGATTGGCACGCGTCAACGCTGGAGCAAGGCGCCGGCCTGCTGGCGTTCATTTTCATGTGGGATACTTGTTTGCAATCCGCGCCCCGCTCTTACGAGCGGGGCGACCGGAGGCTGTAGCCTTCAGCCGTGCTCCATCACTGTTTCAATGTAAGCGACAAGTAAAGTGACATCCTTCCATGGCACTTTCCCTGTCGCTCAGAGTGAAGTTACCGGCCAAACTTTCACTCAAAGCCATGGAGTAGAATTTTTGCAGCTGGACGCGGTTAGCTCTGCGCCCCCTCAAGTTGTGCCTCATAGCAGGTTCACCGCACTCGGGCCAGAAAGTCAGTGGCATCAATTCCGGGTGCGGTAGAACGACCGAGTCGGGTTGGGATTTAACGCAACCAGGTAGGGACTGACTGCGGCCTGAACATCATTCCATGGGCCGGCCAGGCTGTCGGCTTGCTGTAAGACCCCGGCTGGCCAGGTCAGTTCCAGTGTGTTGTTAGTGATACGAAAAAGGGTTCTTCCGACTTTAGCGTTGGGAATTTCTGACCAATGCGCTGGAGTTGCCGCCCGGAGTGATCGTGGAATTATATC
>CAYHFK010000282.1:0-6580 GCA_964355895.1 uncultured Bifidobacterium sp. | reverse complement strand
CCGCGTTGATGAAGAGCGCGAACATCAGGGCCACCGTCGAATCAATGGTGGCGAACTTGATGGCCTCGCGCTTACCGGCGGCGTTTTGCTCGTATTTGCGCGTCTGCACGATGGACGAGTGCAGGTAAAGATTGTGCGGCATCACCGTCGCGCCGAGGATGCCGATGGCGACGTAAAGCATCTGCGGGTTTTGGATGATTTCCAGTTTCGGCATAAACCCGCCCAGCACCGCGCTCAGTTCCGGTCGCGAGGCAATGACCTCAAAAAGAAAACACCCGCCGATGACAAGAATGAGCGTGATGACCAGCGCCTCGATGTAGCGGAAGCCCTTGTTCTGGAGATACAACACCACCAGAACGTCCAGCGCCGTGATGCACACGCCCCAGACGAGCGGAATTCCAAAAAGCAGATTCAGCGCGATGGCCGAACCGATCACCTCGGCGAGGTCGCAGGCGCAAATGGCGATTTCACACAACACCCAGAGGACGACGGCCGTGGGTCTGGAGTAGTGATCGCGGCAGGCTTGCGCGAGATCGCGTCCGGTGACGATGCCCAACCGCGCGCAGAGTGATTGCAGGAGAATCGCCATCAGGTTCGAGAGCAGGATGACCGAAAGCAGCGTGTAGCCGAACGCCGAGCCGCCGGCGAGATCGGTCGCCCAGTTACCGGGATCCATGTAGCCGACAGCGACGAGATAGCCCGGCCCGGAAAACGCCAGCAGCTTGCGCCAGAAGCCGAAGGACTTCGGCACCCGGATGCTGGCGTTGACTTCCGGCAGGCTGGGCGTTTGATTTTCCCGCCGCCAGGCGGGCGGGCTTTCGGGAGATTCGGGAAGTTCAGAGGATTTCATGGATGAGGCGAAATTAGAATCTTAAGGAAAGGCCGATGAATGGATTGAAGTCCGGCGCGGACTCAGTGACGCCAAAGTTGCAGCCCGTATCGAGCTGGAGGTTGTCATTGACGGCGTAGGTGAAACCCACGTCGAACTGCCCCTGCCAGTCCACATTATCCGCCGAGCTGACGACGGAGAAGAACTCCACGTAACCGCCCAACTCGCCGACGATGTCATGGCTGAATGTGATCGAGTTGACGAACTCGGTGTCGTAGCCGCCGGTGTCGTTGGCCACAAAATCAAACTCTGTCATCACCGCTGAACCCCATCCGGCGGGCAATTCGTATCCCAGGATGAAGATCGCACCGCCCTCGGTCCTGCCATTTCGCAGGCTTGATTTCGTCAGCGGCCATTTCACGAAGGGCATCATCGCAAACGCCGTCGAGCCGTCGTCGTTGCCCCAGAGGTTGACTTTGAGCCGGGTCTGAAATTCGCCAAAGCCGGAGGCCGTGTCCTTTGTGCCGGCCGCGAGGTCTTTAACCTCCACTTTCGCGTAGGGGTCGAGCACGAACTGGAGGTCCACATTGTTCAACAAGCCCGCTTTCAGGTTTAGCGACGTTCCCCAACCGGTCGTTTGCACGTCGCCGCCCCCGGAACGGTTGCGGTCAAACACCGCGTTTCCTAAATCCATCTCCACCTGGAAGCGCCCGGCGTCCACCGTGTAGGGCGACTCCGTCTGGTCCGGGCGATCGGTGCTCATTTCGCGCATCTGATCCGGCGGCGTGGGATGAAACAGGTTGTAACGGGATTTGTCGACGGTCGGAGCTGATTCCGCCCGGATCGGCAGCCACAACAGGTGTGGCGCGAGCAACACGCTCGCAACCACCAGCGCCCGCCGGATACCGGCGGGCTGGCGGGAAAAAGCGACTTTGGCCACGTTCACGGAAGCGAAGGTAGCGCAATCCAAGTTTGAAGCAAGAATAAAAATTAGGCTCATCTAACTTATGGGTCGGCGTCTGGATTTTGTCGCTTGCCAACGCCCGCGCTTTTCGTGTCTGGTTTGGGATGCCTGATTGGATTGCTGTCATCATCCTGGGAATCATCGAAGGGATCACCGAGTTCCTGCCGGTCTCCTCCACCGGCCATTTACAACTGGCCGAGCGCTGGCTCAAGCCGCAGAGCGAACTCTTTGACATCGTGGTGCAATGCGGCGCGGTGCTGGCAGTGCTGGTGGTGTTCCACAAACGGGTGTGCGAGCTGGGGCGGGAGTGGAAATCGCCGGCTACGCGTGATTACCTCGCCAAACTGTTCGTGGCCTTTGCGCTCACGGTCGTTGGTGTCCTTGCGGCGGAAAAATTAGGGCTGAAAATCCGCAAGGAAGATGTGGCGGAAAACGTCTGGGCCGTGCGCGTCGCGCTCGCCACGTTGATCGGCGGCGTCCTGTTCCTTGTTGTGGAAGCGTGGTTGCGGAACAAACCCGGACGCAACGAAATCTCCTGGGCCGCCGCCATCGCGGTGGGGGCCGCGCAAGTCATCGCGGCCGTGTATTCCGGCAGTTCGCGCTCCGGCACGACGATTCTGTTTGCGCTGATGCTCGGGATTGCCCGCCCGGCCGCGACGGAATTTTCATTTCTCCTTGGCGTGCCGACGTTGCTGGCGGCCGGCGGTTACAAACTTCTCAAGGCGTGGAAACATGGCGAACTGGCCGGGGAGAACTGGGGGTTGGTGATTCTCGCCACCGTCGTCGCTGCCGTGATGGCGTTTATTGCCGTGAAATGGCTGCTCCGCTATGTCCAGAGCCACACGTTCGTCGTGTTCGGCTGGTACCGGATCGTGCTGGGCGCGGTAATTCTTCTGTTCCTCTTCCGCTGATCGCGGCCTATTTCTCCGGCAGCGGGATTAAAATTTTCTGCCCCGGCTTGAGCTTGTCGTCCTTGATTCCGGGATTTGCCTTGCGAATCTGTTCCGTGAGTACTTTGACCCCCTTCTCCTTGCTGTAAGCCGCTGCGATGGTGGACAAGGTGTCACCTGCCGCAATGGTATGTTCGATGGCCTTGTCCGGCAGCTCGCTGGCGCTGTCGGGCGACCCGGAAGGAGTTGTGGCTTTCGGCAATTTCGGGGGCTTGCTGCTTGTCCCCCCGGCGGCCGCTTTGCCTAATTTCTCGATTTCCTTCAAGATGACTTCGCGGTCGGTCTTGCGTTTGTCTTCAATATTCTGGACTTGCTTGGCCAACGCCCGCAAATCCTCCTGGCTGGCGTAGGTCGTCGTCGGCTGGTTCTGCTGATGTTCGCGCAACCCTTGGATCTCCTTGGCCAGCGCTTCGATTTGTTTTTTTTGGTTGGCCTTGTCCTCCAGCAGATCGTCCACATGCCCTCGCAATTGTTTGATGCGCTCGTCCATGGCGGCGACATCCTGCGCTTGAAGTTGAAAGCTCGTGGTCGCCGCGAAAATTGTCAGAAAAATAATGATCCGTTTCATGCCCCGACGATAGAAAGCCCGCCCCGCTCGCGCAAGCCAAGGAATGAACGATCAAGGGCGCGCGCCGGAGCTTCGAGGTGGGGCGCGTCACTCCGTGCGCGCCGTGGTCGGGATGCAAGGCGGCAGGAAGAGGACTGCGCGCCCTGCCACTGTCACCGGGCGCCATCCACGATCTGGCAGACGATGGGCTGCAACTTCCCGCCGGTCCGCTTTTCGTATCCCGTCGCCATGTGCGCCATGAATTGCTCCGCCTGATGGTGGGCGACGAGATTGAGCGTCGCTCCGCCGAAGCCGCCGCCCGTGAGCCGTGCCCCAAAGCAGTCGGGATGTTGTCGCGCAATTTCCACCAACTGGTCGAGCTCGGCAGTGCTGTTCTTGAGCAAATCCCGCGAGCTTTCGTGGCTTTGAAACAGATACTGACCGAACTGCGCCAGATCGTCCGCCCGCAATGCCCGCTCCGCCGCCACCACGCGCGCGATCTCGCTCACGACGTGGTGCGCGCAGGCGAACTCGCGTTCCGTGAGCGCGGTCTTGGCGGTCTGCAACTGCTTCAACTCCACCGTGCGCAGAAATTTCGCCCCGAGCTTGCGCGCGGCGGACTCGCAATGGTCGCGCAGCTCCTTGTATTCGCCGCCCACGAGCGCGTGTTGCCCGCCGCTGTGGCAGACCACCAGCGCCACGCCCGGCAAGGGTGCGTGATCCACCGTCAACGACTGGCAATCAATGCTCATCACGTTCCACGCCCGGCCGAACAGCGACGACACTTGGTCGAGGATGCCACACGGCACGCCGACGAATTCGTTCTCCGCCGCGCGGCACAGTTTCGCGTAGTGCATCCGCTCCGCCAGCGTGACGGGCGGCAACTCGCCGCGTGCGTTCGGTTTGGGCGGCAGCGCCGTGCCGGTGTCGGTGAGGGTGAAGGGATGCAGCCGGCGAATCGTCAGCGCCGTCGCCACTTCCAGCGCGGCGGAACTGCTCAGGCCCGCCCCGAGCGGCAGCGTGCTGTGGATGGCGGCGTTGAACCCGCCGAAATGCACGCCGCGCCGGCGCAGTTGCGCCAGCACGCCCTTCACGTAATCCGCCCAGCGGGCGGCCGGGTTCGATTGGAGGTCGCTGACGGAAAACTTTTCCGGTTCGGAAAACGCGGAGGAAACCAACGCCACCCGGCCATCCGGGCGCGGCGAGGACGCGATGAAAATATATTTGTCCACCGCCACGGACATGACGAGGCCGTGGTTGTAATCGGTGTGATTGCCGAGCACTTCGAGCCGACCCGGCGCCGCGACGACGTGCGTGGGCGTGTGGCCAAAATGTTTTTTGAACAGGGCGGAAGCGGCCTCCGGGGCATCGTTGGTTTTCAAGTTGTGGAATTCAGTTTTCAGTGTTCAGTCATCCGAAATGAAAGTCACACGGTTGCTCCGACTGAATACTGAATACTGAACACTTTCCCGCTCATCACGCCAGCCGGTCAAGCTGCCTTGCGAGTTTAAAATCCTGTTCCGTGAGTCCACCTTCGCTGTGCGTGGTGAGCGTGAGTGCGACCTTGTTCCAGCGAATATCAATGTCGGGATGATGCCCGGCCTGCTCCGCCAGCCGGGCCACCGCGTTGACGAACCGGATCGCGGCGGGAAAATCCTTGAACCCAAAAGTGCGCGTGATGGTGGCGCCGGCTTTCTTCCAGTCCGGCACGGCGACGAGCGCGGACTTGATTTGGGCGGCGGTGAGTCTTGGCATGGGCTTGCTCGAGAATCAGAACCACTCCTTGCGTCCGTCCACGTAAATCCGAACGAACTCCTCGTCCGACTTGGTGAGATAAACGATGCCCTCAATCAAGCCGATGATGCCGGTCACGACGCCGGCAATGCCGCACGTCAGGATCGTCAGCAGCAGCATGATGATGCCGGCGCCCGTGTAACCGAGGATGAATTTGTGGACGCCCAACGATCCGAGCAGAATGCCGCAGACGCCGGCGGCGATTTTGTTTGAAGCGCGGTTCGCGAGGTGTTGCGCATAGGGCGCCGTCAGGGGAGGCGGGGCCAAGGTCGGTGACGCCGCGAGCGGCGGGGCGGGCTTGAGGTCGCCGGCAAACTCCGGGAACGTGCTCAACGGTTTCCATTCCGTCGCGCCTTCGGGTTGGATCAGGGTTTGGGCGTTGACGCGGTTTTGCCCGAGCCAGCTTCGTAATTGTTCCGCGCCGACCGGGCCATATTGCTGACCGTCGCTGCCTATGATTTTATACATACGGGTCCTTTCTCATTCTCATTTTGACTGAACGGTTTAAGAGCGTCATTACTGCTCAAGTTGATTTCGCGATACAATTCAATCGGTTTGACCGGGTTTGGCCGGCGGCATTTCACTGAACCGGGGCGGCACGCGGCACGCTTTGGCTTGCGCTTCCATTTTCGCCTGCTGCAATAAACTCAAGCTCGTGACCAGTGACCACAGCCAGGCCGCACCAAAAGCAATCGCGCCCCAATTTCCCATCCAGCCGTATGAACCGGACGGCACCGGCTGGTCAAGCATCTGGAGGTACAGACCGTGAAAGAACTGCCACATCCAGCCTAGTAACAACACAAAACCCGTGGCGGACAACAGCAATTGCCCAGTTCCGACCATCCTCCGACGGCCCATCAACGACCCGAGCCCTGGCGTGGCGCACAAATTCATCAGCGCGCAACTCACCGCCCGCGCCTGGCTTAGTGGTTTGGGCGGAGGTGCAGACATTGGCGGAGTTCGACTAACTGAACTGTGATTTCACTTCCGGCTTGCTCAGCACCACCAGTGCCCAGATGCCAAAGGGCAGACCGAAAAGGCAGCAAAGAGAACATGGCAACAGCGCAAGAATACTCGCAGTCATGGCCAGTCCATGATTTTCCAGCTTTTTCATTTTGAGCGCACCAAAAAAAACCGTGGCGTAAATGGCCAGTCCGAGGATGGCTCCGACCACTCCGCCCACTCCTTGAGCGAATTTCGCAAACTGAGGCGATTGTCCGCTGGTGGGCATCGGGAATACGGCAAACCCGGTCAGGTTTATAACTAGACTTATCACGACGAGTACCATCGCTAGACTCGCCACTAGCATCAGGCCGATGGCCGGTCCCTTGACCACCGCCAATGCCGCGTCGCGGCCGCCCCCGGCGGCAAACGCCGCGGGCGTCGCCGACGTTCCCGGTGCGGCCCCGATGACATCGGCAAATTCGGGAAAGGCGATGATGGGCCGCCAATCGGTCTGGCCTTCCGCCTGGGCGAGCGTTTGCGCGCTCACGCGG
>CAYHFK010000281.1:0-6584 GCA_964355895.1 uncultured Bifidobacterium sp. | reverse complement strand
TTCGCCTCTTCCAGTTGGCATGTGCGCTCTTGCACCCGCCGCTCCAGACTGGCGTTGAGGCGGAGAATTTCCGCGAGCGTCTGGCGGCGCTTCGTGACCAACCCGCCTACGCGCGCCCGTAGTTCCTCCGCCGAGAACGGTTTGGTGAGGTAGTCCTGCACGCCCGATTGCAGGAGCTTCACGCGCAGCGCGTCGTCGGCCTTGGCGGTGAGCATGACGATGGGCACGTCGTTCAGCTCCGGATGCTGACGCAGCGCCGCCACCATTTTTTCGCCGCTCAGGCACGGCATCATCACGTCGCTGATGATCAGGTCAGGGCTGAGTTCCAACGCCTTGTTCAACCCCTCCTGGCCGTCGAAGGCGGTGGCGATCCGATAGTGCTGGTCCAAGGCCCCGGCGATGTAAGCGTTCATGTCCGGGTTGTCCTCCACCACCAGAATGAGCGGCGCGCTGGGGTTCGCCTGCGGGGTGATCGGTCCGGACGTGGAAGTGGGCGCGTGCAGTTCGTCCAAGGTCTGGCGGCTGATTTCCGGATCGAGCGTGCTGGCTAGGGGCCGAACCTCCGTGTCGGCGGGGGCCGCCAGCGGCAGGCGGACGGTGAACAAAGCGCCGCCACCGGTCACGTCGGCCACGGCCACCTTGCCACCGTGCAGGCCGACGAATTCCTTGACGATGGCCAGCCCCAGGCCGGTGCCGCCGAAGCGCCGGTCGGTGCCGCTTTCGCCCTGTCGGAACGGTTCGAAGATGGCTTCCCGCAGTTCAGTCGGCACGCCGGGGCCGGTGTCCTGCACCTGAATCACGGCGCGATCGCCTTCGGTTTTCAGGGTCAGCGAGACCGCGCCGGCGGCGGGGGTGAACTTGAACGCGTTGGAGAGGAGATTCAGCAGGGTGCGCTCGCATTTTTCCGCGTCAACTTGGGCGGGGAGCGTGGCGGGGCCATCCACGGCAAAGCGGATTTGCCGTTCGGCGGCCAGCGATTCGAAATGCGAGGCGATGAAACGGACGAGTTTTGCCAGGTCGGCTTGCGCGTACAGCATTTTCATGCGCCCGGCTTCGAGCTTGGCCACGTCGAGCAGGTCGCTCACATGCCGGTAAAGCAGCCGGGCATTGCGGTCCACCACTTCCAGATCACGGCGTTCCGCGGCGTCGAGGCCGCCGGACGCCAGGCGCTTGCCGATGGGGCCGAGGATCAGCGTCAGGGGGGTGCGCAACTCGTGGCTGACGTTGGCGAAGAACTGGGTCTTGAGTTCGTCGAGTTCGCGGGTCTTCTCGTAGAGCCGCGTGATCTTCTCGTTGGCGGCCTGCAACTGACTGTTGGCGGAGTGTGCGGCCTCCAGGGCCTCGGCCGCCCGCTGGTTCGCTTTCCGCAGGCGGCCATGGGAGAGGCTGAAAAGAACGCCCATGCCCACGAACATCCCGATCGAGACCAAGGACATGGGGCTTTGCACCGCGAATGAGAATTGCGGCGAAATGAAGAAATACCAGACCAGCCCCGTCGAGAGGATCGTGGCCACCAGCCCGCCTCGCAGGCCACCCACCCAGGAGCTGAAGAAGACGGCGGGAAAGAAGAGAAACCAGGCATACGGCTGGATGGCCGCCCAGAAAAACCATTGCAGGCCGAACGCCGCGAGCGGAATTAGCGCGGCCAGAATCAGGCGGTAGGCGTCGCGTGGGTTCTGCAGGATGGCAGTTTTCGCACTGGTGGTGTTCATGGTTGGTCCTGTGGGTTAGCAAACGATGCCCGCCACCGAGCAGCGCCAGCGCCACGGCGAAGCCGCCGAGCAAGGTGCGGTTGATGTTGATGCCATTTTTCTTCAGTCAGAATGAGGATGGGCGTCATTCTAAATGAAGGATGCCGCGCCAGCCGCACGGCTCCGCGCGATTCGGGTTGTTGGTTTTGGTTCATGGGCGATTCCTTCCCGTGGACTCCTACATCACCGCGCGGTGCGCCGACACGAATTCTGGGAACAAAGGATTGCTTGCGGTTGATTTCATTTCACTTCAACTCCGTCGCCGGGCAACGAGGGATTCAGCCGGTTCTGCCAGCCGCTCAAGCATCGTTCGGCAACTTTGAAAACCTAGTGAGTCGTGCTTCATATACGGCCTTCACTCGTGAATCGCCAGCAGTATTTCGCCAAGACTTCACACCGGGTGTGATTAAAAGTGGGTGCGGGCATGACGGACCTGAAACGACCGGCATCTGATCCTCCTCGTTCTCGTTCTCGTCCTCGTTCTCGTTCTCGAAAACCTCGCAAAATCGAGGACGAGGACGAGAACGAGGGCCTTCCGCCAGTTTCCGGCCAGCCACTAGTTACTAAGAGCCTGTTTGAAAACTCCACAGAAACGCCGCGTGAGGGCACGCGGCCTACAGGAAATCGCCCAATTTGGCCATTCTTGTAGGCCCGGTGCCCTCACCGGGCGGGTTTTCAAACAGGCTCTAAGGGGCGTCGGCGCGGGTGACGAAGCTCTGAAAACCGGAAGTTGGCCCGCGGCTGGCAATTTCATTTCGGGAAAATTATCTTCAGGGCTGCCACCAGCTTCTCCTGCGTGAAGGGTTTCTCGAGCACCGCGTGGACGCCCAACAGCTTGAACTCGTCCGCCTCCCGTTCGTCCAACCGGCCACTCACGACGATGATCCCGACCTGGGGCAACCGGCCTTTGAGCACCCGCACAAAGGCGAGCCCGTCCATGTGCGGCATGTGCAAATCGGTAATCACCGCGCGCAGGTCCGCCTGGTTCTCCGCCACCTGGATCAGCGCGGTGGTGCCGTCGGCCGCCGTGAGCACCTTGAAGTTCAACTGGGTCAGCACGGCGCGCAGGATGTTGCGCACAGAGACTTCGTCATCCACCACGAGGATGGTTTCGCCGTGGCCACGGAAGGTCGTATTGGTTTTGGTCAGCCGGGAGGTATCACCGCTGCCGGAACCGTAGGCCGGGAGATAAACGGCGAAGGTCGAGCCTTGGCCCGGCGTCGAGGAAACCTGGACGAAGCCGCCATGACCCTTGACGATGCCGATCATGGTGGAAAGGCCGAGGCCCGTGCCCTTGTCCGGTCCTTTCGTACTGAAGAAGGGCTCGAAGATGCGCTCCAGAATTTCCGGCGCCATGCCGGCGCCGGTGTCCGTGACGCGCCACATCACGTAGGGGCCGGGCTTGGCCTCCGGGACGGTGCGGGCATAGGCCGGGTCAATCTCCCGGTTCTCCGCTTCCAGGGTCAGCGTGCCGCCCGCGGGCATGGCATCGCGGGCATTGACGCACAGGTTGAGCAACACCTGGTGGAGTTGCGTGGCATCGCCCAGGAGGGACTGAAGGTCTTTCGCGTAACGGGTTTGCAATTGGATGTTCTTGGGGAAGGTGCTCGTGATCAGTTTCTCCATTTCCTTGAGCAGCCGCTGCGGCTGGACGCGGAGGCGTTCCCCTTCGACGCCTTTGGCGAAGGTCAGGAGTTGTTTCACCATGTCCGCCCCGCGCTTGGCGCTGGCTTGAATCATTTCGAGATAACTGGTCGCCGTGTCCGGGAACTCCAGCCGCAACAATTCGGTGGCCATCATAATCGGCGCGAGCGCGTTGTTCAGATCGTGGGCAATGCCGCCCGCCAGCGTGCCGATGCTCTCCAGCCGCTGCGTGCGCAGCATCTGCCTTTCGGCCAGCTTGCGCGCGGTGATGTTGCGGAACACACCCAACAAGATCGGCCGGGACGGCTCCGGCTCGAAGAAGCAGTTGGTCACCTCCAGCCAGATTTCCCGGCCGTCCCAGAGTTTCAACTGGTGCTCCAAATGCGCCGGCACCGTGCGGCTGGCAAAGCGCGCCCGGTGGCGCGCCAGAATCGGTTCCCGGCCTTCCTCGGCGTAGATGTCGCACATCGGTTTGCCTTCGATCTCGGCGCGCGGCTTCCCGACCAGCCGGCAGAAGGCCTCGTTGACCATCAGGACGGTGCCTTCGGCATCCGTCAGGCGCATGCCGTCCACGGAATTCTCCCAGATCAGGCGGAACTGGGATTCGCTGCGCTGGAGGGCTTCTTCCGCCCGCTTGCGCTCGGTGATGTCGCGGGAGATGAACTGCACGGCCGCTTGCCCGCCGAAGCTGATGGGGGTGGCGATGACTTCCACGGCCAGCGTCGTTCCATCCAGTCGCCGGTAGCGGACTTCGGCCGGGTACATGTCTGTCGCTCCTGCCAGCCGGCGCTTGATGCGCTCCGAGGCGGCCGGGCGATCGTCGGGATGGATGATTTCCTCGCCTTTCCGGCCCAGCAATTCCTCTTTGCTTTTGGCGCCCAACTGGCGCGCGCCGGTGGCATTGATAAAGACGAGTTTGTCTTCCAGATAAATCCCGATCGCATCGGGAGACTCCTCCACCAGCGAACGATAGCGCTCCTCGCTCTCGCGCCGCGCCTCTTCGGCCAGCTTGCGCGCGGTCACGTCCCGGAAAATCTGCCGCGTGTACTCAGGCTGGCCGTTCACAAAGTGACAGCTGCAGTTCCCTTCCAGGACAATCACGCGACCATCCTTGGTCCGATACACGGCCTCCACACAGTCAAGCGAATCCCCGGCCAGCAGCCGCTGAAACATTTCCGTGCAGTGGGTGAGGGACGAGGGATGAATGATGTCCCGCATCAGTGACAGCCCGGGAATCTCCGCCTCGCTGTAGCCAAGCGTCTCGCGCCACGCCCGGTTCACGTAACGCAGCGTGCCGTCCGGCCGGACGCTCTGGATCAAATCGTGGGCATTCTCAAACAGGTCGCGATATCGCTCCTCGCTCTCGCGCCGCGCCTCTTCGGCCAGCTTGCGGTTGGTGATATCGTTGGCCACGCCGGCGATGCGGTACATTTCGCCGGCTTGGTTTCTCACCGGAAAGGCGCGGTCATGAATCCAGCGGAGCGTGCCATCCGGCCGGACGATGCGATATTCCTCGTCGTAAGTGCCGGTTGGCTGGTTGGTGAAAGCGGCCTGGGAGATCCGCGCGCGGTCTTCCGGATGAACGGCCTCCAGCCAGATGCGCGGCGACGCATACAGCGAGGCACAGGTCCGGCCCCAAATCGTCTCGTAGGCCGGCGAGACGTAGATCATCTGGGTTTTCTCCAGATTGGTCATCCAAAAGACCTCGTCAATGTTCTCGGCCAGTTGCCGGAAGCGCGCTTCGCTTTCGCGCAGTCGGGCTTCGGCCTGTTGGCGTTGTCGCTGTTGTTCGGCTTCCTCCAGGGCGCGATTGACCGCGGAAGGAAGCCGTTCCAGCCGCTGTTTGAGCAGGTAGTCGGTCGCGCCCAGTTGCAGGCACTTCACCGCCTCCTCTTCGCCCAAGGAACCGGAGACGAGCATCACCGGCGTGTCCGGTTGCTTCTCCCGCGCCAGCTTCAACGCGGAGAGGCCATCGTAACCCGCCAGATTGTAGTCGCACAGGATGAGGTCGAACGACTCCCGGGCCAGCGCCGATTCAAATGGTTCGCGGCTGTTCACATGGACGATCTCACAGAGCAAACCGGCGGTGGCGAGCCGGTCCTGAATCAGCGCCGCATCGCGCGGAGTGTCTTCCAGGTGCAGGATTCGGATGGGAGGTTTCGGGTCAGGCATATTGCTGGGGTGGGTGGGTTCAGGCATCGGTGCTGGAGCGGCGGCGCAGGCTCTCGGGCGGCGGTTCGTTGAGGACGGCCCAGAACGCGCCCACTTGTTTCACGGCGTCCACGAACTCCTGGAAGTTCAACGGCTTGACCACGTAGGCATTCACGCCCAGGTGGTAGCTGTTGACCACATCCTGCTCCTCGCGCGAGGAGGTCATCACGACCACGGGGATGATTTTGAGCTGGGGGTCGCCCTTGATCTGGCGCAGGACTTCCAGCCCGTCCACCTTGGGCATCTTCAAGTCCAGCAGGATGACGGCGGGCTGGCCATCGGTGCGTGCGGCGAACTCGCCGCGCCGGTACAAATAGTCGAGCGCCTCCGCTCCGTCGCGCAGGGCGACGACTTCGTTGGCAAGATTATGTTCCGCGAGCGCGTCGAGCGCCATTTCCGTGTCGCGGGGGCTGTCGTCCACCAGCAGGATGCGTTTGATGTCATTCATGGTCTAATGAGTCTTGGTTGAGTCTTGGGTCCGAAAATTTCACCCGTGCTTCGAGCGTTGCGGCCAGGCTGCTCATTAACACCCTGCTTCAGCCGGACCCATGCAGTTGACCTTGGGTTGGACTTAACGCCGAGACGCGGAGAACGCGGAGGAGCGCAGAGGTTGGCAAACCAATCAGCACTCCCCGTTTGGTGTGCTTCGCCGGCTTCACTCTGCGCCGCTCTGTGACCTCTGCGCCTCTGCGTTAAAGCCAGACTCCGTTTTCCAACTGCATGGATCCGGTTCAGCGGGGGGGTCCGTGACCGCGCGTGGCGAGCAACCGTTTCAACGGTTTCGACCCCGAGCCGGAAATCGTTGAAACGGTTTCCGCTGTCCGTCCCGCCCCCAACACCCCGCTGAAGCAGGGTGTTAATGAGTGTCTGGCTGGAACCGCAGCTTTTTGTTTTCGTCGTCGTCGTCCTCGTCCTCGAACTTCCCCTTCCTTTCGAGGACGAGGACGAGGACGAGAACGAGGAGGATGGCATTCCGCC
>CAYHFK010000280.1:0-6584 GCA_964355895.1 uncultured Bifidobacterium sp. | reverse complement strand
TCCAAACGCCAAGCTTCGATTTGTTGATCGGAGGGCAGCCTGAATCCTTAGAGCCGGTTTGAAAAGTCCGGGTGGGAGCACGGAGCTGGGAAGCTCCGTGAACCCGCGGGCAAGGATGCCTGCGCTACGTCGTAGCGCGGGCATCCTTGCCCGCGGGTTCGGGTGGCATCCGTGCCGCCAGTTTCGAGTTTTCAAACAGGCTCTAAGCCGGACCCATGCCGTTGACCTTGGGCTGGACTTAACGCCGAGACGCGGAGAACGCGGAGGAGCGCAGAGGTTGGCAAACAAATCAACACTCCCCGTTTGGTGTGCTTCGCCGGCTTCACTCTGCGCCTCTCTGTGACCTCTGCAGTGCTATGTCCCAACTTCGTCGCAGCCTGCAAAGATTCTGGGAAGAGCCGACCAACCGCAGAGACACGATGAGCCGCAGAGGCTTTCCGTGGAGTTTCATCTCTGCGCCCATCGTGCCTCTGCGGTTGGATTGCCTTGTCCTCTTTCGGTTGCGGCTTTGCCGCGCTGTGCCTCTGCGTTAAAGCCAGACTCCGTTTTCCAACTGCATGGATCCGGCTAAGCGATCCTGACACGATTGGCTCCGCCGGGTGAAGTTACCCTGCGGCAAGCGGAGCGCCGGTCTCCGACCCGGCACGTTGGTAGCGACAATTGTGAAACGCGCCGGGTCGGAGACCGGCGCTCCGTTCGCTAAGGATTCGGGTTGATCGCAGGGCAGGTGCAGCGACAAACCATGGATACCGGAAAGCAGACGTGGCGATTCGATGGGCAACGCCCTTGCCCTGGCCGTGGCGCTTTGGCCCCGCGGAAACCCGCAGGTGCGTTTCAGGTGGAAAACGCCGGTTTTCAAGAGCAAGGATTTCTTTCCACAGCCGACCCGCCGGCGTAACCTTTCGGCCATGGTCGCCAAAGCGAACAACTGCTGCTGGAAAACGGAGAGGGCAATCACGGCGAGCGCGACGCCTTCACCGCTTGAGCCGACGCAACTTCCACTTCGCTGAACTCCCAAACCGAAAGATCATTATGAAAAACGAAAACATCACGACGCGCCGCGAATTCATTCAAAAAGCCGCGACGATCACCGCCCTCGGGTTCGCCGCGCCGCATCTGGCGTTCGGCGGCAGCCCCAAACCCGCGCGCAAGCCGTCGCCCAACAGCCGCATTCACGTGGGGCTGATCGGGTGCGGCAGCATGGGCCGCGTCAACCTCGGCATCTGTGCCCGCGAGCCGGATGTCGTCGTCACCGCCGCGTGCGACGTGTTCGATGCCCGGCTCGAAGCCACGGTGGAGTCTTACAAACCCACCTGCAAAGGCTACCTGGATTTCCGTGAGATGCTCCAGCAACCGGACCTCGACGCCGTGATCATCGCCACGCCGCCGCACTGGCATTGTCTGCTGGCGATTGCCGCGTGCGAAGCGGGCAAGGACATTTACCTGCAAAAGCCGATGACGCTCCATCTCGGCGAAAGCCTTGCCGTGCGGAACGCCGTGAAGAAGCACGGTATCATCAGCCAGATCGGCACGCAGATTCACGCCTCGGAAAATTATCGCCGGGTCGTGGAGTACATTCGCAGTGGCAACCTCGGCGCCATCGGCACGGTGCGCGCGTTCAACGTAATGAACCAGACGCCCGCGGGCGTCGGCACGTCGAAGGAGAATGCCTTGCCCCCGGGGATGAATTGGGACCTCTGGTGCGGGCCGGGGCCGCTCATCCCCTACAACCGCCTCCTGGCGCGCGACGCCGCTCACCACGGTTCGTGGATGGCCTACAGCGGCGGGTGGACGCCCGGCATGGCGCCGCACATCATTGATCTGCCCGTCTGGGCGCTCGATCTCGGTTATCCGATAAGCACCAGCGCGTCGGGCGGACGGTTCATCGTCAAGGACGACGGGGACGCCTACGACCACCACGAAGTGCTCTGGCAGTATCCGAAGATGACGATGACCTGGATGTCGTCACTCACGAACAGCTACGGGTTTGACCTGCACGGCGACCCCAAGCCGCAGGGCCGGTTGGGCGTCTATTTCCACGGCGTCAACGGAACGATGTATGGGAACTACGACATGTTCAAGATCGTGCCCGAAGGCGACGCGATGAAGGACCTGCAACCGCCGCCGCACTCGATTCCGCCCTCGCCCGGCCACGAGCGCGAGTGGCTCAACTGCATCAAGTCGCGCCAGCAACCGAGTGCCAGCGTGTTCTACCACACGCGCGTGGACGTGCCGATCGTGCTCAGCCTGCTCTCGCTCAAGCTGGGCCGCTCGATCCGCTTCGATCCCGCCACGGAAAAAATCGTTGGCGACTCCGAAGCGGCAAAGCTGGCCGTGCCGAAGTACCGCGGGCCGTGGAAGTTTCCGAAGCAGTATCTGGCGTGACCAGGAACGACCGGTATTCGGCACCGGGACGGCTTCATCTCGCCGGACGTGGGTGACGAGCCAGACAGCGTCACGACCCGACCAGTTAACCCAGCAGGGGTTTCACCACCTCGCCGCTGACATCCGTCAGGCGGAAATCGCGGCCTTCAAAGCGGTGGGTGAACTTCGTGTGGTCAATGCCCAGGCAGTGCAGCATCGTGGCGTGGAAGTCATGCACGCTGACCGGGTTCTCCGTGATGTTGTAGCCGAAGTCGTCGGTCGCGCCGTAAACCAGGCCCGGTTTCATTCCGCCGCCCGCCGTCCAGAGCGAGAAACAGCGCGGATGATGGTCGCGGCCAAAATCGTCCTTCTTGATTTCGCCCTGGGAATAAGCCGTGCGGCCAAACTCGCCGCCCCAGATCACCAGCGTGTCGTCGAGCAACCCGCGTTGCTTGAGGTCTTTGATCAAGGCGGCGCTGGCCTGGTCGGTGTTCTTCGTCTGGGTCTTGATGCCTCGGGGCAGGCCCCCGTGATGATCCCAGTCGCGATGACAAAGTTGAATGAAGCGGACGCCGCGTTCGGCCAGTCGCCGCGCCAGGAGGCAATTGTTCGCGTAGGACGCCGTGCCCGGTTCCGCGCCGTACATCTCCAGCACTTCTTTCGGCTCTTTCGAAATGTCCACCAACTCCGGCACGCTGGTTTGCATGCGGAACGCCAGCTCATAATTTTCGATGTGCGTGGCGATGGCCGGATCGCCGAGCGCGCCGAGTTGTTTGCGATTCAACTCCTGCATCGCGTCAATCAACTGCCGCCGCGCTTTGCCGCTCACGCCCGGCGGATTGGAAACATAGACCACCGGGTCGCCCTGGTTGCGAAACTGCACGCCCTGGTAGTCGGCGGAGAGGAACCCGTTGCCCCAGTAGTGCCCTTGCAACGCCTGGCCGCCGCGGCCGCTGGTGAGCACCACGAAGGCCGGCAGGTCCTTGTTCTCGCTGCCCAGGCCATAGGCCAGCCACGCGCCCATCGTTGGCCGGCCGGGCTGTTGATTGCCCGTGCCCATGAACGTGACCGCCGGATCGTGATTGATCGGCTCGGTAAACATGGACCGGATGAGCGTGATGTCGTCCACGATGCCGCCGATGTTCGGCAGCAGGCTGCTCAACTCGACGCCGGATTTGCCGTAGCGTTTGAATTCGTACGGCGAGCCCACACAACGCAGCACCGCCTGGCCCGCCGTCATGCCCGTGATGCGCTGGCCCATGCGAACGCTGGGCGGCAATTCCACCCCGGTCATCTCCTTCAACTTCGGCTTGGAATCGAACAGATCCAGGTGCGACGGCGCGCCGGATTGAAACATGTAGATGACGCGCTTGGCCGTGGCGGGATGATGAAGCGTCTTGAGCGCGCCTTTGGATTTCAACCCGCTTCCGGCTTCGGCGCCGAACAATCGCGGATTGAACAGCGATGACAACGCGAGCGCGCCCAGCCCGGTCGTGCTGCGCGACAGGAATACCCGCCGGCTGAGGGTCCTCTGGATTTCGTCTTGAAAGTTCATGGCAGCTACTTGGTGATGGTTTCGTTCAGGTTCAACAGGACGTTGGCCACGGCGGTCAGCGCGGCAAGTTCAGCAGGGTCGGCCTTTTCCGGCAGTGGCGATTCACCGACCTTTAGCAACGCGGTCGCCGCGTCGGCATCCTGACGGAAATTCGCGAGCTGTTGCGCGTAGGTTTTTTGCAACACCGCGACTTCGTCCGGCTGCGGTTTGCGACCGAGCGTGTGCCGGAACGCGCGCACGAGCCGCCGGTCCACATCCTTGGGTTCTTCCCGCAAAACGCGTTCGGCCAGGCCGCGCGCGGCTTCGACATACGCCGGATCGTTCATGAGCACGAGCGATTGCAACGGCGTCTGCGTGCGCTGGCGGAGAAAAGTGCAGACCTCGCGGTTCGGCGCATCGAACGTGGCGAACGAGGGATAATGCGCCGAGCGCCGCCAGAAGACATACAGGCCGCGGCGATACAGCGCGTCGCCGTGATCCTGCACGAATTTGGAGTCGGTGCCGTCCCAGATGCCGGGCGGCTGGTAGGGCTTCACACTCGGGCCGCCGATCTGGTCGTTCAACCGGCCCGCCACCGCGAGCGCGTTGTCGCGGACAAATTCGGCGTCGAGTCGCACGCGCGGGCCGCGCGTGAAAAGACGATTGTAAGGGTCGCGCTCCAGTTTCTCCGGCGTGGCCGCCGCGGACTGCCGGTAGGTGGCGCTCGTCACGATCAAACGGACCAACCCTTTCACGTCCCAAGCCCCGGTCGAGTGCGCGGTCGAGTCGCCTCGCGCCTTCCGCGTGGATTCGCTGCCGTCGCGGAATTGCACGGCCAGCCAGTCGAGCAATTCGGGATGGCTCGGCCATTCGCCCTGGGAGCCGAAGTCGTTGATCGTTTTCACCAGGCCGGCGCCAAAGAACAGTGACCAGTAACGATTCACCGTGACGCGGGCCATCAACGGATGCTCCTTGGCAACGAGCCAGCGGGCCAGCGCCAGCCGATTGGTCGGACCTTCCGGCAGTGGTGGCAGAACGGCCGGCGTGCCGGGCGTGACCTGCTCGCCCTTGTTTCGGAAATCGCCGCGCACGAGGACGAACGTGTCCCGCGGCGGATTCATTTCCTCCATGATCAACGTCGTGGGAATCGTTTTGTAAAATTCTTCCTTGCGCTTGCGGGCCTCGGCCAGCGCGGCGTCGGAGCGCAGGTAATCCACCGCATAGTTCTCCTTGTAGAAGCGTTGGAGATCGCCGCGTTCCTCGTCCGTCCGGTTGCCCCGGGATTTGGCGATGAGCGGCAGGTAGCCATTGAACATGAGCGCACGCGCGTCTTCGCCCGAGAGCGTTCGGTGGTAGAAACGCACGTCATCCACCAGCCCCTTGATCGCGGCCTCACCGTTGCGCGCACCGATGCGGAGCGATTCGCGGTTCGCAATCGTGGCCGTCAAGCTGTTCTTCTCGATCTCGACCTCGCGGAGGCGGCCGTTCACATAAAGGTTCACGCCTTCTGTTTTTCCAGACCCGTCATAGGTGGCCAACACATGCAGCCATTGGCTCTTGGGAAACTTGTCCTTCGTCCGAATCATCAAGGCATTGTCCGGCCAGGTGTTGATCAGATGCACCTGGAACCTTTCCTCCGCGAAGAACAAATCGAAGCCGCGCAAGCCCGGACTCTTCTCCATCTTGCTCAACACCGCGCCGTCGCCGTCAAGCTTTACCCACGCGCCGTAGCTGAAGGCATTGGTGCGCTCGAACCCGGCGAGCGGGCCGAAGTCGGCGTACGCTTTGCCGTCGAGCTTGAGCGCCTTGCCGATGTGACCGTCCACAAACTCCGGTTTCTCGGCGTCCACCATTTTGCCTGCCACTGCGGCGGGCGATGAACTGGCTGCCAGTGAATCATCGAAGGGCAGTACGGCCACCAAGCCTTCCTCGTTTAACTTGGGATGCGGTTTGGCATTGATTTCGAGTTCCCATTTCTCCTGCGTCTCGCCGAGTTCGTTGGAACGATCCAGCAACGTCTTCTCCGCATCTTTCACCCGGAAGTCGGCTTCCACGAACTGCAACGCCTGCTCGGACGTCGGCACCGGCAGGCGCGGCGGCGGATTGTCCGTGCGGATGCGATCCAAGCCCTTTTCCGGCACGTTGTGAAAGAACGCGTACATCCGGTAAAATTCCTTCGTCGTCAGTGGATCATACTTGTGGTCGTGACATTCCGTGCAACTCACCGTCAGGCCCAGCCACACGGCGCCGACCGTGGTCACGCGATCCGCGACGTATTTGTTGAGATACTCGTCGGGGTCCGCGCCGCCTTCGTCGTTGGTCATGTTGTTGCGAACAAAACCGGTCGCGATGCGCTGCGCTTGCGTCGGCTTGGGCAGGAGATCGCCGGCGAGTTGTTCCACCGTGAACTCGTCGTAAGGTTGGTTGTCGTTGAAAGCCTTGATGACCCAGTCGCGCCAGAGCCACATGAAGCGGACGCCATCGAAGTGATAACCGCTGGTGTCGGCGTAGCGCGCGAGATCCAGCCAGTTTTGCGCCATGCGCTCGCCGTAGTGCGGCGATGCCAGCAGCCGGTCCACGAGTTTCTCGTAAGCACGGGGCGATTTGTCAGCGAGGAAAGCATCCACTTCGGCGATGGTCGGCGGCAGGCCGGTCAGATCGAGCGTGGCGCGGCGGATCAGCGTGG
>CAYHFK010000279.1:0-6590 GCA_964355895.1 uncultured Bifidobacterium sp. | reverse complement strand
GCGGCGGCTCGGTAGAGCGCCGCCGTTTGGAATTGAGTCAGCGGCGGTCTGCCGACCCGCCGCTACGGGGCCAGACCGGCGCGCACGGCCTGTCGCACCGTAGCCGTGTGAAGGCGGAAGTGACGCGCCCCACCAACCCCCGGGCGGATTTTCCAACGCCAAGGCGCAGGGAAAACGGGAGAGCTTCTTTGCTATTTCATGACATCGTTCCTTTCTGCGAAGATTTTTCTGTAAAGAAGATGGGCGCAATGATTAGCCCAGCGGGAGAGATTCCACGGCCCGCGAAAAGCCGCGATTTGGGCCCCTGAACCGACCAGCGATGGTAGGGCGCGTCACTCCGTGCGCGCCGCTCCCCGGTCTGTCCAAGTCGGCGCGCACGGAGTGACGCGCCCTACCTTGCGGTTCATGGAGAGGGCCGGGGTGCGGGAGAGCCGCCCAAGCCTTTGCCATCGTCGCCGCCACTGAAAACGTCATTGGCGCAGAGATGTCTTGTCCCCCAGCCGAACGCGGCGTAATGGTTTCATCCGCTGGCGGGAAAGTTCCATGAAATACTGTTTGCAAACTCTTGGGTCGCGCGCGTTTCTTCGGGCGGTGACGGCGGGTTGGCTTTGCGTGGCTCTGAGCGGATCGGCGCCAGCCACCGGGGCGACGAACTTGTTGGTCCCGCTGCCCGCCGGAGAAACCGCCCTCACCGACATCGGGCTTTACCAGGTATGGTGGCAGTCCTACGGCGTTGAGCCGGTGCGGATGCCGGTGTCGTGGGCGGGGCATGCCGATGAGCGCACGGGTATTTCCTACAAACCGTGGGGCCGCATCTTTGGCCGCGAGGCGCTGCTGATCCATTCGCCGTGGCGTGTTCCACCGGGCCGGACGTGGGCGGAATATCAGCTCGCGTTGCCGCGCCTCACGCCCATCAAGCTTTCGTTCGGCATCGTGATGGGGCCGGACGCGGGCGTGCCCGACAAGAGCGACGGGTCCACCTTCTCCTGCTACCTGACCGCCGACGGCGTGGAACGCGAGTTGATGCGCGAACATCAGGCCACGGCTGAGTGGAAACAATTCGACTTCGACCTCTCGCCCCATGCGGGCAAGACGGTCAAGCTTCGCCTGCAAGTCGAGCCGGGGCCGAAGAACAATCCGTCCTGGGACTGGTCCTTTTTCGGCGACGCGAGGTTCACCGTCGGCACGGGAAAGGACGGGCGCGGCGAGTGGCTGAAGCAGTTGACCAGCACACGCGCCTACGCCGCCACGGCGAAGGCGAGCCTGCTGGCGTTGAGCAACTCGGCCAGCAACGGCGTCGTCCCATCGAACTTGCTGCCCTGCTCGAACAAACTCGAACGCACCGTGGATGGATGGCGATTCAGCTACGCGGGTGCTGATGGTCCGGTGACGTTCACCTTCACTCCGGCCACCGGCACGCTGGACGATTTCACGGCACAACTCGGCAAGGGCCGTCCGTTCCTGCCAGCGACGGGCGGCGGCGCGACCGTCGCGCGCAAACGAGATAACAAGGCGGTGGAGGTGCCGGCCCGCGGTGGCCGGGCAGCGGAAGTGCGTCGTGAAGGCGACACGCTGAACGTGGTTTGGGAATACGATCTGCCGGATCAGCCGCTGCGCATCGCGTGGAGTTATCGGATGCAAGGCAAGGCGCTGGTGGTTTCGGCCCGGTGCGATGAGCCGGTGATCAGCCGCTTCAGTCTCGGCAACACGGCCGCGCCGTTGCGACGAACCTTGACGGTGACGTATCTGCCGGGAGTAGTGAACTATCTACCGGTCGAGGGAGTCTTCGTCTGCCGTTACCTGGATTGGACGCAATCCCACGCCTCGGAATGTCCGCAGGGCGAAGCCGCCTACTATCTCACTACGACCAGTAATCGCAACGCGCTCGTCGAGACCGGCTACATCGCCGTCTCGCCGGACGTGGGCGAGGTGCTGCCGAATATTCCGCATCCTGCGTCGCCGTTTCTCGGCGTGCTCGGCTCGCGGGTGATGCTCGACATCTGGGGGCACAGCGAAGGCACGTTTGCCGGCGATGCGCGGAAGTTGCGTGAACTGAAAGACCACGGGGTGGATCACCTCGCCATCATCCAGCACGCGTGGCAGCACTACGGTTACGACGTGAAGTTGCCGGATCATATCCCCGCCAACCCGGCGCCCGGCGGCGACGAGGGCATGAAGCTGTTCGGGCAGGCCGCCAACGCGTGCGGTTATCTCTGGGCGTTGCACGAAAATTATCTCGATCTTTACCCCGACGCGCCGAGCTACGACGCCACGGCGCGGGTGTTGAAGGCTGATGGTTCGCCGTCGCTCGGCTGGTTCAACGAGGGCACCAAAGTCCAGGCCTTCGGGATCAAGGCCACTCGCGCGCTCGGTTTTGCGCGGCAGAATTCGCCCGCAGCCCACGCCCGCTACGGTACGACCGCCGCCTATCTCGACGTGCATACTTGCGTCCCGCCCTGGAATCAACTCGACCACGACGCCACGCAACCGCAGGCGGCGATGATGTCCTTGCGGGTGCAACGCGAGCCGGAATTGTTCCAGTTTGAACGCGACACGCACGGCGGCCCGTTGTTCGGCGAAGGCGCGAATCACTTTTATTGGGCGGGCCGGTGTGACGGTGTTGAAGCGCAAGTGCCGGGCGGCGAAGACCACGCGCCGTTCCTTGATCTGGATTTGCTGAAACTCCACCCGCAGATGGTGAATCACGGCATGGGGTATTACGAACGCTGGTATCGGCGTGGCTACGAACTCGCGTGGGGCGTGGATGCCGGCAGCCCGCGCAGCTTGGATCAATATCGCGCGCAGGAAATTGCCTACGGGCACGCGGGCTTCATCGGCAACCCGCTCCCGGCCCGCGTCCAATACGTCTGGCGCGAGCACAATCTCATGCACCCGGTCCAACGCCTTTACGGCACCGCGCGTCCGGTGGAGATCCGTTACCAGGTGCAGGGGCGCTACGTCACCGGCAGTGCCGCGCTCGTGGCCGGCGACACTTCCCGCCAGCGCATCCGTTACGACAGCGGGCTGACCCTGTGGGTCAACTGGAGCGCCGAACCGTGGCGGGTGGAAGCAAAGCCGCCGCGACACTGCGTCCTTCCGCAATGGGGTTTTCTCGCCCTCGGCCCGGACACCGAAGTCGCCACGGCGTTGCACGACGGCAAGCTCGGTGACTACGTCGAGTGCCCCGAATTTATTTTTGCGGACGCGCGCACGCACTTCGACCCGGCGGATGGCCGGCCGCGAAAAGCCATTGAGCCGCGTCTTCGCGAGTTCCGGTATCTCGGTGGTAACCGCGTCCAGATCACCTACGAATGGATCGTCAACGATTCGCTTGATGCCGATTTCATTTGCTACGTCCATGCCGTGAACGAGCGCGAGTCGGCGGGGCAACAAATCGTCTTCCAGCAGGATCACGCCCTGCTGCGCCCCACGAGCCAATGGCGGAAAGGCGACGTGATCGTGGACGGGCCGTATGAGATCAGCGTCAGCGACAAGTTTGATGACTACGATCTCGTGGCCGGCCTTTACCAGGTCGGAAGCTCGGTCCTCCGCCTGCAAGGGAACGCTGACCGCCACGGTCGAATTCAGATCGCAAAGCTGCGGCTGCAGAAACAAAATGGCCAGGTGACGGCGATCACCGCCGGGCCGGCCCGCCGCCCGCCGCCCGGGAGCGAAGAGGACTTTACGGCCCACACCAATCCGCCCGGCACCTGGCTCGATTTCGGCAAGGTCGCCACCGACGGCTCGCTCAAGATCAACCGCGAATCGAACCGGCTGGTAATCTTTCCCTATCCGCGCGACAAATCATTTCGCGCGTCTCTCGATCTCAAAACTCTCGCCCCTGCGGCCAGGCGGACGAAGGTCCAGGTCCGCGCACTCGCCGCCGAAACCCAGCACGATCTTGGCCCCGCTGATTTCAAACTGGAAGGCGGACGGCTGCGGCTCACCTTTGCCACGCCCGGCGCGGGCCGCTACGTGGTGACGTGGTAGGCTGAACAGCCTGCCGCCAAAGGAAACAAGCAGCCGAATGAATCATTTGAGATACGTTTAACCACCGATGCCGCAGGCTCATCAGGCCGGAAGCGGTTTCCAACTTCTTGATGCGACCTCGAGAATCACCGAAACCTCAGCCGCAAGAACTTCACTTCATACGGCTTGAACGCGAGGGATTCGATGCCTTCGTTCACCACTTCTTCGAGCACGTTGACTTCGTCCGCACTTCGGAGTTCAGAGTTGGTGATCAAGTCGGGCTCGGTGATGGTCACTGGTTTACCTTCGAGTTCCCGCAAGTGCAGGAAGATGCCGTCGCCGGTGCGGGTGGGACGACTTTCGACGATCAGGAGGTTGGGCGGGGCGAGGGTGATGGCGGAAAGTTTCTTCAGCGCACCGGCGGCGCCAGCATTCCCCGGCGGCAACACCCGCGTGGCGAGCGGAATCCGGCTGCCCCACCCGAAGCGGGTGGCGAAGGTTCGACTCAGGTCTTTGGTCGAGGTCAGGTAGTAATGAAATTTGAACTCGCCTTCCTGCTCGGTGCGGAAGTTGGTGAACCAGTAGTTGTTCATCACCCAGGAATAGACGTGCGGCTTTTCGACGCGCGTCACCGGTTGCCATTTGCCGAGGTTGAAATCACCGAGCTGCACCAGGGGCGCTTGCTCGCTGCCCATGACGATCTGGCCGTCGGCGTTGCGGATGCTCAGGAAGCTCTGCACGGTCTGCCAGTCGGATGCGGAGCCGGGGATTTGGTCCTCGCCGGGCGTGACGCAGCCGCCCTGAGCCTCGTAGAGCATCTTACTGTTTGGCGACTGGAAGGGCAGGGCGACGTACACCGCCTCGGGCGTGGGAATCGGGAGCTTGCGGATCGCGAAGTGCAACTCGACACGCTTCTCCGTGTCATACAGACGAATTTCCGCGCGGACGCCCCGGTTGGTGGCGCACCCGTCCATGTCCGCAGTCAGCACCAGGCTTTTCCAGATCGGCCCGCTGGCCCCGGGCTTCACCGTGACGTTGCGCACCGAAGTGCGTTTGAAAACATCCGGCTTCATGTCGCGGCGATTCGGCATCGTTTCATAAATGCACTGACCCAGGCCCCACGTCGCGGTCTGGTCCACCAGTTCCTGGCCGGTTTTCTTATCCACCAGGCTCTTGATGGCGCCTTGGTCGGAATCGAGCGCGAGCTTGTAGAACTCATTTTCCAGCGTGAGCGAATCCGCCCCGGGTGTTTCCTTCGCGCGCGGCTGGTCGCTCGTTTCGATCCGCAGAATTTTGAAACCCAGCGGCGGCACATCCGGCACCCACAAGGCCCAGTACGTGCCTTCGGAGCGGCGCTCCATGGCTTGGACGGCCACCGGCTGCGCGCCGTCGAGGATGCGGAACGCGCGGTCCGGCGGCAGCATCTCGTGGTCAATGAAGACCCGCACCAAACCGGAACGCGACCAGTTAAGCGTGTTGCAAACCGCCAGCGTGGGCACGTCGGCCCGCGGCAGAAAATCCTGCAGCAATCCGAACGCCTCCTCGCGCAGAAGATTGGAATCCTTCACGGCCGTCCAGGCGTAGGAGGCTTTTTCGCCCCACTGCACCTGGGTGTTTTCGGCCAGCGGATCGCTGATGCTCTCCGCCGCGCCGTAGGTGTGTTCCTGGTAAAACAGGAGATTGTCTTGAATGGCGGCAGCGCGCTGCATGGTCTTGGGACTGACCTGCGCGCCGAGGGTTGACGCGAGGGCCAGCAGGCCGTGACTGACTTGCATGGCGGTTTCGGTCTCGCGGGCGGCGGCGGTTTCGCGGGCCGCGGAGCCGAAGCCGTCGGTCCACCAATCCGGCCACGCCTGGCGATGCACCGGGAGGCTGGCGCGGTGTTCCTTTTCAACGTAGGCCGGGAACTCCTGCGCCGTGGAGAGCCGCAACTTGGGCCACGCAAATTTCTCGTTCCAGGCCTTCACGAGGTCGCACTCGATCACGGCGGGCGGGGAATTATCGGTGTGATAGCCGGAGAACTGCACGCTGATGCGGTCGAAGGGATACCCGCGCTGGTCCAGCGAGAGCAGATACTTGTCGAGGTAAGGTTTGAACTTGTCGAGGTTGCCCTCGTGGATTTTCCACATGTTGCCGAGATGGTAATGGTCCGCGCGATAGGCGAGCACACGTTTGCCCGACGGCGACTCCCACCAGAACAGGGTGGGCTTGTCGAACGGCAAAATGGAGCGCGTCTGGTTGATGCCCATGGTGAGGGAGCGGATGCCGATGTCGCTGAAGTAATCCACGAGACACCAGCCCGCACCATTGACGTCGTTCTGCATGGCGGTGTGAACACGGAAACCGAAGTCGTCCTTGATCTCACGCAGCGGGCGCAGCAACGCCGCCAGCGAACTTTCGGTGGCAATTTCCGACATGTTCAGCATCAGGCCGCAGATTTCGATGCGCCCTTCCGCGACCCGTTGCTTGAGGCGCTCGATCTGTTTGGCGGGGCGGACTTTGAGATACTCGCGCACCGCCCACGAAGTCTCGCAGGTCCAGCGGAAACGCGCGTCGTCGGGATAGCTGTCGGTGAGGTCGCAATAATCCAGCGCGTAGTCAATGTAGCGGAGGTGCTCGGG
>CAYHFK010000278.1:0-6602 GCA_964355895.1 uncultured Bifidobacterium sp. | reverse complement strand
TCCGTAGGAGCGGCATGTCGCCGACACGATGCCGCTCCTACGGAGCTTGTGAATTAAGGGTGATGCGTTTCTACAAATATGCCGCGCCTACGGCGCTCAGGCCGTGGGTTCTTTTCCGCCGGGCTGGAAAGCCCGGCTCTACGGCAGGCAAGGAGGATGCCCGCCGCTACAACCGAGCCGAAACAACTCCTGCACATCGAGTTGAAGGTGAAGCAACCGACGCCCGCGCCTGCGCCGAAGGCGTGATTGAACCGTCCCAGCGGAACGGAACGTGAATAGCCGTGGGCGACAGCCCACGGATTGCGTCACACGAATTTCTTTTGGAACGGCTACCGCAGGTTTCACCTGCGGCTATTCATGTTTTGGCTCTGTGAGGCCAAGAACGAGTCCGAATTGTTGGTCTGCGTTTCTGTCGGAATTTCAATTTGGCGCTGTCGCTTCTTTCCATGCCTTGATGATTTGGTCTAGCGCGGTTTGTTGTTCCTGTGTGGTGATATAGGGCTTGAGTTTGCTCATGTCATCTGGTGTTTGGTTATTGTTGGCTTTTTGATAAGCCTGCATCACGGGTTTGAGTTCCTGCGGGAATTCCAGATGCACGGTTTCGGGAGGTGGTCCCCAACCTAAGTTTGATGGGCCGATCGCAATTTGGGTTTCCTGCCATCTGTTTACTGCGGTTTTTTCAATCAACACCATGTCTTTCAACCATCCGGATAGAGTCTCGTTTTTATCCAAAATTCGATATCGTTCAAGGATTTCATCCTCTATTGGCTGTTCCAAGAAGGCTTTTAATTGAGCCACATCAGACGGCCGGTTTCCTCTATTGGCATCCATGAACTTCCCGATGGCAGCTTCAATAATTGGGGCTGAAGCCATTTTGGCATTAAGTCGTACAGTATGGATTGCGGAACGCTTACCATCCTCTGAATCCAAATCCACGTTTCTTGCGAGGTCGAGCCACTTGTCATTTGTGAGGAATCTCAGATCAGGGATTCGTTGATCAGGTTTCTCTTCAAATAGTTTTTGAAGCTTCTCCTTCTTTGCTAACCAAGCTAGTGCGGATTGGATGGAGGGATCATTCAATTGGCCCGCATCACGCCTGTTACTGTTTGCGTTACTGCGGAGTTTGAGCAATTCACCTGTATTGCGATTTAACCGCTCATTGTCATCCCGCAACGCAGCAAGTTGGCGGACAAATTCTTCACGTTCGGTCTCTAATGTTTTGATTTGCTCCATCAACGGCGCTTGCTGTTGCTGGAGCGTTTGGACTTGTTCACGTAACTGCGAAGCCTGGCGGGCTTCGTAGATTCCCGCTCCGGCCAGGACGGCGATGGTGGCGGTGACGATCGTTTTATGAAGTGCAGTCATGGCGATGGCTTTGGTGGCGGTGATAGTTGCGGTGGTGGCGAGGGTGGTTCCGGTTAGCAAGGCGGCGGTGGAAATGGTGAGGGCCAAACCCACCGGTGCGGCTTGCACGGCGTTGGCGGAGATGACGACGGCGAGTCCGCTCGCGCCGACGGTGACGCCGCGTTTGGCGAAGAATTCGCGCAAACGTTCCACGGCGCGGCTCACGCGTTTTTGCGCGGCATCGTCGCTGATGCCGAGCGTTGCGCCGACGGTGCGGAGGTCGTGGTTCTTGAAATAGCGGAGCAACACGGCGTCGCGGTCGGTGTCGTCGAGTTCGGACATGGCGTCGTCGAGGACGGGGCGGAGTTGTTCCCAGTCGGGCGGGGTTTCGGGCGCGGGATGAAGTTGTTCCATGGCCTGCCTTTCGCGTTGGGTGCGGCGCGTTTCGTTGCGATAGAGGTCGCGCGCGGCGAACCGCGTGCCGCGATACAGCCAGCCGACGAGTGTCGCTTCGGGACTCAAAGTCTCGCTGACGGTGCAGGCTTTGCGGGCGAGATCGGTGAAGACGCCTTGGGTAACGTCGCTCGCCAGGTCCGGGGAATAGACCTGGCGCAATGCCGCCGAATAGACGAGGTCGGTGTGGCGCGCGACGATCTCGGCAAAGGCGGCTTCCGCGCCGAGTTCGGCGTAGTCGTGGAGCAATTGGGCGTCGGAGCGCGGCTGCATCTCACCCATTAAACAGCCACCGCCCGGAAAATCCGACAAAGTATTTTTTGCGGCGCGCGAATAGGGACTGTTTGTCCTCCGCAAATTAGTTAGCGACGACGGCGCGCACGGAGTGCTGCGCCCTACCTGCTTTGTTTCGACAAGCGCCGGAACTTCTGAAAACCTCCGCTCAGTCAATGTCTGCGTGGAAAACAACAACTCGTCGTGTGATCTCAACTCTTGCCATCGTTTACCTCGGCGTCGTGCTTCTGGCGGCGCTGTTCCAGCGGCGGTTGCTGTATTTCCCAACGAAGCTGCCGCGGGAACGGGCGGAACAAACCGCCCTGGGGGAGGGCTTCGTGCCGTGGAAAACCAAGGCGGGGCAAACCATCGGCTGGAAGATTCCCGCCCGGGGTTCGCCGACGGGGAGTGTGTTGGTGGTTCACGGCAATGCGGGTTATGCGCTCGACCGTGGTTATATTGCCAAACCGATTCACGCGGCGGCCGCCCTTGACGTGTATGTCCTTGAGTATCCCGGCTACGGCGCGCGGTCGGGTTCACCGACCCTGAAAAGTTTCCTGGCTGCCGGTGAGGAAGCCTGCAACACGCTTCCAACCGATCTGCCGGTTTATCTCGTGAGTGAATCCATCGGGGCCGGCGTGGTGGCGCATCTCGCCAAAAAGTTTCCAACCAAAGTCAGCGGCCTCCTCATGTTTGCTCCGTTCGACGATCTCGGTTCCGTGGCTCAGAGCCAGATGCCATTTCTTCCGGCTAAGTGGATCCTGCGGGATCGTTTCCGCCCCGCCGCCTGGCTGGCGGACTACCGTGGCCCGGTGAAAATTATCGTCGCGGAACGGGATGAAATAATTCCGCCCCGGTTCGGGCGGCGGCTTTATGATTCCTACAACGGCCCGAAGGAATTGCAGATCGTTCCGGAGGCAGGGCACAACGACATTGCGGAACAATCGCCGGAATGGTGGCGGGACGTTCTCTCGTTTTGGGCGAAGAATCCTGCCAGCGAGGGTAGCGGCGGGCGTCCTCGCCTGCCGTAGAGCCGGTGCGTCCCGCCCGGCGGAAAATACACTCGCTCGCCGGTTGCCGTTGAAAGTTTCTGGGGCTTGGATTTCTCTCTCGCTCATTCCGGGCGGCAGGATGCCACCCTCTACGGCAGGCGAGACGCCCGCCGCTACGGGCTTTCACCGGCGCCTAAAGTTTCGCCGCGATGAACGTTTCCAGCTTCATGGCATCGGCGTTGAATTGGCGGATGCCTTCGGCGGTTTTCTCCGTGGCCATCGGGTTCTCGTTCATCAGCCATCGGAATTTCTTTTCGTCGAGTACAAGTTTCTCGAGCTTGCTTTCCTTCGCGATGTCGGGACTGAGTTTGCGCTGCAGGGTCGCGGTGCTGTTTTTCAATTCGCCGAGCAGTTGCGGACTGATGGTCAGCAGATCGCAGCCGGCTAGTTCGAGAATTTCGCCGGCGCTGCGGAAGCTCGCCCCCATGACTTCGGTCGCGTGCCCAAACTTTTTGTAGTAGGCGTAAATCTCTTTCACCGACACCACGCCGGGGTCTTCGGCGGGCGCATAATCCTTACCGGTGGATTTCTTATACCAGTCGAGGATGCGGCCCACGAACGGCGAGATGAGTTTCGCCTTCGCCTCGGCGCCCGCCACGGCTTGGGTGAGCGAGAAGAGCAGGGTGAGGTTGCAGTTGATGCCTTCCTGCTGGAGAACTTCGCAGGCGCGAATGCCTTCCCACGTGCTGGCGATTTTGATGAGGATGCGTTCGCGCGGGATGCCCTGCTTTTGGTAAAGCGCGATAAACTGACGGCCTTTGGCGACGAGCGCCTCGGTGTCGAAGGAGAGATTCGCGTCCGTCTCGGTGGAGACGCGACCCGGGACGATTTTTAAAATCTCCCCGCCAAACCGGATCAGCAAATCGTCGAGCACCCGATGCAACAACGCCGCGCCGGTCGCGCCGGAGGTGCGCCCGTCGGCGATGGCTTTGTCCACGAGCCACTGGTATTCCGGCATCTGGGCGGCTTTGAGGATGAGCGAGGGATTCGTGGTGGCGTCCTGCGGCGCGTATTGCTTCAGCGTGGCGAAATCGCCGGTGTCGGCGACGACGGTGGTGATTTGCTTGAGTTGGTCGAGCTGGGTGGTCGTGCTCACGGTCGGAGTTTAGACTGCGCGACCGGGATTGTCATCTGCGTTTGGGACCGCCAGCCACGATGGATTTAGACTTTGGCCTTTGGGCGTGAGACTTTAGACTCCGAGAAATGAACAGCGCAATCATCGTTGCCGCCGGCCAGGGCACGCGCATGGGGCCGGGCGTGGATAAACTTTTTCTCGAAGTCGCCGGTCGTCCGGTCGTGGCCCACACCTGGCAACGATTCAACGACGCGCCGGGCATTGAGGAGATTGTTCTCGTCGTTCGTGACGGGATGCAGTCGGCCTTTGCGGAACTGGCGCGCGAGTTCAAACTGAGCAAGCCGCATCGCTTCGTCGTGGGCGGAGTGGAGCGGCAGGACTCGGTCTGGAACGGGCTGGCGGCGATTTCGCCACTGGCCAAGATCGTGGCGATTCAGGACGGCGCGCGGCCTTGCACGAGCCAGGAGTTGATCGCGGCCACCCTCGAAGCGGCGCACGAAACGGGCGCCGCCGTCGCGGCGCAAGCGGTCACCGATACGATCAAGGAGTCGGACGATGGCAAAACCATCGGGCGACACCTCGATCGCGCGAAGTTGTGGGCAGTGCAGACGCCGCAGACATTTCGCGTGGAAGTGATCCGGCGCGCGCTCGCGGAGGTGCGGCGCCGCGGATTGCACGTCACCGACGATACCGCCGCGTGCGAGTTGATCGGACAAGCAGTGCGGTTGGTCGCTGGCGCGCGGCCGAATCCGAAAGTGACTTTGCCAGCGGATTTACCCCATGTGGGCTTGCTGCTGACGGATTTGTAGCGTCGGGCGTCGCGCCGGACGTAGAGGACGGCATCCTGCCGCCCGGCCAGAACGCCAAAGGGGGCTGCGACTCACGAGCTTTCCGACGCGTCGGTGACATGGGTGCGCTTTTTCCGCCGGGCGGGACGCCCGGCTCTACGGCAGGCGAGACGCCTGCCGCTACGCCTGTTGTCGTAGCCTCCTCGCACCGCAACTTGCCAACGGGCCTCCGCGCTTCTATTGTCACGTCCGACAGTTGATGCTGCTATGAAACGAAGCTTGATATTTGGTCTGACGACAGTGGTGCTCGCCCTCAACCTTGTGCTTGGCGCGTGGGTCTATTCCGCCACCGCGGTCGCGGCGGAGAAGGATTCGGCGTATCCCAATCTGGAGTTGTTTTCCTACGTGATGGAGAAGGTGCGCAAGGACTACGTGGATGGCACGAACCTGACGTATCAAGACCTCGTCTTCGGCGCGCTGAAAGGCATGGTCGGCACGCTCGACCCGCACAGCGAATTTATGGAGCCGGAGAAATACAAGGAACTGCAAAGCGACACCCAGGGGCAGTTCGGCGGGCTGGGCATTGTCATTCAACTGCGCGATGGTTACGTCACGGTCGTCGCGCCCATCGAGGACACGCCGGGCTTTCGCGCCGGGATTCTGGCGGGCGACCGCATCATCAAGATTGACGGCGCCAATGCGGAGAAGATGTCCGTGGAGGACGTCGTGAAACGGTTGCGGGGCGAACCTGACACGGAGGTGACCTTGACGATGGAACGTCCCACGTCCGGCGAGAAGAAGGACTACAAACTCACCCGCGCCATCATCAAGGTGAGCATGGTCAAGGACGTGAACGGCAAACAGGAATTCCCGCTCGGGGAAAACAAAATTGGATACGTGCGCCTGACGCAATTCGGCGAGCGCACGAGCGTGGAACTGGATGCGGCGCTGAAAAAACTCAAGGCGCACGACATGCAGGCGCTGGTTCTGGATTTGCGCGGCAACCCCGGCGGTTTGCTCGACCAGGCGGTCGAGGTGTGCGAAAAGTTTTTGCCGCGCGGCCAACTGGTCGTCAGCACCGAAGGTCGGAACCCGGCGAAGAGCACCGTCCGCAATGTCACCGGTCGGAGCGGAGAATTTCGGGACCTGCCCGTGGCGGTGCTGGTCAACCTGGGCAGCGCGAGCGCCTCCGAGATTGTCGCCGGTTGTTTGCAGGATTGCGCGGCGCTCGGCAAGTGCAAGGCCATCATCATCGGCGAGAAAACCTTTGGCAAAGGCTCGGTGCAGGAGATCATCCCGCTAGAAGGCGGCACGGCCCTGCGGTTGACCACCTCGAAATACTACACCCCCAGCCACAAGGTCATTCACGAGCACGGCATTACACCGGACATCAACGTGCCGATGACGGACGAGGAGGAGACCTTCGCCCGCCTGCGCGTCACGCCGGGCGGGGTCGCATCGGCGGATGAAAAGGACCGGGACCGCATAATGAACGCGCGCGACCCGCAACTGGATCGCGCGATGGATGTGCTGAAAGCCATCATGCTCTTCGCCGAACGCGCGCCGGAATTGGACTCGCCGAAAGCCCGCGGCGGCAAGGTTGCCAATGCGAAGTGA
>CAYHFK010000277.1:0-6606 GCA_964355895.1 uncultured Bifidobacterium sp. | reverse complement strand
CTAAGGACAAAACTCGCAAGTCACCCATTTGTCACACGACTGACCTTCGGTTGAAACAAACCTTTGGCTTAATTCGGGCGCAAAGTGCGAGCTAACTAAAAACCAACCCCGAAATACGAATATGAAATACAGACATCTCCTCTCCGGAATTCTGTTGGCGGCCTGCGCGGCCGGGACGCCAACTTCGCTACGGGCCGAAGCGACGAACGAAGTGGTGTGGACGGCGGACATTGCGGCGGACACGACGTGGTCGAACACGAATGTTTATTTGATGCACGGGCTGGTGCATGTGCTGGCGCCGGCGACGCTGACGATTGAACCGGGCACGGTGATCAAAGGCGTTTCGCAGGGCAACATCACGAATAGCGAACAGACCAGCGCATTGTTTGTGACGGCCGGGGCGAAGCTTCACGCGGTGGGCACGCCGACGCAGCCGATCATCTTCACGTCGGAGTTTGACGACACGAGCGATCCGACGGACGTGGGCGTTTATGAGCGGGGGCTGTGGGGCGGGGTGGTCGTGTTTGGCCAGGCGGTGCTCAACACCTCGTCCAGCGCGGCGGGGAACGACGCGACGAACAGTTTCAAGTATGACGTGTTTGAAGGTCTGGCGGACAACCAGATCAGCGGGCAGCACGTCTATCGTTTCGGCGGCACCGATGACGCGGACAACTCCGGCGAGATTCAATACGTGTCCATCCGGCACGGCGGCTACGTCATCACGGGCGCCAAGGAACTCAACGGGTTGTCCATGTGCGCGCTGGGCCGCGGCACGACGATTGACCACGTGGAAGCCTACGCGATTGCCGACGACGGCTTCGAGTTCTTCGGTGGCACGGTCAACACGAAGTATCTGGTGAGCGCGTTCAACGACGACGACGGCTTCGACACCGACCAGGGCTACCGGGGCAAGAACCAGTTCTGGTTTGCGATTCAAGAGAATGTCAAACGGGACAACGGCGGGGAGTGGAACGGCGAACCCAACGGCATTGCGGTGAGCAACGCGCCGTTTGCGAACTTCCAGTTGTATAATGCGACGTGGATCGGGGCCGGCACCGGGGTGGCGACCAACAGCAACAACGGGTTGTTCATCCGGGAGTATTCGGCGCCGCGGATGTACAACAGCGTGCTGACGGACTTCAACAACAACGGCGGCACGATTGGCTGCCGGCTGGACGCGAATTCCGGGAAGATGCTGACGAATGGGTTGCTGGACTTGCGGGAGAACATCTTCCACGGGTTCACGACGGTGTCCAACGCGTTCTCGGCGCTGCTGTTCACGGACCCGACGCGCAGCAACACGATGGTCAACCCGCTCTTGACCAGTATCAGTCGCGACACCAACCACCTCCTCGACCCGCGTTTGCAGGCGGGCAGTCCGGCGTTGACCTCCAGCATCACCCCGCCCAATGACGGGTTCTACACGCCGGTATCTTTCAAGGGTGCCTTTGACAGCAGTGACCTGTGGCTGAGCAATTGGACGGCGCTGTATGCCTATGGCTTCCTGCCTGTCCTGACGGCAACGGCCCCGACGCTCATCATCACGTCGAATGGTGCGAACGTGGACATCACCTGCCCCTCGCAGGCGGGTCACACCTACACGCTTGAATCCACCGCCGGACTCAGCCCGGCGAGCTGGAATCCGGCGACGGGCGTGACGCCGTCCAACTCGCAAGCCGGCACGGGGAGCACGCTCACCTTCACCGTCTCCGCGACGGGCGCGAATTACTTCCGGGTGAGCGCGAACTAAAGCACTTGGCCTGACAGCAGCGGGGGAATCGGCAACGATTCCCCCGCTTTATTGCACCCAGGAAAAATCCAAAGTCTCGCGGTTTCTGCGATGTTCGTGTTCGCGAAACCGGGGGGCGCGTCGGGTTTGCCGGTGCGGATTAGCGGATGGGGTCGGTCGGGCTTTCAGGGGGCACCGGCGGTGGGCTTGAAATGCCGGGGGTTATCCCCATGGCAACCCGTGTGGGCGACTTTACACCGGGCCGCCGTTTGACGGATTTAGCTTTTTGTTTCGCCGGACGTTTAAGGGGTTTGGAGGGCCGCCGGGCAGGGGGGCGTTGCTTCAGGGTGGCGAGCAGCGCCAGGCAATTGTCTAATTTTTTGCTCGCTTGCCTGGCCTGTTTGCCTGCGCGTTTGGCGGCTTTGCGCGCCTGCTTGTAAGTTTTCTTCGTGGCTTTTAAGCGGAGTTTTGCCTGGTGTGCGCGGTTTTCCGCCGCCTTCGCTTTCTGGGCCGTCTCGCTCGCGGTGGTCCGGGCTGCGAGAACTTCAGCCGACTTTGTTTTCAGGAGGGTTGGTGTGGCAGCTTTGATTTTCATGGCTCTTACGTTGTTGGTTACTCGCCCCAACTCCATGACGGCTTTGAAACACGAGTCAGAAGTAGTGTTGGCGAACGAATCCGAACTTGCCTTTGGGGCGGGGCGGAAGGCAAGCACCCAAATGTTACATTTTACGAGCCTAAGCCCTCACCCGAATTTCCCCTGCCGGTACATGACGTAAAGCCCCAGGGCCAACCCCGTGGCTATCACCGAACCCAGCAGCAGACCTAACATCAAGAATCGTCTGTCGCGCCGGCGGGTGGCGGACGAACGTTGCGGCAGGTAAAGCGCTTTGAGAGTTTTTAACACGTTACTGTGAGTGGCAATATGATCGAGCGCGGTGTCGCAACCGGGGCGCGCGCATTACGATCAAGTTACGTTTTGGGGGGC
Source organism: uncultured Bifidobacterium sp. (assembly GCA_964355895.1). Classification (GTDB taxonomy): domain Bacteria; phylum Verrucomicrobiota; class Verrucomicrobiia; order Limisphaerales; family JADLHS01; genus JADLHS01. Next base: position 3,892 of record CAYHFK010000277.1, on the reverse strand, counting down.
GACTCGGCATTCTTTTCACGACCGGGCCGGTTGTCATCAAATCGTCGCCGAAGCTTTACACGGCTGTCGTTGTCGCGTTGGGCGAATATCCTGAGAATGGGGCATGACAAAAAAGATTCTGGTGGTGGACGATGAACTGGACTTCATCGAGTTGCTCCGTCATCGCCTGCCTGCTCCCGAGTACATAGTCCTGTTCGCTACGAACGGCACGGATGCCCTCAATCAAGTCTGGCATCATTCGCCGGATGTCATCCTGATGGATTTGATGCTCCCGGACCTGGATGGTTTGACCCTCTGCCAAATTCTGCGCCGGCAGAGCTCCACCCGGCAAATACCCATCATCATGGTCAGCGCGCTGGCCAACGACACGACCCGCTACTCAGCGGAGATCGCCGGGGCGCGTGAGTTTCTCGCCAAGCCACTGAATTTTGAACGGCTGAAGGAGCGGCTGACAGTCTTGCTTGGCCAACCCCGGATTGATGCGGAAGCTGACGAGCCGCCCATCACGAGCGGCTAACCAGCGAGGACTAACGCAACGGCGCGCTCGGCGCGGGAACCTCTTCAAACACGACGGTCACGGTGGTCACGCTGCCATCCGGCTCCATAACCAGCTTGGTGGACTTTGCGGCGCTCATAACCCCTGCGTTGACCGCCTTTGCCCGGTCGCTTCGGGTCAACTGTGCGCGCAGGCTCGCGGGGTCGTTCCATTGCTGATGAAAGACGGCCTTGTCGGCCTGAAGTTCATTGATGGTGGCCGTGAGCGTTGCCCTGTGCTGTTGCTCAACTTTGATTTTCGTCTCGGCGGTCGCCAATTGCGCTTGCAACGTCCGGGCCGCGGCGCGCAAATCCTCGCCAGTCAGCTGAAGCTTCCCGATCTCAGCGCGCGCAAGGGCGAGTTCCGATTCGCGTTGACGCAACGTCTCGCCGGTCTGCCGGGTCACCTGACTGGCTCGGTCCAGTTCGGCGGCCAGCGCACTGAGGCGGTTGGAGAGCGTGTTCAAATCCGCGGCGTGCAGATTTTGCGTGATCCGCAAGGTCTCAACGGTAGCGGCTTTCGTGACAAGTTGGGCGGTGGTTTCGGTCAATTTGTTGGACGTGGTGAGCAGGTCGCTGGTCGTGGTTTGCAGCCCGCTGCGCGTGCTGCGCCAGTTGCCGAGCGTAACGAGGCAGACGACCGCCAGCACGATGAGGAGGGGCGTGGTAATTTTTTTCATGTCGATCGTTGGACGAGATGGCTTGAGGCGGTTCCGGAATTCCTGTTTACGGGTTCCATCATCGGGCGGTCCGCGCCGAAGTGCTTCAGGAGAAATTCACGGATGTGCTGCCGGCAACTGCGGTTCAGCTGGCGCTCGATGGTTACGTTGCTGCCTTTGATGCGGAGCTTGACTTCGCTTGCGTTGGCAACACCGATGAGCATGTCCGCGGGCACCTTGTAAAACGTGGTGAGGAAGCCACGGCGCGTCGTCCAACCGGAGCGCGGAGTGGCCGGCGCAAAGGCGTGACGGGTGCCGTCAATCAGCAGCACCAGTGATTCGCCGGGTTGCAGCGCAAAGTCGAGGGGCGGCGTGATCTCGGTGAACAAATAGTAATCAGCCAGCGGCTGCTCGGGACTTACCACCGTCACGTTGGTGACCGGCACGACACTCTGGTTCGTGAACGTGGTGATGACGTAGTTGGTTTCGATGATGGTGATCTGATTGGTGCCGCTCGTGATGGAAAGGTTATTCGTGGCGACCGTGATCTGGTTATTGAGCATCCGGACGGTCTGCACGGTGCCGGAGGTTACCTTTTGATTCGGACTGGCCGCCACCGACTGATTACTGGTCGTGGAAATGGTTTCGCCGTTTGCCGTGGAATTGTTCGACGCGTTCAGGCTGGCGGTGCTTTGATTGGTTTCGCCGGCGACCGCCGCGGGGGCGAAGGTGGCGGGGGGCACGGCCAGCGCATTGGTGGCCGACGCGATTTGCTGATTGGCCGACGTGCTGACGGTGAGGTTCGTCACCGAAGTCACGACGTAATTGGTCGTGTAGTTGACCGCTTGATTGGTGACCGGTCCCGGCCAGCGGGTTTCGCGCATGGCATTAAGGCAGACAATGGTTTTCTCAAACACGCTTACATTTCCCCGCACATTGTTGCCCACCATCCGGTCCACTTTGACTTTTTCAAATTCGTCATAGCGTGACATGTTCCCGGTGGCACAGCCGCCGAAACCCGCAGCGCAAAACAACAGCAGCAACATTCGATTCATCCGTCCATTGTTGCACGGCGAGGAGTTGCCAAGTCAAAAGAGATATGCTCCGTCACCCAATTGTTACATTCCGGTGGCCTCCCGAACGTTTCCATGCTGTCACCGAACCGACACACAACCTTAACTCGCACCGGGCAAAGCCATCCCCGCTCAGTTGGTGGATTGGACCGGCAAGCAGTTTCCCCCTTGATTCCTCCCTCGGCGAACGAGCGATGATGCCCACGGCCTGGCGTCCAGGAAAAGCCTTGACGCGAGCGGGTCACCGGTTCGTCACCCAGTTCTCCCCAGGTTATTCACCGTCATCGTTTCAGAACCGCGGGCCGGTTCACCTCGATAATCTTCAATCGCCATGCTGGTTTTAGCGCGGCTCGCTGGTGATTCCCGCTCCGTTTCGGACTCCGGCTCATTCGCCTGTGAATAGCTTGTAACCGACGTCCCAAGGGTTACTTCAACTGGATCGGCAATCCAAAGGCTGGCGGCACTTTAGTGCGAAATGATTGGACAGTCGCCGCCCCCCGTATTACAACGCGAGTACGCGACCAGCGTTGGCGGGAAACAACTCAGCGACGCCGAACTGATCCAGGCGATGCGTGACCATTGGAGCGCCATTGAGAACGGGGCGCACCATCGCCGCGCCGTGAGCTTTGGAGAGGATGCCAGCGGCGTGTCCCAGCGGGGCGCGGCCCAAGTGTTGGCGTGCTTACGCAATCTGGCGCTGGGCGTCTATGAACTGGAGAAAGAGCGTGGCCGAACCCACGCGCCACGCGCCAAGGCACGCGGTCGGCAGATGACCTTCGCGGCGGCGCTGGCGGGGCTGACTTGATGAAGACCCCGCGGCCCAACGTCCTCTGGGGGTGGAGCGTGCGCCGCCATCGCTGGCCGAACCCCATGGGCCCGCCGAGGCGGCGGGAAGCCTGTCTGGCTTAACCAGCGGGAGCCTGCGGCGCCGGTTTCCGGCACGCCGCGCCCCCTGCGGCGCTTGCACCGCCATCCCAACGGCATCGCTCCCTTTCAGTTTCCGCAGATGACTACACCCTGGGATTCAGGCTAATTCTTCGGGAAAAATGATTGTCAACCGGCACTGGCCCTGCTGAAATCGGCGGTGATGCAACCTCTGTCCCAGAGACAGGCCGTCCGGCTCAAGCCCGCGCTCGCGGGTTTGATGGCGGGGTTGGTCTTGCTGCTGGCGCTGGTCGCGTCGAGCGAATGCTTGCATCACCAGTTGCATGGCAGTGCCACGGATGGCCCAAGCCCGTGTGCTATTTGCTCGGTGGTCCGCGGCCACATGGATGCCCCGATCTCGGTTTTACCGGAAGCCGCCGTGGCTTTGGTTGTTGCTTGGACGCTGCCTCGCATTGAATCGGCCATGCCGCAGCCGGTGGATGGCTCCGTGGCCTCCACTCGCGGTCCGCCCGCTTCCCTTTCTTTCCTGTAATTCGTTGTTTGTCGTTCGTTGGTCCGGCCTGCTTGGCTGGAGCTTTTTCAAACCTTTAATCCGGCATGGCCATGAGGGTGGTCACTCCGGGATGAACCTGGAAGAAATTTTATGAAACTGAAGTTTGTGAAGTGGTTGAGTGTGATGGGGGCGCTGGCCGTGAGTGCGGCCTCGGCGCAGGAAGCGGGTGAAGTGGAGCAGTTGAAGCG
>CAYHFK010000276.1:0-6644 GCA_964355895.1 uncultured Bifidobacterium sp. | reverse complement strand
TCTTCGTCCAACGCAGTAACTGCGGGGCACTTAAAAAGCCTGGCTGGCTTGCCGTTTCCAGTCAGACCGTTATAGTAACATCATGGTGATTGAAATTCAGGATGAGGCGCTGCGTGGTCTGGGGCTGACCCAGACACAAGCCTTGCTCGACCTTGCGGTAGGCTTGTTCACGGAACGACGCATCACCCTCGGACGCGGTGCCGAGATCGCCCAGGTCAGCCAACTGGATTTCCAGCGCCAACTCTCCGCGCGCAACATTCCCATCCACTACGACATTGAAGATTTACAGGCGGACGTCCAGACCCTGGCGGCCTTACGTGAAAAATTTACGTGAAAAATGATTGTCGTCAGCGACACCTCGGTCATCACCTCGCTGATCCACATTGGCCGGATCGAATTACTGCAAGAACTTCACGGCGCGGTCTTGATTCCGGAGGCGGTCCATCGGGAACTGCTGCGAACCCATGTCCAGATTCCGTCCTGCCTCGAAGTGCGGCCGGTCTCTGATCGCGCTGCCGTCGCTCGTCTGGAGGCGGAACTGGACTTGGGTGAGGCGGAAGCCATCGTGCTCTTCAAGGAAGGGAAAGCCGACCTGCTGTTGATTGACGAAAAGCTTGGTCGTCGGGTGGCAATCCGCGAAGGCGTCCGCATTGCCGGGTTGCTGGGCCTGGCGGTGGATGCAAAACGGCAGGGGAAAATATCTTCGGTGCGCGAACTCGTGCGCCGCTTCGAAACCGAAGCCGGCTTCCGGGTTTCTCCAGCCGTGAAAGCGGAAGCCTTCCGACTGGCAGGCGAGTGAGCCAGGGCAAACACCCTTCCCCAACCGTTCCACCTGTGCCAATCGTCTCTCGTGAATTTCATCGTTCAACGCAGCGAACTATGCAACCTCCACGACCCGGTCACTGCGGGCGGGAACATTTCCGAAGCCGGTGCTGAATCCCAAATTGCGGCCTCAGCGAGTGGAGGAATGATGTTGCCACGCATAATTGAATGCCACACTCACCGGACTTGCCCTGCGAGGCCGGCGCGTTAGATTTCCCCTGGTGAGTGCTTCCGCCCAAGCAGACTCGCCGGGGACGACTGGGATTCAACCGCCACACCGGCCCGCCTTCGTCACGACGCATTGGTCCGTCGTGCTGGCCGCGGCGCGCAGTGACACCACCCACGCGCACGACGCGCTCGCGAAACTCTGCCAAACTTACTGGCATCCCCTGTACGCCTACGTGCGGCGGCGCGGTGCTTCGCCGGAGGATGCGGAGGATCTGACGCAAGGCTTCTTCGCCCGACTGCTGGCGCACAACGCCGTGGCCTCGGTGAGCCCTGACAAGGGCCGCTTCCGTTCTTTCCTGCTGGCCAGCCTCAATCATTTCCTTTCCGATGAGTGGGACAAAGCGAGGGCGCAAAAGCGCGGCGCGGGCAAGGTGATCTCCCTTGACACTCAAAGCGCTGAAACGTGGCTGGAACAACAGCCTTCGGAAAACCTCACTCCGGAAAAGGCCTTTGAACTCCGGTGGGCCATCACGTTGCTGGAGCAGGTCTATCGGCGGCTGGAGGAGGAACATCGGCAGCAGGGCAAAGCCGAGCTGTTCGACGCGCTGCGAACCACGCTCGCCGGCCCGGGCAATTCCGCGCCGTACGCCGAACTCGCACCGCCGCTCGGCCTGAGCGAAGGCGCGGTGAAAGTGGCGGTGCATCGGCTGCGCCAGCGTTATCGCATGTTGTTGCGCGAAACCATCGCGGAGACAGTCGGGAGCGAGGAAGAGGTGAAGGAGGAATTGCGTTACCTGCTGCGAGTCGTGGCGGGAGGATAATCGAATGTAACCTCGGGCCGGGAATTCCTTTGTAAAGGGTGAGGGACAAGTATGGCGACTGAAAACATTTGCCCGCATTGCGGAAAGCCCGTGCCGACCACGGCACTCCAGGGGATATGCCCTGAGTGCATGCTCAAGGCGGGGTTGGCCGCCGAGACCGGCGAGGTAGGACCGGGCGGGACGGTCATGTCCAAAGCCGCTCAACCCGCGCCGCGCGTCGAAGAAATCGCACCGCACTTTCCGCAACTTGAGATTCTCGAATGTCTCGGCCGCGGCGGCATGGGCGCGGTCTATAAAGCCCGCCAGCCGAAGCTCGACCGGTTCGTCGCGCTGAAGATTCTGTCGCGCCACCGGGAAGGCGGAATTACGGACACGGAATTCGCCGCGCGTTTTCAGCAGGAAGCCCGCGCGTTGGCGCGGCTCAATCATCCGGATATTGTGGCCGTTTATGATTTCGGCGAGGCGGGCGGTTACCACTACCTGCTGATGGAGTATGTGGACGGGCTGACGCTGCGGCAGTTGTTGCAGACGCGAAAGCTCTCGCCGGAGGAGGCGCTGGCCATCGTGCCGAAGATTTGCGGGGCGCTGCAATTCGCCCACGAACGCGGCATCGTCCATCGCGACATCAAGCCGGAGAACATCCTGCTCGACAAGCAGGGCCAGGTGAAGATCGCCGACTTCGGCATCGCGAAGATTGTCGGAACCGAGGCGGCCGGCCACGGCCTTACCGGCGCGAAGGACGTTATTGGCACACCGCATTACATGGCGCCGGAGCAGATCGAGAAACCGCAAACGGTGGACCATCGCGCGGACATTTATTCGCTGGGCGTCGTCTTCTACGAAATGCTCACCGGCGAGCTGCCGCTGGGGAAATTCCAGTCGCCGTCGCGGATGGTCCAGGTGGACGTGCGGCTGGATGAAGTGGTGTTGCACGCGTTGGAGAAGAATCCCGACCGCCGCTACCAGCACGCCAGCGAGGTGAAGACGGACGTGGAGACTATCGCTTCCTCTCCCGCGACGGAGCGCGCGACAAACTCGTTGGGCGCGGGCTGCGGGGACGCCGGCCGATTCCGAACCAGCATGTTGCCGGAGTTGCTGCCGGGCGAACGCGTCGTTCATTTCAAGCGGCGGGTGTGGGCCGCGTTCAACTATTCGCCGCCTTCTTGTCGGCTGTTCTTTTCGCTCCCGCCGCTTTGGGAGGCGGGATTGTATGTCACGGACCAGCGGATTCTTTTTGTTGCGCACGCGCTGGGCGTGTTCGGTCAGGAATTCAGCATCTGGTTCAACCGGAACTTGGAAGCAGGCCGACGCGAGTTGCTGCAAAAAACTTCCACGGGCAGGAGTTTCTTGTTGGGCGATTATCTGGACATCCGCTCCGAAGCGCCGCAACGCCACTGGTACCGTGGGCGCGAGCTGCTCCTACGCATCTACACGCGTCGGCCGGATTTGCTTGGGGAGAAAATAGTCGCGGCCAGATCGGGTGCGGTCACGGCCGAAGCGCCGGCTCCCAGCGAGCTCGCTTCTGGCGAGCGAGCCGGATGGCGCGGCCCGGCCTGGGCTTGGGCAATCCTTTTCAGTCTGATGGCTGCCACGGTCGTCTTGGGCTGGTTTGCCTCGGACAAGTCCTTTTCCCTGCCTGCATGTCTCGGCGCGGTCTTTGTGGTGGCGACGGTGGTGACCTTGTTTGGAAGGTGGTTACTGTCCGGTATAGTAAGCGTGTTGGCCAAGCCGCCGGCAGTCCCGGCGCCGCCGACCGGTTTGCCACCGCCCAACCGCGGTGGTGGCGCGTGGAAAGTGGTGGCCGTCATCGCTGCTGCGGTCATGCTGCTGCTAGCCATTCCGGTCAGCGCAATCTTGCTGGCCATCGCCCTCCCGGCTTGGAAGCGTGCCGCGCAGCCCCCGCTCCTGGTCACCGGCACCGTGACCGCCGCGACCACAGCCAAGCCAATCATCGGCGCCCACGTATCCGACAATCGCTACGGGGCCGACGCCAAGAAAGCGCCGCAAGCGGCGTGGACGGACGCGAACGGGCATTACGCTCTGCGCACCTGGCCGGAGGAACACACCCTCGCCGCGTCCGCTCCTGGTTACGAGACCAAGCTGGTGACGCTGACCACGTCGCTTTGGGGCCACGAGCGAAAGGCGCGCATGGATTTTCAATTGCAGCCGGCGATGAATCCAGCAAACGTCGGAGAGGCTTCACCGTCAGCCGTGCCGCCCGTAGTGATCGAAACGGTTCCCGAGTCGGGCGCGACCGGCGTTGATCCCTCCCTCACCGAAATCCGCGCCACGTTCAGCAAGCCGATGCAGGACGGCCGTTGGGCGTGGACCATCTGGGGCGAGGAGAATTTTCCAGAGATGACCGGACAACCGCATTTTCTCGCGGACGGACGGACCTGCGTGCTGCCCGTGAAGCTGAAGCCCGGCAAACTTTACGCCATCTGGCTCAACTCGGATTACCACCAGGATTTCAAAGATCGCGAAGGCCACTCCGCCGTGCCCTACCTGCTGATCTTCGAAACGAGAAAATGAACCCGGTTCATCGCAACCAAAGAAAGGAATCAACACATGAAACCGCCCGTCAAACAGATCGCCGCCATCGTAACGGTGGCATTACTGATCGCAACCAGCCTGGCCTCGGCGCAGACCGGGGAAATTTCTGTGAAGGCCCAGCCCGCCTCGGTGTTGAAGACCGTCCCGGCGGCGGGCGACACGGCGGTGGACCCGGCGCTGAAAGAAATCAGCGTCACTTTCAGCAAGGACATGAAGACGAATCGTATGTGGTCCATCTGCCAGATTTCGAAGGAGTCTTTTCCCCAAAGCGCCGGGCAGATTCATTACACCGACAATCGCACCTGCGTCATGCCGGTGAAACTCGAGCCGGGCAAGACCTACGTGCTGTGGTTCAACCGGGCGCAGTTCAACAGTTTTCGGGACACCGACAACCATTCATCCGTTCCCTACCTGCTGGTCTTTGAAACCCGCAAGTAACGCACTTGCACAAACCCATTAAACGAATGAAGACGATCATCATTTTATCACTGGCCACTTCGGTTGCTGGCCTAGTCTGGACTGCCGGCGCCACCGAAGTTTCTCTCGAATCCGCCCCGCCCGTGGTGGTGAAAACCGTGCCCGTGGCAGGCGCAACGGACGTTGATCCCGGACTACCGGAAATGCGAGTCACATTCAGTAAAGCGATGCTGGACGGCAGTTGGTCCTGGTCCACCTGGGGCGAGGAGAACTTTCCCGAGATGATCGGCAAGCCGCGTTACCTGCCGGACGGACGGACGTGCGTCGCGACGGTGAAACTTCAGCCTGGGAAGTTTTACGCGACCTGGCTGAACAGCGACAAGTTCAAGAATTTCAAGGACGCCAACGGCCAACCCGCCGTGCCCTACCTGCTGTCGTTCCGAACGAGTGGAGCGGGTGGTAGCGGTGGCGGCGGTGGTGGTGGCACGCCCGCGGAGTTCAACAAGTTGCTCAACGACGATCAACGCGCCGTTCTCGCGTGGACCGACCGCCAGTTCCGCAGTTATTTCGACGCGCGCAACTTCGCCGGCTGGTCGGACCAGGAACGCAGCGATCTGGAAACCCGGCTGATTGACTCCCTCAAAGGCCCGCAATCGCGCGACTACTTTCAGGCCATCAACACGCTCGGGGCGCTGCGTTCCACCAACGCGCTCCCTGCGTTGCGCGCCATCGCCTACGACCGCGCGGACAAGAACAACCGCGACCGTTGGATGGCCATCCGCTCGCTGGGCCTGATCGGCGACCCGCGCGACGTGCCGGAACTGATCCGCCTCGTCTATCATGGCAACGTCAACACGCGCTGGTGGGCGCAGATCTCGTTGGTGCGGTTGACGGGGCAGAATTTCGGGAAGGACTGGAACGCGTGGGGCAAGTGGTGGAATGACCAAAATGGTCAGCCACCTTACCAGCCAGAGATCATCCGCTGGTGGAACGGCCAGCCTGAAACCGACAAACTCGCCGAGAGCCTGGACGAGAGCGACCGAAAGTTTCTGGGCGATTTGAAAACCAAGTCTTGAAATTCTCCCGGTTTGGCCTTTGCGCAGAACAACTGACGCTTTGCCAACTCCGCTGCATCTGCTAATTATGCAGCGTGAATTTCTTCGTCCAACGCAGCGAACTACGCGACCTCTACGACAAGGTCGCCGCGGGCGAACGCATTTCCGAGGCCGACGCGCTGCGGTTGTTTGAATCCAAAGACCTGAACGTGCTCGGCGCCATCGCCGATCTCGCGCGACAGAAGAAGGTCGGCAACCGCGCCAGCTACATCATCAATCGCTACCTCAACTACTCGAACTATTGCATCCTCTCCTGCCAGTTCTGCTCGTTCGCGCGCAAGAAACGCGACGCGGACGGCTTCGAATTGACCATCCCGCAGATGGTGGAGAAGGCGCGCGAGGCGTTGAAGCTCGGCATCACGGAATTGCACATCGTCGGCGGACTGCATCCGTCGCTGCCGTTCAGTTATTACGTGGAGATGCTCAAGGCCTTGAGCGCGCTGAATACTGGTAGCAGCCGACGTGAGTCGGCTCAAACTGAATCCTCTCAACCCGCAACTCTCAACCCTCAACCGGAAAGTCAGAGCCGACTCACGTCGGCTGCTACGTCCCGGCTGCACCTCAAGTGCTTCACCGCGATTGAAATCCTGCACCTCGCCTGGCTAGCGAAAAAAACCGTGGAGCAAACGTTGCGCGAGTTGAAGGACGCCGGGCTCGAATCGCTCACCGGCGGCGGCGCGGAAATTTTCCGCAAGGAAGTCCGCAGCGCCATCGCCAAGGGCAAGGAATCCGCCGAGGAATATCTGGA
>CAYHFK010000275.1:5124-6667 GCA_964355895.1 uncultured Bifidobacterium sp. | reverse complement strand
ACATGCCCGAGAATCAAGGCGGCCGGACCATCATGACCGCCCCGTGGCCCAAGCCGTTCGACGATGATTTCAAAGAAAACTACGGCCTGGATGATTGCTACCTCGAGATGGCCAACGCGAAATACGAGGTCGTCACCCAAGGCCGTAACCTGCGGCGCGTGGGCAACATTCAAGCCGGCAAGAAGGTGAAGTTCGTCCTCAAGCCAGCTCGCGCAATCCTCCCGCACGACGCCGAGGTCATCAGGATTCTGCTCAATGCCGAGGCCATCGAGATCAACGAGAGTTTTGCCGCCAAGAAAGGCACGCCCACGGCGCACACCCCAATGGGCGAGTTGTTCCTGCCACTCGAAGGTTTGATTGATGTCGAGGCGGAAAAAGCGCGGCTCACTAAGAAATTGGAAGAATATCGGACCGAGATCGTGAAGGTGGAGCAAAAGCTCGCAAATCCAAACTTCACGTCCAAAGTCCCACCGCAGGTTTTAGTCGAGCACCAGCAACGCCTTGCCGAGTGGCAGGCCAAGCTGGAACACGTCAAAGCAGCGTTGGACGCGCTGCAAGGTTGAGAGCGTGTAGCGCCGGTCGCCGGCGTTCCCCGGAAAACCTCGACGCCCGGCATCCGCGTCGCTAGTTTTTCGCCCGCTTGGATCACGGAATCGCCACCGATATCGCCCTTTGCATCATCACCGCCTGGGTGGTGGCAGTGATTTCGCAAGTCGCGCGGCAACCGTTGCTCCTCGCCTATCTCGTCGCCGGGTTCGCCATTGGCCCCCACGGTTTCCACTGGGTGCGGGAGGATTCCATTGCGACCATCGCCAGCATCGGCTTGACGTTGCTGCTCTTCATGATCGGGCTGGAGATTGACCTGAAGAAAATGCTCACCGCCGGCAAGGTCATCACCGTCACCGCGCTCTCCCAAATCGTCGGCTGCGTGCTGCTCGGTTGGGGATTCTTCCGGTTGATCGGTCTCGGCGACACCTGGCTCGAGGCGCTGTATCTCGGGGTGGCCGCCGCGATGAGCAGCACGGTCATCATCGTCAAGCTGCTTTACGACAAACGGGAACTCGAAACCCTCGCCGGCCGCATCACGCTTGGCCTCCTCGTGCTGCAAGACGTCTTCGTGATTCTCTTTCTGGCCGTGCAACCGAACCTCAAGAATCCCGCCGTCAACTTACTGGCGCTGGCCTTGGGCAAAGTAGTGCTGCTTGTGGCCGTGGCATTCGCAGTCAGCCGCTTCGTGCTGCCACCGGTTTTCAAATATGTTGCGCGGTTGCCCGAACTCGTGCTCGTCGGCGCGCTGGCGTGGTGCTTTGCCCTGGCCGGATTCGCGGGCCAGCTCGGCCTTTCCCACGAGATGGGCGCGCTGGTAGCGGGCATGATGATTTCCACCTTTCCCTACACGCTTGATGTGGTGGCCAAAGTCACGAGCCTGCGTGATTTCTTTGTGACGCTGTTCTTCGTGGGGCTGGGAATGCAGATTCCCATTCCGATGTGGAGCTTGCTGGTTTGGATGGCCGTCTTCTCCCTGTTTCTGGTGGGCAGCCGC
>CAYHFK010000275.1:0-5024 GCA_964355895.1 uncultured Bifidobacterium sp. | reverse complement strand
GTGGAGCTTGCTGGTTTGGATGGCCGTCTTCTCCCTGTTTCTGGTGGGCAGCCGCATCCTGACCGTGTTCGTCCCGTTATATTTTATGCGCCAGGGCTATCGGGTCAGCCTGCTGCCCGCCGTGAACCTCTGTCAGTTAAGCGAGCTCTCGCTCGTCCTCCTGACGTTGGGCAAGGGCGACGGCGATGTTTCCACCACGAGTCTGAGTGTGGCCGCGTTAGCCTTCGCCCTGCTGGCGATGGATAGCACTTATGCCATCCTTTACTCCGAAACGATCCTGCGTAAGACCGCGCCCTGGCTCGACCGGTTGGGCTTTCATGATCTCGCCAAAGCCAGGTCAGAAACGGTCACCGAAGAAAACGCCAAGCGCATCTGCCTGCTCGGATTCTCGTGGACGGCGAGTTCGCTCCTGGAGGAGCTCAGCCGCGAAAAACCCGCATTGCTGCCGGACCTCCTCGTGGTGGATTTTAACCCGCAAGTTTATGAGCGATTGCGGCGGCGCGGCGTGCATGTCGTTTATGGCGACATTGCCCAACGCGATGTGCTGCTGCACGCCGGTGTGGGTCACGCCCAGATCATCATCTGCTCGTTGCCCAACACTTTGCTGAAGGGTGCGAACAACTTGAAATTGCTCCGCCAGTTGCGCGAGTTGAATCCCACGGCGCAAATCGCCGTGCATGCCGAACACCTCACGGACATCCCGGCGCTCTACCAGGCGGGTGCGAACTACGTCAGCGCTCCCCGCCTGTTGGAAGCGACCGATCTGCTGAAAGTCCTCGATGCCGCGGAAAACAATCTCCTCGATCAAAAGCGTAACGCCCAAGCCGAGCAATTGGAAGATCGCAAGGAAGTCATTCCGTGAGCAAAGCGCTGATTTTGGCGGAGGTGATAAACCGCCGATGTCCGAGCAACCGCTCGCGCCGATGCGTGGACTTCCAGCGCGGCGAACTGGAGTGGGGCACAAACAACATTTACTTCGACCATTATTCCTACGCGCTTGACGTGAAAGAACTCCGGTCAAAGTAATCATTCCGCTAACTCGGGTTGCGGTGGTGGCGCTGACCGTTTCATCGCGGGCAGGTCCTTCAGTTTGAAGTGTTGCTGGTCCGCCGTGTTGATTTCGCATCCGCCGGCGCGAAACTGAATCACCACCGCCCCGGCTTCGCGGGTGTGAATCACCGCCACGTTCCGTCGGGTGAGGCGCTCCTTCAGTCGTACGCTGGCCCGGGCGGTGGCCGGCAACTCCGCGTCGGCGATGATAATCAGGCGCGGACAGATCGCGTCCAATAGCGCATCGCATAGCGGTTCGGTTTGCGTGGGAATTCCCGAGACCACGATGTCGGCGCGGAGATCATTGGTGCGGTCGAGCAAGAGGTTCTGGCCCGCCCGCCCCAGGTCGGACAGCAGCAGAACCCTTACGCCGTGGAATTCGCCTTGGCGCACGAGCGCCCCGTCGTCGGCTTGGGTGGATTCGTCCGTCTCGGTCGGATGCAAGATGTGCCACGGTCCGGCCTGATCGCCGCGATGAAGGGTTTGAAGATGGTACGGCTCACGTTGCATGTTGGCGAAGATGCGGCGGTACGCCCCGGAGCGAAAGCGGAAGGAACTGGCAAAAATATCGTGGCAATTGAATTCCGCCACGACCAGTTCCGCGCCGCCGACATGTTTGAGGTCGCCATGAGTGAGCATGAGGCGAGGCAGGTGATTCACCCCCTTTGAGCGCAGAAACGGCCGGGTGACGAACTCGACGGAATTGGTGTTGCCACAATCCATCAGCCAGTCGGCGGAGTTCCCGGCGGCATCGAGATATTCCGCGTGTCCGCCGTTGAGCGGGAGGATCGTCAGTTCAACGTCATTGCGGGTGGCGAACGATTGCCAGCCATAGAACACCGCGACGAGAATAATGGCCGCGGCAGTTCGCCAGCGCCGTTCGGGTTTCCAGAGCCAGCCGCTCATCGTGCCGATCAACAAGCCGTAGTAGATCATGAACGTGAACGCGGAGGGCGACGGCACGTAGAAATACGCGCCCGGCAATTCCGTGGCCCAGCGGCTGAGCTTCACCATGCCGAGCATCCAGAACCAGCCGCAGTGGTTGAACAACTCCGTTGCCCACGGCAGCCAGTCGCCGCAGATGAGGCTGCCGAGATTGCACATCAACGCGAAACTGCTCATGGGCACGACGACAAGATTGGCGAGCAGCGTCACCGGACTGAACAGATGAAAATAATACGCCGTCAGCGGCAGCGAGCCGAGCCAGGCGGCCAACGAGGTCACCAGACTGGCGGTGAGCCCACGGAGAATGGAACGCCGCGCACGCTGCCACTTCGTCATCACTTCCGGGGCCAGCAAGGGATCACCCGCCAGCAAACGATCCCGCAGTTTCTCCAGTGGCGGCATGAACAACGCGATGCTCAACACGACGAAGAAGGAGAGTTGGAAGCTCGCCTGAAACAGTTGCCGCGGATCCCACAGCAGAATCAGGAAAGCCGCGGCGGCAAGCGAATTGAGCAGGTCGCTGGGCCGGCGCAGCGACCAACCGCCGATGATGATCGTCATCATCACCGTCGAGCGGATCGCCGACGATTGCCACCCCGTCGCCGCGGTGTAAAACCAGATCAACGGAATCACCACCAGGCCGCACCAGAAGCGCGGCACGCGCAACACGCGCAGCAGGCTCACGAGAATTCCGGCGATGAGCGCGATGTGCAGGCCGCTGATCGCAAAAATATGCATCGTGCCGGACTTCATGAATGGCTCGTTGACCTCGCCCGTGAGCGCGGTCTTCCAGCCGAGCGACATCGCCCACATCAGGCGCAGCGGTTCATCCGGCTCCGGCAGCCCGCGCGCGAGGGTGCGTTGCGCCCAGGCGAGGAAGCGGTCCGTGAACGGCGGCCCGTTCGTCACTGAATCCACGGCCCGCCAGTCATTGGTCGAGTCCGATTTGAGCTGGAAGTAAATTCCCTGCCGCGCGAGGTGGTTGCGATAGTCAAACAGTCCCGGCACTTGTGGCAATGGTGGCGGGGCGAGCACGCCGGTGATTTCAACCGCGCGCCCGGCGAAGAATTCGTCCGGCAGCTCGCCCTTGGTTGAAACCATGGCGGACCCGTCCGCCGGCTGCCATTTTTCACCACGGGTCAGAGCGGTGACGCGGATGCGAGCCAGGGTTCGGAAAGATTCCAGTTCGCCGTGGCCGTAAACCCGCAGGCTCGGGGTTTCCGCGAGCGTGCCCCGCACGGTCACGAGGGCCGGTTCGCGGTCGGCAACGTTTCGCAAATCGTTCGGCGATACCACCGCCGTCCGGCTCACCAGATTGGCCCAGGCGGCGACAATAAGCAGCGGCCAGATGAGGAAAGCCCGCGCCCGCCCCCAAACCAGCGTCAGGAAGAGCAACGCAAAGGCGAGGGCAAACAGGGAAAGCAATTGCGGTTGGATCGCTTCGGCCAACAGCAATCCACCCACGTAAACCAACGCCACGGGGAGCAATGGGCGTTTCATGAATGGTGGAGAATTATCAAGCCACGCCCGCCGAGTCACGCGCCGAAATATAGTGGCTGACCGGAAACGGGCGGAAGGCCATCCTCTTCGTCCTCGTTTTCGTCCTCGTTCTCGTTCTCGTCCTTCCCGTGCCTTTCGAGGACGAAAAGTGGCGTTTCCCGCCAGACATCAGATACGGCTCAGTATTCCCCCGGCACCACGATTGGGATGCATCCCGGGTATCGCGACCGGTGCGGGCAGCCTAGATTGCCGCGCTGTGGAATTCCTGGAGTATTGGCGGTGGCGTAAACGTCCCCTTGAACCGACGAGGGACACGCTTCCGCGCGAATTGGATCGCGGGGCAAAACTGGCGCTTGAATTCGCGTCGCTGCCCGAGTATCCAGAGGCCACCGTGATGCGCGACATGAAACGTCATCAGACCCTGGCCATCGCATGAACGAATTCGCTGATGAATTCAGCCGCAGCGCGGTTCGCGCCAAGCGGGCGCAACCCGCCCCGGCCCCATTGCGGGAAGATGCCACCTTCGCTCCGCGCGGAAAATCCGCTCTGCCACCGGCTGGAGGGCCGATGGATCAAGCCGCCAAACCAGCGTCGCGCCTGTTCTGCGATCCGTGGCGCATCCTGGCCGCGCTCCAGCAGCGTTCCCGTTTTTTGTTCGGGGCGGCCGGAGTCGCCGCGCTTGGCGCGGGGGTTTTCGGGTATCTTCAATCCAGCTACAACGTCCGCGTAATGCTCATCGCACGCGAAGCCAACCCGGTCCTGGCGGCCAGCACCGAAAGCGAGGCATACCGCCCGCGCCAACTCAGCTCGCCAACGCTGGTCAATCTCATGCAATCGTCGGACTTGTTGCGCCGCGCAGCGGCAAACGTCCAGCCGCCGGTGAGCGCGAACTCGCTCCAGGGCCGGGTGGCCGTCGAGCAAGTGCTCAACACGGATCTCGTTGCGCTCACGGTCACCGGCAAGAATCGGCAGTCACTGGTTGACCTCGCAAATTTACTGGCAAACCACGCAGTGACGTTGGGCCGCGAATTGCAGGTGGCCGAGGCGGACCAGATGAACCGGTTTTGCCGCGATAAACTCGCCGCGCTCGACGAGCAACTTCAGCAGGTAAACACCGAGTTAATCAATTTTCAGAACACCGAAAAGCTCGCCGACCCGGACGCCGAGAAGCAGGGTTACATCAAGCAACTTGGCGACGTGATGGCGCGCGCGGACAACGCCCGGATTGACGTGGAGCTGGTGGATTTGCAGGTCGCGACGTTTCAGAACGAACTCGCCCAACAAAATCCCATCGCGCAAAAACTCGAAGCCGCCCGGAGCAAACTGACGGATTTGATGGCGAACTACACCGAGATGCATCCGACGGTGCAACGTCAGCGCACGCTGATGGCCGAGTTGGAAAAGCAGCTCCCAGCCGCCGGCAGCAGCACGCTGGCGGCCGCGAAATACAGCGATAATCCACAGGTGAGCGCCATGTATGCCCGGGTCATGGATTTGCAGACGCGCAAAGCGACCGCGCAAAAAGAATT
>CAYHFK010000274.1:3344-6668 GCA_964355895.1 uncultured Bifidobacterium sp. | reverse complement strand
CCGTGCTCGCCGATTCGATTTCGGCATAACGGTTGCCGCCGTCGTGCAGGTAAAACGGCAGGAAAGCCATCTTCTCGACGTAGGTGGATCCCGCATCCACGGGCAGAATCGGCCCGCGCTGATAATCGCTGAAAGGATAGACCCAACCGCGCGTGAAATACGTCAAGGGCGTGCGCCAGAAGTGGTGGTAGTACAGATAGAAAGCGGGCCGGTGCGTCGTGGCTTCACCGCGTTCCGGGTTAAACGCGAGCGAAGACTGGATGATTTCGCCGATGCCGTAATCTTCCTTCTCGTTGGTCATGGCGAGCCAGGGCACGTCGTGATCCACGCGGGTGGCCCATTCATCCTGCCAGTTCGGACCGTGCGCCGTCCGCACTGTTTGCAGCTCGCCGGTTTTTTCCTTCCATACGAAATGACTGATCAAATGGGAATCGAGCACGATCTCGCCGTTGCGGATGGCCGAGGCGTTCAGCGGGTCGCGCACTTCGGTGATCGTCGTCACCTTCACGTAAGGCGTGTGGGCATAGAACGAGTAGGTGACGGAGGCCCGCACCTGTGGCGTGCTGTCCGGCATTCGCCCGCGATTGGTCACCCGGAACATCAACGACCCGCGTGCCGTCACCGTCGTGCGATCGGGCGGATTCCAACCAAACGTGTGGCCCCACAGGCCGTTGTCCGAAAACGAATCGGGATTCCAATGGACGGCCAGGCTGAGGGAATTGCTGAGCCGTGGCACGGGTTTCTCTTTGCGCCCTTTCAAATCGAACGAAGCGATCTGGCCGCACTTGGCATCAAGTTTGACCACGAAGAAGTCGTTTTCCACCGTCGCGCCCACCGGCGGGCCGTTCACCGTGAGATCGCTCGGCGGCGGAACCGGTGCTGCCGCCGCGCTGTTGTCATAGACGAAAACATAAATCTGCGCGCGGTTCGCCGGCACCGACGCCAGGAAGACGCCTTCCAGTGATCGCGACGGATGTTGCAGATAATTCTGATTGGTCGTGCCGGGCGGCGTGCCACGGAACTGCTGGGCGTTGAAAGTCTGAACTGCGACCGGAGCAAGTTGGCGCGAAGCGGCATCAACGGAAAACAAACGCAACTCGCGTTCGAGGTCCGCGCAATCTTCCGCCCGCACGGTGAGGGAGAACTCCACCGGTTCGTGGTCCCGCGCCAGGCCCGCGCGTTCGGAGAGCACCAGTGATTGATAGCGCCGCCAGCCCGCCGGCCCGCCGCCAGCCGCGGGCGCCGTCGCCTTGAACGTCTTCTTGATATTGTTCGTCGCTCCGGTCGCGGAAATCTCCAGTTCAACCGCGACCGATTCGCCGTTGTGCCAAAGCGACCGCGTCACGAGCACCACGTTCGTGGCGCTCTTGCTCTTCTGCGTGATCCATCCGGACTGGACATGCGAAAAACCATCCACGAACACGTAAAACGAATCCGACTCCACGCCGTTGACGCGCACCTTCTGCACGGTGGCGGATTCGCCTTCGGTCCAGTTGCCCAGCGGAATCACGACCTCGTAGAACGGATGCTTCACGGTCGGCGAGACAAACGTGATCTCGCTGACGTGCTTCGGATCGTAGGGAATGTCGTAGAGCACCTGGCCATCGCCCACGTCCACGCCCTGCTCGGCGGACTTGGCTTCTGCCGCCAGTGAAGTGCAAACCGGGGACAGGCTTGCGCCGAGGAGGAGCACCAAAACTAGAATTCGTTGCATAGGCTTTGGACGTTACGTTACTTCTTTTTCTCCTCGGTTTGTTTTTTGTGCCCGCTCACCGCGCCGGCCACGCCTTCGTCGAAGGGCACGGTCAGGATCGGCATCACCCATTTCTCGGGCGTACGGTCATCCGTGGCCATCCACTCCTGGACGAGCAAAGGATGCGTCAGGACTTTCTGCGTGCGCTCGATCTCCTTGAACGGCTCGTCGCCTTTGGCCAGCCGGAAGGCCACCCACGCATTCTTCTCGTAATAGAAACTGCCGGCGCGCACCGGCATCATGCGGGTGAAGTTCTGCCCGCCGAACGGATACACGTTGGGCCGCGCCCAATAAATCCACGGCCCATTCTGCACGTAGAAATAGGGCTGCGTCTCGCTGGGCGGCTGGCCGTAGCGGTTGCCGTTTTCGCAGGCGAGCATGATGTTCGCGAAGCCGACGCCCTTCTCGCGGTTGATGAAGGCCATCCACGGCGTGCGCGCTGGAATCTCCAGCGCGTGGATCGGATGTTTGCGCGCAGTCTCGATCTTGAGGCTCTGGATTTTGCCGAGCGCGTCCTCCCACACGAATTCATTGAGCGCCGCGTGGTTGAAAACGATTTCCGAATTGCGGAGCGCCTGCACGAACAGGTCCTTGCCGACTTCCATGAACGACGACATGACCACGTACGGTTTCCCGGGATAAAACTCGTAGGTCACGTTGGCCGTGACCGAATCCATGTGCGGCAGGGGCGAGTAACGCCGCGTGCGATGCATCAGCGGCCCGCTGATCTGATCGAACACGGGCTTCTCCCAATCGCTCGCGTGAACCCAGGGGGTTGGTGGCGAATAAATGTCGGGATTCCAATGCACCGCGCCGTTGGATTCGAGCTTGTGCTCCAGCAACACCGGCTCGCCTTCGCCCAGGATCGTGACTTGTTCGACCGAGCCGCTGTTGGTGGAGAGGAAGAATCGGTAGTCGCGATTCTCAACCGTCTGGCTCATGCCGCCGCCCGGAGTCACTTTCAGATCCGTCTGTGCGCGCACGGCTTCGGCCTTCGGATTGCCATAGACGACTTGATAGATTTTTTCCTGGTACGGCTGCACGTCCGCCAGGAACAGGAGTTCCACGCTGGTCGTAGCGTCGTAGCGGTGGACCAGTTCCTTTGTCTCCGGATCGCGCTCCTCCGAATTGAGCAGCCGTTCGTCGCGCCACACCGTTACGGACTTGATCTGGCTGGGCGCAACGACGTAACCGTCCGCGCCCGCCTTGGGGCTGGTCGGATCGTGAGTCACCACGCGGATTTCGTTCTCTGGCTTCTTGATGTCGTCCGCGAAGAAACCCAGCGAGACATGAACCGGTTCGCCTTCGCGCAACAGGCCGGCGGTCTCGTGCAGCACGAGATAGGTCGCGTGCGGCCAGTCCACATTCCAACGTCCACCGGTGCCGGGCGCCGTGCCTTCGGCCTTATAGACGTTTTCCTTGCCGGCATCGGTCGTGACTTTCACCTGGACTTCGTGCTTCGAGCCGTTGGTCCAATTGACGGACAGGACAATTCGGAAATCGCGCGCGCCGTCCAGCTTGCCTTCGTAACTCTCGCCTTCGGCTGCGCTGGCCTTGTCCGCTTTGGCGGG
>CAYHFK010000274.1:0-3244 GCA_964355895.1 uncultured Bifidobacterium sp. | reverse complement strand
TCCACGACGACTTCGTAGGACTTGCCCGTTTCCCAATTCGCGAAGACCGATACCGTGAAATCCTCCAAGCCATGCACGCGCTTGTGGCCGTTGATTATGCCGCGATTTTCCACCACGTAATCGGATTGGGCCACCCCGTTGACGGTGACGCGTTTGACGTCGAATGCGGCGGTCGTGGCCTTCGGAAATTGCGCGATCAAATCGTAGGGAATGCTGGCAACTACTTCCACGGGCTGGAAGCGCAATTCCTGTTTCTCCGCCGCCGCGCCCGCTTCATTGTAGCCGGAAGGCCGGGGATGCAGATCCTTTGACGGAGCCGATTCAGCCGCGGTCGTGCCGGTTGGCACGACAAAAAGTCCGGCGACGATGGAAAGGGAAAAAGCCAGTTTGAGTTTGCGCATGATTGCCTCGCTGAAAAACGAAGGGATGGAGATTTGCCGCGATGCGTCGCGGGAGTGGAATGATTGCGGTTCGTCTGCGGCCATGGGCAAGAGCTTATGCGGGGGTCGCGAGGCGTCAATCGGAAATGCTGGCAGAGTCGGCGGCCATTTGGGGCGCGCATCGTGGGCCTGAACCGATTAGCGCTTCCTTTGTCGCGGCAGCGTCTTGGACTGCGCCAGTCCTCTGGCGCTTTTGGCACGCGGGTTCTCCGATCGAAAGCGCCAGAGGACTGGCGCAGTCCAAAACCTTGCGGGGCTTCGGACGGTTCATGGCGAGCGCCCGGATGCGCAAGTGCAACTCGCTCGTCGCTCCAAAGTTCCCTCTGTTCAACCGACCGGTGCTTGCGTAACCTCCTGATTATTCCCAGCACCATGCCGAGTGTCTGTATCAAAACCGGTAATTGCCAGACGAACGCGCGCGACTCGGCAGCGCTCGCCGCGCCCCTTCTCAGCCAAGGAGCCTTCGCGCGGCTCGTCCGCGTGCTTCGTGGCCAGACTCCTCGCATGACCCGCTGGCTTGCATTTTTCTGCTTCGTGACTTTTTGCCTGATGGCGAAAGCGGCCAAGGTGGACTTCAATCGCGACATCCAGCCCGTGATGGCGGACACCTGTTTTCGCTGTCACGGGTTTGATGAGAAAGCGCGGAAGGCGGCATTGCGGTTGGATGTGCGCGCGGAAGCGTTGAAGCCCGCCAAGTCCGGCGCCACGCCCATTGTCCCGGGCAAGCCGGACCAAAGTGAAGTCATCCGGCGACTGTTCACGCAGGATGAGGACGACCGGATGCCGCCCACGGAAATCCACAAGCCGCTCACGGCGGAGCAGAAGGAATTGTTCCGGCGCTGGATCGCCGAGGGCGCCGAGTATCGCGACCACTGGGCGTTCATTCAACCCCAGCCGATTGAGCCACCCAAGGTGAAGCAAGCTCGCTGGCCGAAAACATCCGTGGATTATTTCATTCTGGCTCAACTCAATCGGAAGAAACTCAAACCGTCGCCCGCAGCGGACCAGCGGACGCTCATTCGCCGGCTCTCGCTGGATTTAACCGGCATCCCGCCGACACTGACGGAGGTGGACGCATTTCTGTCCGACCGATCAAACAACGCGTACGAGAAACTCGTGGACCGCCTGCTCGCCTCGCCGCGTTACGGCGAGCGGATGGCGCAGGATTGGCTGGACGCCGCGCGCTTCGCGGACAGCAACGGCTACCAGGTGGATCGCGATCGCGAGATGGGGGCGTGGCGCGAATGGGTCATCAAGGCGTTCAATCGCAATCTGCCGTTCGATCAGTTCACCATCGAGCAACTGGCCGGCGATCTCCTGCCGAATCCGACGCTCGATCAGAAGATCGCCACCGGCTTTCACCGCAACCACATGATCAACGAGGAGGGCGGCATCATCCCCGAGGAATTCCTCGCCGAGTATTGCGCCGACCGCGTGGAAACCACTTCCACGGTCTGGCTGGGGCTGACGATGAATTGCGCCCGCTGTCACAATCACAAGTATGACCCGCTAACCCAAAAGGATTACTACGGCATGTTCGCGTTCTTCCACAACGTCCCGGAGAAGGGAGTGGGCGATTACGGCCAACCGATCCGTCGGAACACGCCGCCCTTCGTGAAGCTGCCGGCGCCGGAGGCTGAGGCGAAGTTGGCCGCGTTGAACCGCGAACTGGCGGAGACGAATCAACGGCTGACAAACTTGACGGCCACCGTGATCGCAAACGGAGCGGAGTGGGAAAACCGCGCCCGGATAGCAGTCCCGACCTGGTCAGAGACCGAAGCGCTGAGCGCGATCGCCGGCACCAACGCGCTCGAAATCCGACCGACGGGCAGTTGGGTGCAGGTTCCTGCCCTGAAGTCGGACACGCGAAAAGTGACGATAGCGGCGCGGATTCCGTTGAAGCACATCACCGCGGTGCAGGTCGAACTGTCACCCGCAATGGACAATGGCACGAACAGTTCCGGAAAGTTGGCGGTGGCGAAACTGCGACTGGTCCGCGCCGAATCGCCCGAGGCGGAAAAGAATTCTGTAACGCTGCGGCCCACGACTTTGACCGGCACCGCGCCCGCGGCGGACCTCGCCAATACACTCGACGATAAAGCCAATACAACATGGACCGTGACCTTGGCACCCGATCGAACGGAATCGGCCGTCTTCGAATTGCCCGAAGCCACGCAAGGCAGCAACGACGTCAGGGTAAAATTAGAGTTGGACCTGACACCGGACGAAATTCTTCCCGCCTGGCAGTTGCGCCTGCGGGCCACGGGCATTTCATCCGACCTGCTGGTGCCGCCGGCGGTTTTGGCCCTCGTTCAAAAATCTGCTGCCGCGCGCACGACCGAGGAGAAAAAGCAGGTGGACGATTTCCGGCTCACCCATCATCCCGATTATTTCGCACTGACGAATCGCGCCACCGACTTGAAGAAGCGAATTGATGAAACGGACCTGGCCATCCCCATTGCGCTCGTGATGGCGGAAATGGCCGAGCCGCGCCCGACGTTCGTGTTGCTGCGCGGGGCTTACGACAAAAAGGGTGAGGCGGTGACCGCCGCAACGCCGTCGCTCTTGCCGGCCTTTCCGTCCGGCCTGCCGACCAACCGGCTGGGCCTGGCCCGCTGGCTGGTGGACCCCGGCAATCCACTAACCGCGCGCGTCACGGTCAACCGACTGTGGCAATCCGTCTTCGGCACGGGCCTGGTGCGCACGACGGAGGACTTCGGTTCGCGGGGCGAATTGCCGAGCCATCCGGAGTTGCTCGACTGGCTGGCGAATGAATTCGTCCGCACCGGCTGGGACGTGAAACG
>CAYHFK010000273.1:0-6684 GCA_964355895.1 uncultured Bifidobacterium sp. | reverse complement strand
AGATGCCGATTGATAACAAGTTGTTCCTGGCGGCAGCCTATCTCGGCTTGATTGATCGGGGTCACGTGTGCTGGAAGAAGATGCGCACGGAAGTCGCGTTGGTGACACTGGGAGAAGCCAGCATTGCCTGCGTGCCCGGCGAGATTTATCCCGAGATCATCAACGGTGGGATCGAACGTCCCCCGGGCGGTGATTTTGACCTCGCGCCCGTGGAAGTGCCGGCGCTGCGCGAACTCATGCCCGGGAGGCTCAAGTTCATCTTCGGTCTGGCCAACGACGAACTGGGCTACATCATTCCCAAAAGCGAATGGGACGAGAAACCGCCGCGCCTCTACGGCTCCAAAGGCGTTTATGGTGAGGTCAACTCCTGCGGGCCGGACACGGGCCGACTCGTCCATGCCGCCCTGGCCGAACTTTGCCGGGAAACGAAACCCGCGGGATCAGGTAAGTGAACGAAGTTCTTCTTTGAAAACTCCATCCTCGTAGGAGACGAGGACCACTTTTCGCGGAGCGAACGTCTGCTGATGGGCAACAATTCCGTGGCGGGCTTGGGAAGCCAAACGAGTCTCAAATCTCCCGGTTTTCCAAGCCGGTCCACGGGAAAAGTTAGAGCCTCCTCACGTCGGCTCCTACTTTCGAACAGGCTTTAAAAACTGTTGTTCAAGTGGCCCGGGACCCAACCGCTGGAGCGGACGAAACTTCGTAGTTCGTCGCGTTCATCGCCGTCAATCTCGCCGTTCGCGTTCTTGTCGAAGCGTTCGATGAGCTTTTTCACCATCCCTCCCCCGGATTTCGGGCGTTGCAGCGCACGGTCAATCACCATGTCGGTGGAATGATTCCTCAAGGCGTCGCGCAAGACTTCCACGTCCGCCTCCCGGACGGGGACGACATGCATGGTGACGCTGCCCATCTCGTCGGTCGAGGCCGTCCCCCATTTCACGCGCACGGGCGGCGAAACGGGATTGCGCGGGTTGGTGGCGGAGTTGTCGTAGCTGAGTTCGGTTTCCAGCCGCGTTCCCTTGGGGAGGCGAACGCGCTCCTTGAAACTGTATTGCTCCTGCCAGGCGAAATCCCAGTCCGGGATGCGCAGGAAAATTTGTTCACGCCCATCGGGCAACACCGCCTTCATCGTCATGGTTTTCGCGATGTAATGGGCGTGGGGACTGATCGAAAACGCATCCACATCCACCGGCAGAATAAAGGCGTCCTTGACCATGTAGTTTGAAACTCCAGCCGGGATGTCAATGCCGCTGATCTGGCCGAACGCCGGCGGCAACTGGATGCCGACGAACGACCGCAGCGGAGGTTTGTCCGCAAAGAAAATGCCGATCGTTGAAATCTCCTCTTCGGCCTTGCCCGTGGGATGAAAATGGGTTTGCACCACCAGATCCGCGCCTTTGGGATAGCGGTAAGCCAGGTCCTCCGGCAGCACCCGCACGTTGGAGCCGACCGCCCACCCGCCCACCGGCATGAAGTCGCGACCGACACGGCCTTTTTCCTCGAAGCCCGGCGCGGCATCGGCGGCGTCCAGTTCCCGCGCCTTGCCGGTGGGGTCGAGATAGAACAGGGCGTGATGCACAATGCTGCGCGTGCCCGGACGGAATTCGATCGCCCGCACCCATTTGTCCTCCGGCAGGTTCAGCGGGAAGACAAAGTTGCGATAAATGTCCGGGCCTTCCGCATAGAGTTTGAAGGGCTGTTCCAGCTTCACGATCAAGTCTGGCTTCCCAAACTGCCAGCCTTCCGGAAACGCCGGCAGCTTTGGCAGACGGGCGGCGGCGCCTTCCGGCATCCCGCCCTCATACCACCGGCGCAACGCGGCAATCTGATCGTCCCGCAAGACGCGCGGGTTCAGGAACTCCACGTGCCCGGCCTCCGCGTGCCACGGCGGCATGAATTTCGTTCCCGTGACCTCAGTGATCTGCCGGGCGTGTTTGCGAACCTGTTCGTATGTCATCAGCGAAAACGGCGCGGCCTCGCCCGGCCGATGGCATGGAACGCAGTTTTGGAAAATGATCGGCGCGACGTGCTCAGTGAACGTGGGCTTGGCGACCGAGGCGGCAGCCATGCACAAGCTCGGACTTGCGACCGTAAAGACGATGACGGCGACCGCGAAGCAAAGGCTGGGCTTCCGCAAACGTGGTTCAGGGTTGAGGAAGCTTGGAGTTTTCATTTGTCGTGATGTAGCACCCAACCGCTTTGGTGACGGGTGTGGTCACCGGTTTGCCATCGAGAATGGCGTCCAATGCCGAGCGCAAGTCCCGTTTGGACGGCGTCACCCGACGCTTTCCGAAAGCGGACGCGCGGTCGTCAATGCGACCGCGATAAAGCACGGTGTTGTCCGGCGCGAGCACCGCCACTTCCGGCGACACCGTCACCCGCGCAAACTTTACGAGCTGGTGTCCGGGATCGAGCAAGGCGGGAAATTTGAATTCATGCTCCCGGGCATGGCGGCGGGCGGCGGCGGCCGACAGGTCATCCTCCACATAAACCACGTAGCTGCGCACCCCCCGGGCCGTGTAAGTGGCAACGATGCGGTTGATCTCCGGCGCGTAGGAATTGGCAATCGGGCAGTCGGCCAGCACAAAGAACATCACGGTGGCCTTCTGGCCGGCAGCGGCCAGCGGCTGGTGATCGGTCCCTTGCACGTCCTTAATAATCAGGTTGCGAACGTCGGGTTCGGTCGTCCCGGACCGGCGCGGCTGTTCCGCCGACGACGTCAGCAAGGCGGCCCCCAAGAGCGTTGCGCCCGCCGCCTGCTTCATTAATTTGATCATGGACGGTTTCATATCCGCTGAAGGTCGGACAGGTTGACGCCTGCATTGCGACCGAAATTCAATTGCCGCCCACGGTAGGCACTTCATGAAGTTACTCTTTGATCGCAGGTGTCACCTTCAATCCGAGTTCCTGGGTCAGGAAAGCGAGTTCATCGGCTTTCTCTTCGATCTGTTTCGTGGTGGGTTTTCCCGCGCCGTGACCGGCTTTCGTATCAATGCGGATCAACACGGGATTGTGGCCGCGATGATACTCCTGCAATCGCGCGGCGAACTTGAAGCTGTGCGCGGGCACCACCCGGTCGTCGTGATCCGCCGTGGTGATCATCGTCGCGGGGTAGCGCCCCCCGGGTTTGAGATTGTGGTAGGGCGAATAGGCATACAGCGCCGGGAACTCGGCCGCGTTGTCCGCGCTGCCGTAATCGCTGCACCACGCCCAGCCGATGGTGAACTTGTGGAAGCGCAGCATGTCCATCACGCCCACCGCCGGCAGCGCGGCGCGATAGAGTTCAGGCCGTTGGGTCATGCAAGCGCCGACCAGCAAGCCGCCATTGCTGCCGCCCTGGATCGCCAGCTTTTTGGCTGAGGTGTAGTGGTTCGCCACGAGCCATTCCGCCGCCGCGATGAAGTCATCGAAGACGTTCTGCTTGCGAAGCTTGGTGCCGGCTTGATGCCAATCCTCGCCGTATTCGCCGCCGCCGCGCAGGTTGGGTTGCGCAAAGACACCGCCCATCTCCAACCACGCCGCGCGACTGACGCTGAAGCTGGGCGTGAGGCTGATGTTGAATCCGCCGTAGCCGTACAACAGCGTCGGATTCTGACCGTCGAGCTTCAACCCGCGTTTATGCACCAGGAACATCGGCACCCGCGTGCCGTCTTTGCTGGAATAGAAAACCTGTTTCGTTTCGTATGCTGCCGCGTCGAAATCCAATTTCGGCTGGCGGAATACGGTGCTTTGGCCGGTCGGCAGGTCGTATCGGTAAATCGTCCCGGGCGTCGTGAAGCTGGTAAAGCTGAAGAATGTTTCCGTGTCGCCGCGTTTGCCGCTGAAGCCGCCCACGGTGCCCAGGCCGGGCAATGCCACGTCGCGCACGGGCGTCCCGTCCAGGGCGAAAATCTTCACCACACTCCGCGCATCCTTGAGATAACCGGCGATGAACTGCTGGTTCACCACGCTTACCCCCTGCAAGGTGTCCGCGCTCTGCGGGATGACTTCCTTCCAGTTCACGCGCGCGGGCGCGGTCACGTCAATCGCGATCAGCCGGCTGCGTGGCGCGGCCAGATCGGTCTTGAACCAAAACACCGGACCTTCGTTTTCCACGAAATCATAACTCGCGTCGAAATCCATCAACAACTCGACCACCGGCGCGGCGGGTGCCGACAAATCTTTGTAAAGCACGCGGTTCTTGGGATCGGTGCCATCGCTGACGGAGATGATCAGATAGCGACCATCGTCCGTGACGTGCCCGCCAAAGCCCCAATCCGGCTTGTCTTTCCGCTCGTAAACCAGCCCGTCCGCCGATTGCTCCGTGCCGAGCCGGTGGAAGTAGAGTTTGTGAAACTTGTTCACGCCCTTGAGCGCGTCGCCGGATTTGGGCGCATCGTAACGGCTGTAGTAGAAACCACTGCCGTCCTTGCGCCAGGACGCCCCGCTGAACTTTACCCATTCCAGGTGGTCGGCCAAATCGCTGCCCGTCCGCACATCGCGGACGCGCCACTGCTCCCAGTCCGAACCAGATGCCGACAAGCCGTAGGCGAGCAGGTTGCCGTCGTCGCTGATGGCCATGCCCGTGAGCGCCACTGTACCATCCGTCGAGAGGGTGTTCGGGTCCAACAACACACGCGGCGCGGCGGCGAGGGATTCGACGGTATACAGCACGCTCTGGTTTTGCAGCCCGTCGTTGCGCGAATAGAAGTAACGGCCGCCCTCCTTGAACGGCACGCCGTAGCGCTCAAAGTTCCACAACTTCGTGAGCCGCGCCTTGATCGCCGCACGCCCGGGAATGGCGCTGAGGTAAGCGAACGTGACCTGATTTTGCGCCTCGACCCACTCCTTGGTGGCGGGTGCGTTGTCATCTTCCAGCCAGCGGTAGGGGTCGGTGACCGTCGTGCCGTGGTAATTGTCCACGACATTGGTTTTGTTGGTGGGCGGATAATTCAATTGGGTGGACATCGTGGAACAGCCGGCGGTCAGCAGCGCCATCGCCGCCACCGTGAGTAAATTTCGTAAAACCGGTAACATGCCGCGAAAGATGGGTGGATAAAGCGAAGGCGTCAAAGCGATTCAAGTTAGCTTCGCCTCAAACCAGACTGCCGATGCGCCGCAACTGGAGGCAGGGTTCGCCCAAGGCGCGCGACTGTGCCAGGTCCAGCTCGAATTCCGCCACCCAGTCGTTGTCGCCCTCCGGATCAACGAGCATCTGCTGGACGCACCAGGTTTTCTTGTCTTCCGAAGGCACGACGTAAGTATGTCGCGCATTGCGCGCTTCCGGTTCGAGGCAAATGCGCGCATGCTCGACATGGTAAGCTTCCACCGCCGCGTGCAACCGGTCCGCCGTCCACGTTTCTCCCGTAGCGCAGACTTCCAAGTCTGCTGTTTCGCGGGTTTCCAAACCTGCGGCCGATTCGGTTGGCGGAGTGCGGCCTGACTGGTCTAACCCTGCCGACTTGGAAGTCGGCGACACAGCCGGTTTGGAAACCGGCGCTACTTCGAGCGCCGCGAGCGCCGCTTCGTAATCCCCGATCACCAGCCCGCGCAGGAAAACAAAGATCCGATTCCGGATCGCGGCCGTGAACGCCTTGGTGTCGCGGGTGACGTCCAGCGCGGCTTCGTCCGCGCCGGCCGGGCGAACTTCTTTCGTTTCGGCGCGCTGGAAATTCGGGTCGCGCATTTTCTCCCACTCGTCGAGCAGGCTCGAAT
The DNA here is from genome assembly GCA_964355895.1 of uncultured Bifidobacterium sp. Lineage (GTDB taxonomy): Bacteria > Verrucomicrobiota > Verrucomicrobiia > Limisphaerales > JADLHS01 > JADLHS01. Next base: position 990 of record CAYHFK010000273.1, on the reverse strand, counting down.
CCACCTGCCGGATCATCGAGCCGAGATACAGTTCCATCTCGCGGACCTGGTCGTTCTTGGCCGCATCCGGAACGTTTTGGGTGAGGACTTTGTAAACCCGGTTCAAGTGCCGGAGCAAAACGCCTTCGGCCCGCTGCAATTCGTAGTCGCGGATGTAATCGGAGAACGAGCGGAACGATTCGAACATTTCCCGCGCGATGGATTTCGGCCGGATGTTTTCCTGTCCGACCCACGGATGTTTGTCGGCGAAGGCATTGAAGGTTGAATAGACAAACTCCCGGTTCGGCTTCGGGTATTCGAGCTTCTCCAGTTCCTCCATCCGTTTGTCGTACTCGATCCCTTCCATCTTCATCTCGGCCATCTTCTGGTCCTTCACCCGGTCGAGCTGCTTGCGCAGAATGATGTCCGGGTCCTCGATGATGGATTCCACGAGCGTCAGCAGGATGAGCGCGTAATCCGGCTGTTGCGGGTCCACCAACGGAATCGTGTCGAGCAGATACAACGACAACGCCTGGTCCATCGAAAAATCCTCCTGCAACTCGACGTTCACGCGAATCTTTTGCCCCGTGGCAGCCGACGTAAGTCGGCTCTGACTTTCGCCCGGAAGAGATGGAGCGGACTCATGTCCGCTGCTACGAGCATTGATAATCTCCACGATCTTCCTCTCCACCAAAGAACGAAACAACTGCCACGCCCGTTTCGTGTGCTCCTTCTTCTGCCTCGGCGTGTCGTGACAGCGCGCGATGAGTTGCTGCATTGCCCGGCAGCCATCGCCCTCCCGGCTCAACACATTCAGCAACATCCCGTGCGTGACCTGAAAGCGCGAGGTGAGCCGTTCCGGCGGTGCCACAATCAAACGCTCAAAGGTTTTCTTGTCCCAGTTGACGAAATTTTTCTCCGGCGGCTGCCGCTTCACGGTCTTCTTGCCGTCGCGCGCCGCCTTGCCGGCGAGCTTGAGATTTTCGATCACGTGCTCTGGCGCCTGTGCCA
>CAYHFK010000272.1:5227-6701 GCA_964355895.1 uncultured Bifidobacterium sp. | reverse complement strand
CCGGCGACGCACTCGGCAGGTTCTTCGACGTGATGCGCGGCGAGGCCAAATTTCTTTTCCGCATCCAACGCTGCATAGTCATCGCGCAAGCCCAGGCCGCTCTGCGGAATCTCGCCCAAGCCGCGCCACTGGCGGTGAACGACCTTGAAAACCTTGCGGATCAAATCCTGCGCGGGTTGGTTGCCTTCGCGCCGCACGGAACGCGCGTATTGGTTCTCCACTTCGGCGCGGCCCGACTCCAGTTGCTGCACGACCATCAGAATTCCCTGCAAAATGTCCAGCGGCTCAAAGCCCGTCACCACGATGGGCACGCGGTATTTTGCCGCCAGCGGAAGGTACTCCTCGAAGCCCATCACCGTGCAGACGTGGCCGGCGGCGAGGAACGCCTGCACCCGGCAGTTCGGCGACGACATCAGCGCCTCGATGGCCGGCGGCACGAGCACGTGCGAGACAAGCATGGAGAAATTCTTCAACCCCTTCTGCGCCGCCTGAAACACGGCCATGGCCGTGGCGGGCGCAGTAGTTTCAAAGCCCACGCCGAAAAACACCACTTCCTGCCCCGGGTTTTGCTCGGCGAGTTTCACCGCATCCAACGGTGAATAGACGATGCGCACGTCGCCGCCTTGGGCTTTGACCGAGAGCAAATCCGTCGTGCTGCCCGGCACACGCAGCATGTCGCCAAAAGAGGTGAAGATGACGTTCGGGCGCGCGGCGATTTCCAGCGCCTGGTCAATCTTCTCCAGCGGGGTCACGCAAACCGGACAGCCCGGCCCGTGGATGAGTGTGACTTGTTTGGGCAACAACTCATCAATGCCGAACTTCACAATCGCATGCGTCTGCCCGCCGCACACTTCCATGATTGACCACGGCTTGGTCGTGAGGCGATGAATTTCCCGCGCGAGCTGCTGCGCCAGTTCGCCGTCGCGATATTCGTCGAGGTATTTCATCTGGTTCCACTTTCACTTCGCCAGCGGATGAAAAGTGCCAGCGGATTCTGTTTTCAGAATTTCTGTTCCCCATCCGTTGGAACATTTCATCCGTTGGAGCAACGCAATCGCCGTCACGGCCCGGCCTCCTTCAACTCGCCCAACTCCTCCATCTGCTTCAAATACTCAAACACCTTGCTGGCTTCCTCCTCATCCAGCCGGCTCAGCGCGAAACCGACGTGGACGATGACGTAATCACCGACCTGCGCTTCGGGCACATAGGCGAGACACGCGTCCTTGAGAATGCCGCCGAAGTTCACCTTGCCCATGCGCGTGAGCGGGTCGTCGCCGCTGATGTTTTCGATCTTTCCGGGAATGGCGAGGCACATGTTGCGTTCCTTCTATCCCATCGCGCGCCGCGCCGCAACGATTTGTCCCAGGGCAATCCCGCCGTCATTGGGCGGCACGCGCTGATGCCAGTACGGTTGAAACCCTTCCGCGCGCAGCCGGGTCACGGTGCGCTCGGTCAGGTAACGGTTTTGAAAGCA
>CAYHFK010000272.1:0-5127 GCA_964355895.1 uncultured Bifidobacterium sp. | reverse complement strand
AGCGAAGCGACGGCATCGAACAAGCGACCCATGCTCGAAGTGATCGGCGCATTCAACCTACGGTTCAGCATCGTTTGCATCAGTTGGATTTCCTCACTCGTGAAGGCATTGATGGTCGGCAAGTCCTTGCGCGTAAAGGCCGCGTCGCCAAACAACTCGTGCAGCAAACCCAGCGCGGCCCGCCGTGGCTCGTTCACGGCCGCGTCGCCCCCGGGTAATCGAAACGGACGTAAGTGCGCGACGCGCTCGACACGTTCATCGGTGACGAGGAAAAACTCGCCGCCCCAAATCGTGCCGTCCGTGCCGTAGCCCGTGCCGTCCCACGCCACGCCGAGCGAGGGCAACTCGACCTCGTTCTCGGCGATGCAAGACAGGACGTGGGCGATGTGATGTTGCACTTGAATGACTCGCGGAGCGCCGAGCGCCGTCTCGGCGTGTTGGAGTTCACGCTTTAGCGTGCTCGGGGAGCAAGCTGAAGCTTGAACTCCAACAGGAACGCGCTGAGACGGTGCTCGGCGCTCCAATGCAAACTGCGTGGAGAGATAATCCGGATGCAGATCGGCGGCGATGACTTCAGGCTGGGCGTCGTAGAGCTTCTCGAAGTCGGCAACGACACGCCGGAACGCATTGTTCGCCTGTTCCGTTTCCAGATCGCCGATGTGCTGGCTGAGGAAAACCTGATTGCCGACGGCGAGGGCGACGGAGTTTTTCAAATGTGCTCCGACGGCAAGGAGATTTTGCATTTTCGATTTTGCATTTTCAATTTCAACCGGCAACGGCGCGTAGCCGCGAGCGCGGCGCAAAACCATTTCACGGTCCAGCATCACGCGCACGATCGAATCATCCACATGGCGGACGATGGGGCGGTTGTGGACCAGAAACACATCGGCGATGTCGCGCAGGCGTTCAAGGGCCTCGCGTTCATCTGTGCAAATCGGTTCGTCGCTCAGGTTGCCGCTCGTGGCCACGACAGGAAAGCCCAGTTCTGCCAACAGCAGATGGTGGAGCGGCGTGTAAGGCAGCATCACGCCGAGGTTTGGATTGCCCGGGGCAACGGAATTCCCCAACGGATGAAAAGTGCCAACGGATTTAATTTCCGAATGCTTCATCCGTTGGCACTTTTCATCCGTTGGCGATGCCTTCCGCAACAAAACGATGGGCGCTTCCGGCGAACGGAGCAGGCGTTCTTCCAGCGGCGACACTTCACAAACGGTTTTCACGTCTTCGAGCGACGGGAACAAGAGTGCCAGCGGCTTTTCCTCGCGCTGTTTGCGCTCGCGCAGACGGCGAACAGCGCCATCGTTTCGCGCATCCACCATCAAATGAAATCCGCCGAGGCCCTTGACCGCGACGATTTGACCCGAGCGAATGGCTTCGGCGGCGGCGAGCAGGACTTCGTAGCTGCGCTCGGCAGGGCGCGGCAGATTTTCTTCCGCGAGAAGATCGGCGGCGTTCTGCCGAACGCCACTGCGCCAGAGTTCGAGCTGCGGCCCGCAGACCGGACACGCGTTCGGCTGCGCGTGAAACCGGCGGTCGAGCGGATCGTCGTATTCCACCTGGCACGCGGGACACATCTTAAACGACTTCATCGAGGTGTTCGCCCGGTCGTAGGGCAGCGCTTCGATGATGCTGAAGCGCGGACCGCAATTCGTGCAGTTCGTGAACGGATACCGATAGCGGCGGTTCGTCGGATCAAAAACCTCGCGCAGACAATCGGGACACGTCGCGATGTCCGGCAACACCAGCGCGGTCTTTTCGCCGCCGGCTTCGCTCGCGCGGATTTCGAATCCGTCGTAGCCGGCTGGATCGAGCCACGAGCTTTCCAGGCTTTGGATGGAACTGCGCGGCGGTTTTTCGGCTTCGAGGCGAAGGAGGAACTGTTCCAGCGCCGCGGGCGCGCCTTCGACTTCGATGCCGACGCCCTGCGGCGAGTTGTTCACCCAGCCGTGCAACTCGAGTTCCGCCGCCAGCCGAAAGACGAACGGACGAAAGCCGACCCCTTGAACCGCGCCGCGAACGGCGAGCCTCAGGCGCTCGCAAGAGTCAATGGTTGCTCTTTTCTTCACACCGTTCTCCTACGGATGAAAAGTGCCAACGGATGGATTGTCGTCGCGATTGTTCATTTTAACTTTTCATCTGTTGTTAAAGGCTAGCCAAGAATTGGTAATGAGTATAGTACCAGTTGATTTCCTGGTGCGGCGGAGTCAGGCTGGCCAGGCGTCAATGCACGAAGTCTCAATCATGGCGGAAGCGGTGCGCATGGCGGTGGAAACGGCCCGGACATCCGGCGGCGCGAGGGTGACCGGGCTGAAGCTGCGCGTCGGCACGCTCAGTGGGGCCGTGCCGGAGGCGATGCGGTTTGCCTTTGATGTGATCTGCCGTGGCACGTTGGCCGAGGGCGCGTGGCTGGAGATTGAAACCGTCCCGGCGGCTTGCTGGTGCGCGGCGTGCCGGGCGGAGTTTGCGTGTGTGGATTTGGTGAATGAATGTCCCCGTTGCCGCAACGTAAGCGGCGAGTTGCGGCGCGGACGGGAACTGGAAATTGCCGCGGTGGAGATCAATTGATATGTGCCAAGAATGTGGCTGCGGACTGGGCGGCGGCGACGTGAAGATCGGCGGCCACTCGCACGATCCGGATCACGGGCACGACCACGGTCATCATCACGGCCACGAACATCACCCTGAACACGAGCCAGCGCCTGGGAGCAAGACCGTGAACCTCAATCGCTCGTTGATGGAGAAGAACGACCGGCTGGCGGAGCGGAACCGCGGCTTCTTCCGCGCCAAAAAGCTGCTCGTGCTCAATGTCGTCTCCTCGCCCGGCTCGGGAAAAACGACTTTCATCCGCGAAACGGCGGCGAAGCTTTCAGGCAAACTGCGCGTCGGGGTGATCGTCGGTGACCTTGCCACGGACAACGACGCGGCGCAGTTGCGCACGGCGAAAATTCCCGTCGTGCAAATCACCACCGGCACGGTCTGCCATCTCGACGCGGAAATGGTTTCCCGGGCGGCGGCGAAGCTCGATCTCGACAAGCTCGACGTGCTGGTCATCGAAAACGTCGGCAACCTCGTCTGCCCGGCGGATTACGATCTCGGCGAAGATTTGCGCGTGGTGCTGCTCTCGGTCACGGAGGGCGAGGACAAGCCGCTCAAGTATCCGCCCATGTTTCACTCGGCGAACGTGGCGGTAGTGACCAAGAGCGACCTGGCGGCGGCGGCGGGATTTGATCGCGAGCAAGCGCTGGCCAATCTCAAGCGCGTCAGCCATCACGCGCAAGTCTTCGAGCTGTCATCCAAGACCGGCGACGGCATGAAGGCGTGGCTGGATTTTCTGGTGAAACGGCGGGCCGCCGCCTGATTGCGCGACCCTCGGCCCGGCGTTTCGTTTCAACCTGGATGCCCGCCTTGACCAGCCGGCCACCATTGTTGATAAGTCATACCAAAGCATTGTTGACATACTTTCGTAAAGCGGTGTAACTTGTTGCCATGATTACAACATTAAAGGCCGACACCGTAACTTTCGGCACGAAAGGGCAGGTGGTGATTCCCCGCCGTCTGCGCAAGGAGTTTGAGATCGAGGCCGGGACGCGCGCCACGGTGATTTCCACCCCCGAAGGCATTTTGTTGAAACCCATCACCCGCGCCTACATCAAGAGCCTGCGCGGTTCGCTGAAGGGCACGAAGGCGATGGAAGTGTTCATGGCCGAACGCCGCCGCGAGCGCGACCTGTGATATGGCCACCAAGATTTTGGACAGTTGGGCGCTGATGGCGTTGTTCAACAACGAACCGGCTGCCGACGAGGTGGAAAAGCTCATCGAGCAGGCCACCGCTGAGAAGCACAAACTCCTGATGAGCGTCGTCAATTGGGGCGAGATTTACTACTCGGTGATGCGGGGCGCGTCCCGGGAACTGGCGGAACAAAAAGCCCGGGAAGTCGCCGCGATGCCGATAGACATCGTGGGCGTGGGCGATGATCTCCATCTGGCGCGACAGGCCGCCATTTACAAAGCCACCCATAAAATGTCCTACGCCGATGCGTTCGCGGCGGCGCTGGCGAAAACCAAGAATGTGGAACTCGTTACCGGCGACCCGGAATTCAAGGCGCTGGAAAAGGAAATCAAAATCAACTGGCTGAAATAACTTCGCGCGGCAACGCTGAATACTGCATTGGGTCAAGTGAACAAGTATTGCGAAGCGAACCTGGCAAAACAAAAAGCTTTGGTGGTCGGGCAAAGTTGAAGAGACGGTAAAGTTGATATTCGCCTTCTCTCGCTTCGGAAACTTCGACTTCTTTTTTGGATGCAAAGAATGGCGTAAGCGACCCAAAGCGCGTCGTTTTGACTTCGATCAATCTTTCGCGCTCGTTTGTTTCAAAAGACAAAATGTCAAAACCAAGATGACTACGGTGAGGCGAGGATGGAAAAATGAAGCGACACCTCACGGCCCTACCCATGAACCTGAATGCGTCAGGCTGGAGTGGGCAGCAGAACCAGGCCGTGTTTCTTGGCGAGTTTGCGCAACCAGCGCGCCTCGGTCTCCGCGCCTCTCGTTTTATATTTTGTGAGTCCTTCCTCCACGTAGTCCTTGCCATGCACCATCAGCCGCCAGAACAGTTCCGCCAGCTTGCGGGCCAGGGCTTGATTGGCCACCAGTCCGCCCCGCCGCCCTTTGAGCCGTCGGTAAAACCCGCCCAACGCCTTGTCCACGCTCCGCCCCACGCTGCGCGCCATCACGCAGAACAACCGCCCCGCCCGGTTGGGGTGAGGGCGGGCGTAATGACTATCTTCCCGATGCCGGACCGGCTCAACGGGTCCCACCGAAGTCAGCGGCGAACCAAGAGGCTTCTTCGGGCTTCTCAGCGGAGCCAAGCGGACGTCAACCGTTGAGCCGCCTGGAAGCGGGTGGTTTGGACCGCCCTCACCCCGGCCCTCTCCCCCCGGGGAGAGGGTTGGGGTGAGGGCGAGCGTTCCACTAACTTTTCTTCCCAACCGCCCGCCGCGACATCTTCGCCAGGCTCGGGTCAAATACCGCTTGTCCTCACCGGCCCGGTGGGTGTAGAAACGGGGGCATGAAACTTCTATAGCATGAAGCCGCGTCTCTACCTCGAAACCACCATTCCCAGCTAT
>CAYHFK010000271.1:5288-6810 GCA_964355895.1 uncultured Bifidobacterium sp. | reverse complement strand
ATGATCATCGGCTCGGACTCGGGGTGATTGATGTTGTTCGGGATGATGGCGCGGCCGGCGGCGACTTCGCTGCGGACGAACTCGGGCGTGATCTCAGCCGGAATGCGTTGGGGGAAGCGCTGAAATACTGATGGGACGTATGGGGACGATGGGACCGATTGGGCGCTGCCGGCGTGTTGTTTGTCGAGTTGATTGCGCACGTTGTCTTTCGCGAGATCGGCGATGCGGGCGCGGCCCATGTTCTCGCGGATTGCAATGAACTCCATCTCCGGCGTGATGATGCCCTGCTTCGCATACCAAAGCTGCGTGACGGGATGGCCTTTGCTAGCGCGGAGCGGCTTGCGGCGCTGGCCGAGCAGGCCGGGGAATTCCACGAGCCGATTCTTCTCCGCCTTGCTCGCGAACTCTGCGTGTTTGCCGGAGAGATAGCCGTTGTCCATCGGCTTCACCTCGCGACCGTCGTGTTCCTCCACATCGCCGCGCTTGAGAATCCAGTCGCGGCGCAGCGCGGGCAGACCTTCGTCCGACTTGCCGGTGAACGCCGGATCGCCCCACGGCCCTGAGCAGTCATAGACGCGCACGGGATCATTCGGCGTGACCGCGCCGGTGTAAGACTTCGTCGGCGTGAGTTCGATCTCGCGAATCGGCACTTTCACGTCGGCATGAATCTGGCCGGGCAGATAGACGCGGCTGGAGTTGGGCAGTTGTTCACTGCTGTGCGGTTCGAACGAATCTTTGGTTGCGATCATAAATCAGTTGATGGTTCTTCGTTGAGAGTTGAGAGCGGCTCTCGGTTGATTCAGAGAAAGCTTTTGAAGGTTGGCCCCGGTGGCCCTCCGCGAGGAGTCCTACGCCAGCATTACCTGGATCAGTTTTTCGGGTCTTCGGCGTTCCGCGCCGAACTCTCAGCCTTCGTCGCTCCGCGCTGCGGAACGGCCGGTTGGCTCCCCATCTAATTGCAAGCCTAGGCCGATGCCGGCAGGCGGTCAAGGAAACGAACGATAAGCATTCCACGTTCGTTGACACTCACCCACTCCATCTCTAGCCTCCCGCCGATGTCGAAACTGCCGTTTGAACTGATGCTGGCGCTGCGTTACCTGCGGCCCAAGCGGACGTTTGTTTCGATCATCACGGTCATTTCCATCCTCGGCGTCATGCTCGGCGTGGCGGTGCTCATCATCGTCATCAGCGTGATGAGCGGGTTTGATCGCGAGTTGCAGGCCAAGGTTTTCGGCTTCAACGCGCACCTCAAAGTCGTGGCCGCCAACAATCAAACGATGGCGAACTATGCGGTGATCGCCAGCACCGTGGCCTCGAACAGAAACGTCACGGGCGTCGCGCCGTTCGTCGTGGGCCAGGTGCTCCTGGAAACCCAGCCCGCGTCCGGCCAGGCCATGGTTCGCGCGCCGGTGGTGCGCGGCATTGACCCGCAAGCTGAAGTTACGGTCAGCACCATCGGCACGAACATCGTGGAGGGGGCCTTCGACGTTTCCGGGCGCGGGCTGCTGATCGGCACCACGCT
>CAYHFK010000271.1:0-5188 GCA_964355895.1 uncultured Bifidobacterium sp. | reverse complement strand
GGCTTCAGCCAACTGCCCGCGCTCATCCTGCCCGGCGACATCGCGATCATCTGCGGCGGGTCGCTGGTGATCTGTTTGCTGGCGGCGGCGTTTCCGGCACGACACGCGAGCCGGTTAAATCCCGTGGAGGCATTGCGCCATGAATGAACCACTGCTCTCCGCCCGGTCGGTGACGAAAGCCTACACGCTGGGCAAACGCTCGCTGGAAGTGCTGTGCGGCGTTTCGCTCGAAGTGGCGCGCGGCGATTTTCTCGCGCTGCGCGGCGCGTCGGGCGCGGGCAAAAGCACGTTGCTGCATTTGTTCGGCGGGCTGGACTCGCCGAATGCGGGTGAAATCTGGTTCGCTGGAAAAGACCTCGCCCACCTGCCGCCGCCCGAACTGACCGCGCTCCGCAACCGCCAGGTCGGCTTTATCTTCCAGGCCTATCATTTGTTGCCGGAACTCGACGCGCTCGAAAACGTCTGCCTGCCGGCCCGCCTCGCGCGCGTGCCCGTCGCCGTCGCGGAGCCGCGCGGTCGCGAGCTGCTCGCCCGGGTCGGCCTGGGCGCGCGGATGGATCACAAACCCTACGAGCTGTCCGGCGGCGAGCAACAGCGCGTGGCCATTGCCCGCGCGCTGATGAACGAGCCGGAGCTGATCCTGGCCGATGAACCGACCGGCAATCTCGATTCGCACACCGGCGCTGAGATCATTGACCTGCTCCTGAACCTGCGCGCCGACAAAAACACCACCCTCATCATTGCCACACACGATGCGAGCGTCGCCGTGCGCGCGCCGAAGGTGGTGGAACTGGTGGACGGAAAGATCAAAACAAACGAATAAACGGAGGGAGGTTGCGGTGACCCATAGCGACACGCCGCCCCTGCCTTCACGAAACCATTATGAGTCAACATTACTGGGAAAAACTTTACCAAGCCGGTGACATGCGTTGGGAAAAAGGCGCGCCATCACCCGGATTGGTGGATTTCCTGACGGCCAATCGAGATTTACCCGGCGAGACGGTCTGCGTTCCCGGCGGTGGCACGGGCCATGACGCGTGCGAGTGGGCCAAGGCTGGCTTCCGGGTTTACGGCTTCGACATCGCGCCCAGTGCCATCCGTTTAAGCGCCGAGCGGGCGCGAACTTCGGGTCTGCCGGCGGAGTTCCGGTGCGCGGATTTTTTACGGGACGAACCGCCGTTCCCCTTCGACTGGATATTTGAACACACCCTCTTCTGCGCGATCCAGCCGGTTGAACGCGACCAATACGTCCAGGCGGTGCGCCGCTGGCTCAAGCCCGGCGGCCAGTATCTCGCCGTGAATTATCTCATCCCCGACACCGACGGCCCGCCTTTTGGCACCACGCGCGATGAAATCCGGCAGCGATTCTCGCCACACTTCACCTTGAAATCCGACTGGGTGCCGCGTTCCTATCCCAACCGCGTTGGACTGGAGCGAATCTTTTGGTGGCAGAAGAAAACCTAGGGTTGGGCCGAACGCCATGCCCGACCCGGACCCACCTGACCCAAACCTGAAGCCCGACGCTTACGCCGTGCTGCGCAACCGCGATCTCCGGGTTTATCTCACTGGACGGCTGATCGCGATCATCGGCCAGCAGATGTTCGCCATGGCGCTGGGCTGGGAGCTTTACGAACGGACGGGCTCGGCCCTGGCCCTCGGCTTCGTGGGCCTGACACAGGTGCTCCCGATGATCGTCTGCACGCTGCCCGCCGGCCACTTCGCCGACCTCTACAACCGCAAACGCATCATCGTGCTGATGACGCTGATCCTCGCCACCGTGAATCTCGCCCTGGCCGGCATCTCGGCGGCGCGCGCGCCGGTGTTGTTGATTTACCTCTGCCTCATCGTCAGCGGCACCGCCAAGACGTTTTTGTGGGCGGCCAGCGCGTCGTTTCTGCCGCAGCTCGTCGAGCGCAAGGACCTGTCCCGCGCCGTCACCTGGAGCAGCACCACGTTCCAGATCGGCTCCATCACCGGCCCGGCCGTGGGCGGAATTGTGCTGCACTTCACCCATCACGCGGCGTGGATTTATGTACTCAACGCGCTGGCCGCGGTGATTTGCAGCGTGCTCGTCAACCGGGTGCGCCTGCATCACGTGGCGGTCATCGCGGAGAAATTTTCGGTCAAGACGCTGCTCACCGGTTTCCGCTTCGTGTTCACGAACCGGATCATCCTCGGGATCATCACGCTCGACATGTTCGCCGTGTTGCTGGGCGGCGCCACGGCGCTGCTGCCGGTTTATGCGAAGGAAATTCTACACGTCGGGCCGTACGGGTTGGGCTGGTTGCAAGCGGCGTTGCCGGTGGGCGCCATCCTGTGCTCATTCACCCTGACCCACCGGCCGCCGCTCCAAAAAGCCGGTCCCGCGATGCTCTGGGCGGTGGCCGGCTTCGGCCTCGCGACCATCGTGTTTGGATTGTCGCAACAGTTCTGGCTGTCCTTCGCCATGCTGATGGTCTGCGGGATGTCGGACAACGTGAGCGTGGTGGTGCGCCACACCCTCGTGCAGTTGCTCACGCCCAACGAAAAGCGCGGCCGCGTTTCCGCCGTCAACAATCTCTTCATCGGCACCTCCAACGAACTGGGCGAGGTCGAATCCGGCACCGTCGCGCACTGGTTTGGCCCGGCGCTGGGAAACACGATCGCCACCGGCGCGATGATCTCGGTCGTGTCCGGCGGCGTGGGCACCATTCTCGTCGTGCTGGCCGTGGCTTGGCTCTGGCCGGAGATTCGGAAATACGGGCGATTAGACGGGTCTTGAACTGGAGCGCCGATCACCGCCCGCGGCTTGCGGTTGGCCCTCCGGCTAATCCAGGCGCAGATGGCTGTTGGTTTTCGACACCGCCACGCTTCGTCGAGGACGGCACTTCACGCCTTCTTCACGAAGCAGGCTTTCAGAGCGATGGCCATACCGTCCATCTTGCAGTCAATCTCGTGATCGCCATCCACCAAGCGAATGGGTCTGGACTTGGAGCCGCCTTTGAGCACTTGCGAGCCGCCGCCCAACTTCAGATCCTTGATCAGGACAACACAATCACCATCCGCAAGCACATTGCCATGGGCGTCCTTGACAACTCGCGGGCCGGCGGCAGATTCCGGCTCGGGCGTTCGTTCCCATTCGTGACCGCAGGTGACACATTCCCAGCGCTCAGGGAATTCCAATACCTCGGTCATTTCGCACATCGGACAGGCTGGTTTGCTCATAAACCAATAGAATAGCCTGATTCCGCCCCGGAACTCAACCGCGCAATTGACCCTTAAGTTCCCAGGCGCATGCGAATGTTTAAAATACACCACCGCCCGCCATCCACCCACACACGAACGCGCTCGGGTTGACGATCCACTATGATTCGACCCGAGGTGTGCTATGCTGCCTCAAAGGAAATCCGGTCCGGGACTCAGTTGACGCAATCGGAGCCGCCGGGGAAAGGAATAGGGATGTCGCTGCCGATGGTCGAAAATGCCGGGTCCGGTGTCCGCGGTAAAACCGCACTCATTGTGGAAGGCGGGGCGATGCGCGGCGCGTGGGCAGCGGGGGTGTTGGCCTATCTTCAGGAGCGTGGGCGACGGCAATACGATCTCGTCTATGCCGCTTCATCCGGCGCCTGCTCGGCGGCCTATTTCGTCGCTGGCATGTGGGAGCCGGGCTTGGCCATCTGGCGCGAACTCGCCTGCAACGTGGTTCGCAAAAGCAATTTCCTCCGCCGCAAACCGATCATTGACCTGGCTTACCTGGTGGATCATGTCTTCCGAACGCGCATTCCCCTTTCCGTCGAAGCACTGCAAAAGGCGCCCACCCGCTTTTTCATCGTGCTGACCGACTGCCACACGGGGGAACCGGTTTACTTCCATGTCTGCGATGACCGCGTTTTTGCCGCCCTCCGCGCGACATCTTCGATGCCGCTCGCCACGCGCGGATTTGATTACGTGGACGGTAAGCCTTACGCCGACGGCGGATTGGCCGACCCCATTCCCATCCGCCGGGCGATCCAGGACGGCGCAACGGACATCACCGTCGTGCTCACCCACAATCCCGCTTTCCGCCTCAAGCCGATCCCGCGCTGGATGGGGAAACTGGCGTACCCGGAATTTCCCATGGTGGCCCGGGTCTGGACCGCGCGGCAAAATGTGAATTACAACGCCGCCCTCGATTTGATGAAACAGCCGCCGTTAGGAATCCGACTCCAAGTGTTCCGGCCCCTCCGGCCAATGCCGGTGGGCGCCTTCACCGTCGAGCAGAAACAAATCGCCGCCGCCCTGGCCTGCGGACACGACGAGGCGTTGCAACAAATGGAAACCATGGAGGCGAAAACCCTGGATGGTTCCTTGCCCGGTTGATTTCCCGGCTCGCTGCGATTTGCTTTCGTAAGGGGACAGGTCTGCCCGAAAACGTCAACCGCACTGCGCCTGGTGGCGCAACGCGTGATCCACCAGCACCAGCGCGGTCATCGCCTCCACCATCGGCACCGCGCGCGGCAACACACACGGATCGTGACGTCCGCGCCCTTTCAACGTGGTGTTCTTGAAATCCTCGGTCACCGTGGCCTGCTCGTGCATGACGGTGGCCACCGGCTTGAATGCGACGCGGAATAAAATCGGTTCGCCGTTGCTGATGCCGCCTTGAATGCCGCCGGAACGATTCGTCAGCGTGTGAACCTTCCCGCCCTTCATGCGAAACGCATCGTTGTGTTGCCGGCCCGTCATCAATATTCCCGCAAACCCGCTGCCGATCTCAAACCCTTTTGTCGCCGGCAAACTGAGCATCGCCTTGGCGAGGTCGGCTTCCAGCCGGTCGAACACCGGTTCGCCCCAGCCGGGCGGCACGCCGCGCGCCACGCCTTCAATCAGGCCACCCACACTGTCGCCTGCGCGCCGCATCTTTTCGATGAGCCGGATCATCTTTACCGCCGCCAATTGATCGGGACAACGGATGATGTTGGATTCGATGTCGGAGAATTTCACCCGGGCTGAATCCACCTGGGCGACGATGGACTGGACCTGCGTCACGTACGCCAGCACTTCGACCCCGAATTTTTCGCGCAGAAGTTTTTTGGCGATGGCCCCCGCGGCGACGCGCCCGATGGTTTCCCGCGCGCTGGTACGGCCCCCGCCGGGCCACGCCCGAATGCCGAACTTGGCAAAATACGTGTAGTCCGCGTGCGACGGGCGGAACTTGGTGGCCATCTCG
>CAYHFK010000270.1:0-6838 GCA_964355895.1 uncultured Bifidobacterium sp. | reverse complement strand
CCAACGCCTCGCCCGCCTCTACGAGCGGAAGCTCGCCGCGCTGGAGGCGTTGAAGCAGTCGCTGCTGCACCAAGCCTTCACCGGAGCACTGTGATGAAAGCACCATTTACCCGCTGCCAGCCATTGGCTATGCTGGCGGCAACGTAACCGAATCAATCCAACATGAAGAACCAAGACATCCGCTGGATTCAACGCTTTCAGAATTACCAGCAGGCCCTGTCCCGCCTGGCCGAGGCGGTGGCACTCTCCCAGCAGCGCGCACTTTCGGAGCTTGAAGAACAGGGGTTGATCCAGGCGTTTGAGTTCACGCATGAGCTGGCGTGGAATGTCCTTAAGGATTATCTGGAGGCGCAGGGTTTTGTGGAACTGATCGGTTCAAAGAACGCGACCCGGCAGGCGTTCAAAAACGGGCTGCTGGAGGATGGCGAGGCGTGGATGGACATGATCAAGGCGCGCAACCTGACTTCGCATACCTATCAGGACAAAATCGCGGCAGACATCGTCAAAGACATTCTCGGGCGTTTCCACCCCGCCCTGATCGCGATGGAGCGGCGTTTTGCGGATTTGAAAATGAAGGAGATGGGCGGAGTATGAACCACGGACTCACGGACGGGACGGTGGCGCAAATCCATGAGGTGCTGGCGCGCTTCCCGGAAGTCGAGACGGCGCTGCTCTACGGTTCACGCGCGAAGGGAAATTTCAAGCCGGGTTCGGATATTGATCTCACGTTGGCTGGCACGGCGATGACGTCGAAAATCCTCGGCCAGATTCGCGGTGAGTTGGAAGACGGGCTGCTGCCTTACACGTTTGATCTGTCCATTCTCGCTCAAATCACGCAGGCCGATCTCCTCGATCACATCCGGCGCGTGGGCGTGGTCTTTTACGAGAAGAAACCTTTGCCTGCATGAACGAAGCCGAGACCAGAGCCGAGCACATTGATCCCGCATTGAAAGCGGCGGGCTGGGGCGTCGTCGAGGGCAGCAAAGTCCTGCGCGAATATCCGATCACGCCGGGCCGCATCGAGGGCCACGGCAAACGCGGCAAGGCGCTCACCGCCGATTACGTGCTCGTCTATCGCAACCGCAAGCTGGCCGTGGACGAAGCCAAGGCGTGGGACAAACCGCTCACGGAAGGCGTGGGCCAGGCCAAGGATTACGCGGGCAAGATGGCCGTGCGCTTCGCCTATGCCACCAACGGCCAGGGCATCTACGCCATTGACATGCAGACCGGCCAGGAAGGCGAAATCGTCACTTACCCCACGCCGGACGAACTCTGGGCCATGACTTTCGCCGAGCCGAACGTGTGGCGCGATCGGTTCGCGGCCATCCCGTTCGAGGACAAGGGCGGTTCGCATCCCAGCCGCTATTACCAGGACACCTCGGTTGACCGCGTGCTGGAGGCCATCTGTGCGAGTCTTATGCGCATCCTGCTCACGCTCGCCACCGGCACGGGCAAGACGTTCATCGCGTTTCAGATTGCGTGGAAACTGTTCCACAGCCGATGGAACTTGAGCCGCGAACCGTCACGCCGCCCGCGCATCCTCTTCCTCGCCGACCGGAACATCCTCGCGAATCAGGCTTACAACGCTTTCTCCGCATTCCCCGAAGACGCGCTGGTGCGGATCGAGCCGGGCGACATCCGCAAGTAAGGCAAAGTGCCGAAGAACGGCAGCCTGTTCTTCACCATCTTCCAGACGTTCATGGCTTCGGCAGGCTCAGCCACCGAAGACCCAGCCACCACAACCTCGGTCTCGGAATTGCCGGAAGTTGCTGAACCCAACGAGAGGGTGGGTGGCTACATGTATATTCTCGGATGTGGTGACGGCAGCTTCTACACGGGAAGCACGACAGATTTGCATCTGCGCTTGGAGCAACACAGAAACGGAGAAGGCGCGCAACATACGAAGGCGCGGCTGCCGGTCAAACTCCTCTACTACTAGCCATTTGACCGAATCGACGAGGCCTTTGCCCGCGAGAAACAGGTGCATGGCTGGAGCAGGGCAAAGAAGACCGCGCTGATCAGAGGCAACATCGACCTCCTGAAACAATTGGCACGGAGCAAATCGGTCCCTGAGCCTGTCGAAGGGTATTTCGGCGAGTATCCGCCGGACTTCCTCGATTTCGTCCTGTCCCATTACGTCAGCGGCGGCGTGGAGGAACTTGACCAGAATAAACTTACCCCGTTGCTCCGTTTGAAATATCACGACTCCATCACGGATGCCGTGGCCGACCTCGGCGGCAAGCCGGAGGAGATCGGAAAAGTGTTTGCGGGCTTCCAGAAGTATCTCTACGCGGTGGGGGATTGAGTCGCGGGTGGTGGATTGGGAGCATCCGGCGAACAATGATTTTCTGCTGGTCAGCCAGTTCAGCGTCGCCGGGGCGCTGGAAAAGGCGGCTTTCGCCCGCCGGCGAATGTTTAGCCGTTGTGACGATTCGGCGGCGAGCGTAAGCTGCGGCATGAAGTTCAAGCACGCTCCCGGTTTGCTGCTCGGTTGGTTTTTGCTGACCGCGCCAGAGGGGTTCGCAGCGGAAACCAATCCCCCGGCGGCCCCACCGACTGGCAAGGTTTACATCGTGCCCATCCAGGAGGACATCATGCCGCCGCTGGTTTACGTGGTTCGGCGCGGTGTGAAAGAGGCGATGGAAATGAAGGCCGATGCGCTCATCCTCGACATGAAAACGGATGGCGGGCGGGTGGATGTCACCGAGGAAATCATCGAGATCATCAGCAAGTTCCCGGGCCCGACCGTCACCTACGTCAACAACCGCGCGTTCTCCGCCGGCGCGTTCATCTCCGTCGCGACCCAAAAAATATTCATGGCGCCGCAAAGCGTCATCGGTGCGGCGGCCCCCATCATGATGTCGCCCGGCGGGACGGGCGTGGAAAAAATGCCGGATACCGTCGAGGCCAAGATGACTTCGGCGGTTCGCGCGTTGGTGCGCGTGCAGGCGGAAAAGAACGGGCACAACATCGAGGTCATCGAAGCGATGATTGACAAGACCAAGGAGTTGAAGATGGACGGTGAAGTGCTCAACAAGGAAGGCAACATCCTGACGCTCACCGACCGGCAGGCGGCCAAGGAATACGGCCAGCCCCCCAAGCCGCTGCTGTCGTTGGGCACGGTGGAATCCATGGACGCCTTGCTGCTCAAGCTCGGTTACGCCGGGGCGCAGCGCATCGAAATCAAACCGACGGGCGCGGAGCAGTTGGGCACCTGGATTACCGCCATCAGCCCGCTGTTGCTGGTCATCGGCATCGTGGGCCTCTACATCGAATTCAAAACGCCGGGGTTTGGTTTGCCGGGCATTGTCGGGATCGCGGCGTTTGCGCTCTATTTTCTCGGCGGTTACGTGGCGGGCCTGTCCGGGGCCGGGTGGGCGATCCTCTTCGTGTTGGGCTTGATTTTGGTGGCGTTGGAGTTGTTCGTTTTCCCGGGCACGTTCATCGCCGGCATCTCGGGCGCGGCCTTGATGCTGATCGCCATCGTCATGGGGATGGTGGATATGTATCCGGGCGCCCCCACGCTGCCCACGTTCCCCCAATTGCAGCTTCCGCTGCGGGACATCAGCCTGGCGGTCCTCGTCTCGTTTGGCCTCGTGTTGATCCTGGCGCGGTTTCTCCCGCAGACGAATCTCTTCCACAAACTCGTCTCGCAAACGGCCAGTGGCGTTATTTCTGTCGCCGCGCTGGAGGAACAACAGAAAGCGCGCATTGGTCAGACCGGCGTGGCCGTTTCCCAATTGTATCCGGGCGGCAAAGCCCGGTTTGGCGACCAACTCCTCGATGTCCTCACCCGCGGGGAACTGGTGGAGCAGGGTCGCCCGGTGCGAATCATCGCGCACAGCGGCCTTGATGCCGTGGTGGAAGAAGTTGGCTGAGTTGGGAGTCAGTTTCTATGCGCGGGAGACTGGGCATCAGCCAACCCTGCCATCCGCTCGGAGCGCTGGCGCTACATTCGCTACGCCGACGGTTCGGAGGAACTCTACGACCGGCGTGCCGACCCAAACGCGTGGACCAACCTCGCCCCCGATCCGAAGTATTCCGGCGTTATTCGCGGGCACGCGCAGTGGTTGCCGAAAGTCAACGCGCCGTCTGTGCCCGGCAGCGCCCCCCGGATTCTGGTCCCGGAAAGCGGCCAATGGTTGTGGGAAGGCAAACCGATTATTCCGGCGGAGAAGGAGGAGGGAATGTCGCGGAAGTGGGACAGGATGTGACTGACTGCCACTGGCGGGCAAGATTCAGTTCTTACTCTTAATCTGAGAGCCGGTTTGAAAACTCCAACCTCGGTCGTAGCAGCGGACGTGAGTCCGCTCGAATTTCCGAACCCTTTGAGCCGACTCACGTCGGCGGCTCCGGGGTTTTGAAACGACCTCTGAAGATTATGATTAAGACCGAAGTAATCCTGCCATCATCTTCCAATTGCAACTCGCAGAACAAACTCGCTTGATTTCGCTGTGAGCCTCCCGTCAAGTTGGCGACATGCAATTTTCCCGCTTCACAATTCGGATGGGCGTATGCCTTGCCAGTCTGATCTGGCTGGCCAGCGCCGGAATCCTGACGGCCGCTGATGAGCCGCCCGCGCTCTTCGTCGAAGGCTACGCGGGACGCATCAGCTATGCGCCGGGGGAGGACTTGACCTTGCATGTGTCCTCGAGTGCGGCGGCTTTTTCCATCGAGATCGTGCGACTCGGCGCGAAGGCAGAAGCGGTCTGGTCGTCGGCCTCGGTCGCGGGCCGCGAGCATCCTGTCCCGGAGGATGCGTCTTCGCACGGCTGCCGCTGGCCGGCGGCGGTGACGCTGAAAATTCCGGCCGAGTGGCGCAGCGGTTACTACCAGGTGTCATTCCGGGCGCGCGATGGCGGCGGAAAGTTTATCCAGCGCAACACGCGGACGGCCGAGGGCAGTTGCTTCTTTGTGCTGCGGCCCGCCGAGCCGGGCAAAGCCTCGAAGATTCTCCTCCAACTTTCCACGCACACCTACAACGCCTACAACCACTGGGGCGGCTTCAGCCTCTACGCCTATCACGGGCAGGGCGGCCATCAGGGTCATCGCGTTTCCTATGAGCGCCCGCCCGCGAGCCTGTTCGGCAACTGGGAGCAACCGCTCGTCGAGTGGGCGGAGCGCAACGGCTTCACGCTCGACTTCGCGGCGAATGGCGATCTGGAGTTTCATCCGGAGATGCTGAAGGCGTATCGGCTCGTGCTCAGCGTCGGGCACGACGAGTATTGGTCCGCGCCCATGCGGGACAACCTGGAGAAGTTCATCGCCGCCGGCGGCAACGTGGCGTTCTTCAGCGGCAACACCTGTTGCTGGCAGGTCCGCAGCGAGGATGGTGGCCAGGCGCTCACTTGCTGGAAGCAGAATTTTCACTCGGACCCCGTGTATGCCGCCCGCGGAAGCTACGACACCTTGTCCTCGATCTGGAGCCATCACTTGGTCAAGCGACCGGAGAATCAGCTCACCGGCGTGGGTTTTCTCTGGGGCGGCTATCACAGGAGTCACGGTCAGCTCATGGACGCCAGCGGCGCCTACACCGTGCATCGGCCGGAGCACTGGCTTTTCGCCGGCACCGGATTGAAACGCGACAACGCCTTCGGTGGCAAGGACACGATCGTCGGTTATGAGTGCGACGGCTGCGAGTTGGAATGGAAGGACGGTCTGCCGTCGCCCACGCACCGTGACGGCACCCCGGATACGTTTGAAGTGCTCGGCACCGCGCCCGCGCAATGGCATCCCGACGATTGCCAGTGGTACGACCAGTGGGAGAACGGCCGCAAGGGCCACGCGGTGCTCGGGGTTTACACGCGCGGCGGCACGGTCTTCACCTGCGGCAGCACCGATTGGGCGCACGGTCTCCGCGGCGGCGATGTCATCGTGGATCGCATCACGCGCAACGTGCTGGAGAAATTGGGGAAATGAGCGTAAAGCCAATTCGGCTGCCCGTGGAGCGCGGTCCGGAGCGCGGACAGCTTTGTCCGCGCGAATCCAAATCACGCAACTCGCGGACAAGGCTGTCCGCGCTCCTGCTTGCGATCATGGCCTTCGCTCGCTCGGTCACGGCGCAACCCACCACGCCCGGCACATTGCTCCACGACTTCGACCGTGACGGCAGCAAGGAAAAGCTGATCAGTCGGGCGGGCGCAAACGAAATCCAGCAGTTTGACCCCGCGCGCAAGACGTGGGTGAAAGCGGATTACACGCTGCCCGAAGGCGTGTGGCTGGTTGACGCCGCCGGCAAAGACGCCGGACTCCGTTTTGTGGACCTGAACGGCGATGGCTTCGACGATCTGCTTTTCTCGAACCCGCAACGCTTCGCGATTTACCTGTGGTCAAAGGATGTGCGACTTGATCTCGGCTGGACGCGCGGGTGGTCGCAATTTGTCCGGGCGGGCCCAAGAACCGGGGCCGCCAACGAACCACCTTCGGTCATCGGCGCCGAGGTGCGAATCGAAAATGGCCAGTTGCTCACCGCGCGAACGGCGGGCGCCGGGAAGCCCGCCACCATCGAAAAGCAATCGGCGAACGAATTGATCGCGTTCGACATGCCGCCGCCGAAGTCGCCGGTGGAGGCGCTCGCCAGTTTTCGCGTCCGTCCTGGATTTCGCGTTGAACTGGTGGCGGCGGAGCCAGTGGTGATTGATCCCATTTCGTTTGAATGGGGCGCGGACGGGCGGCTCTGGGTCGTGGAGATGTGCGATTACCCGCTTGGCCTCGATGGTAAAGGCAAACCCGGTGGCGTGGTCAAAATTCTCGAAGACACCGACGGCGATGGTCGCTACGAGCAGGCCATTCCATTTCTCGAAAACATCGCCTTCCCTTCCAGTCTGATGCCGTGGCG
>CAYHFK010000269.1:0-6858 GCA_964355895.1 uncultured Bifidobacterium sp. | reverse complement strand
GCTGCAACGGTCTGCCAGATGATGACGAATACCTGCGCCGCGTTTGCTGCTGCGATGCTTCGGCATGGGTGCGCACCAAAGGAATCATCTTCGACAACCGCTACCACTTCCGGCTGGAAAATAACGTCTGGCATCAACCGCGCTGCCGCGAAGAGTGGCGGAAGTCGCAGGAGATTTTCGCGCAACGGTCAAAGCTCGGCACGGCGACGGCAAAGAAACGGTGGGAGGGCCATGCCTGACGCAATGCCGGACGCATTGCCTCACGGATGCCATTCAGAATCAGAATCAGAATCAGAATCAAAGAAGTCTCCATAGGTAAGAAAGGTATTAAGGTATGAGTATTGAAGTTGAGAAGGTAGTAACTCAGAACAGCAGTAAGGGGCGGCTGCTCCGGTTCTTGTTCAAACCGCCGCGCCTCGGGCAAGTGCCGCCGACTTGGGTGGCGCATGAACTGGCAGGCGTGGCCGTGTTCAACCGGTTCGCCGGTCGGCTGGCGAAGCATCCAATTGATCTGGTCACGCACCTGGGCATGGTGCGGTCGAATGCCTACTACGCCGCCGGCTGTCCGCTTGAGTTGTGCGACCATGCCGCCGCGCGCGACGTGTGGCGGGTGATTCACCAAGATGCCATCGAGGAGGGTCTATGCCGCTGATGTTTGAACAGCAACCGCGCGAATCGAACAAGGCGTTTGCCGCGTTCAGCTTGTATTTGAGCCTTGGGCCGCAACGATCCACGCGCGAAGTGGGGGAAAAGTTGGGAAAGAGTGAGGGATTGATTGAGCGATGGGCGTCGAAGTTCGACTGGCCGGCGCGGGTGGCAGCCTACGGGGCGCATCTGGCCGTCGTCGAACGCGAAGCGGTGGAGGCGGTCGCGCGGGGCAAGGCGGCGGAATGGGAAAGCCGCGAACAGGCGTTGAGGGAAACGGAATGGCAGATGGGAGAACCCGCCCTGAATGAGAATGCCCGCGCGTTGGAATTGATTGATGACCAGGCCGCGGATCACGCAGTTGCTCGTCCCGAGGTGCAGTCCGTCAACCGCCCCCGCCAGCAGTCCACTCACGCCCGCACGACCGCTGCCGGGTTGCGTGGTGCCGTCAATCGTGAGCGGTTCGGTGATTTCCGGCAGCGCCTCGGTCGGCGAAATCGTGACCGATCCGGCCGACTCAATGTTGAACTCGATGCTGTCCTTGCCCGCTCGGCGGTTGGCAAAATCAATGGCGCAACGCAGCGTGGTTTGCAGTCCAGGCGTGTTGAGGTCCACGTCCGGCAGGTTGTCGGTCAGATCGGCATCCGGTTCATCACCGGTGGAGTTGACGATGAGGTCGGGATCCGGTGGTGTCTTGTGCCAGATGGCGAAGTAACGCGACCCCTTCCCGCCGGCGGTGGTGAACGTGCCGGCTGCGTAAATCCGTTCCGCCGTGACGGCGAGGCTGCGGATGGAGGCTTCCCCGCCGATCCCGACTCCGCTGCCCAGCGCGTGCCAGTTCGTGCCGTCCCAGCGAGCGATGTTGTTCACCGGCGCACCGTCAATCCAATCGAACCGGCCACCGAAATAGAGATCCGAACCTTCGGGCACAATGCTGAGGATGGAGACGCCGCTCCCGACCGCGCCAAAAGTCCCGGGGAGCGTGGACCACGCCGATCCATTCCAGACGTAAACCCAGTTGGTTCGTTCGTTCCCACCCTGGCCGACGTAGAGCAGCCCGCCTGAAACAGCCAAGGCGCCGACGCCCCCGCTGGCGACGGCCGGGAGTCCCGTTCCCAGCTTCTGCCACTGCAATCCGTCCCAGCGTGCCACCATTTCAATCGGGTCGCTTCCGACCATCGAGAAAAATCCGCCCGCGTAAACGTTCGATCCGCTGATCGCCAGCGCGCGAATGGTTCCGGAAAACGCCCCGCCCAGCCCGGTCCAGTGAGTTCCCTCCAACCTAGCCACGCCGTAGCCTTGCGCAAAAGCGCCGACGGCGAAGAGGTTGGTGCCCGAAACCTCCACCGGCCCGCCCCCGGCATGTCCAACTTCGCCGACGGGAAGCCATGCGCTGCCGTCCCACCGCTGCAAGGACGGGGTCGAAACATACAAATCGTGCCCGTCCGTGGCCGCGTTCAATTGATAAAACTGGTTCCAGAGCGGGATGCCGCCGCCCACCGTCAACCATCCGGCTCCCGTCCACTCTGCCGCGCCTTTCACGATCGTTGGCCCAGCTCTCAGGAATCCGCCCAGCACATAGGCCCTTGATCCGACCGCTTCCACCGCATGCGCTCCCGCATTCAGACCGAGGTCGGTCCCGCCGCCGACGGAGAGCCAGCCGGTCCCCGTCCAGCGCGCGATTCCAGAAACGCGCTGGTCTCCGGCCATCTCGAAGAAGCCGCCGCAGAAAATGCTGCCGCCAAAGGGCTCAATAGCTGCGATGTCCGAGGGAGTCTCGGATGAAACGCCGGTGCCAAAACTGATCCAATTCGTCGTCGCCGAAAGCTCCACCACGTTCTGCGAGGTGGCGCCGCCGATCCCGGCAAAACGTCCGCCCACGAACAGCCGGCCTTCGAAGCCGCGCAAGGCCCGTACGGAAACCTGACCGACACCCGGGAGGTTTCTCCACTTGTTGGTCCTCGAACCGCCGTCAATCCAACGCGCCAGGCCACCCGTCGTGAACCAAGGATCGCCACTCACCTGCGTGAAATCTCCGCCCACGTAGAGATTGGTTTCAATCGAACTCAGGGCATAAACCGCCGCGAAACCGCCGCGCACGCCCTGATCGAGGGGCGCCCAATTCAACCCGTCCCAGCGCGCGATGCCGTTGACGGTTTGTCCCCCGGCGGTCTTGAACGCGCCCCCCGCATAAAGCCCGTCGGTAATTCGATGCAGCGCATAGACAATGCCATCCACGCCACCCCCGACCGGAAGCCATTGCGCCCCGTTCCAACGTGCGAGGTAGTTGGCCGCGGCCCCGCTCGTCGTCTGAAAATCGCCGCCAGCGTAAATATCACCGTTGAATTCCGCGAGCGCCAACACGTTCCCGCCCGGTTGCGACGTGAGGCTGCCCAGCGCATTCCATTGCAGGCCGTCCCAGCGTGCGACGTTGATGGCCGCCACCCCACCGGCGCTGGCGAAACTCCCGCCGGCGATCAAGTCCGCGCCGTTCACAAGGAGAGCTGCGACCCCGCCGTTGATTCCGGTCCCCAGCGCCGACCACCGGATGCCATCCCACGACCCGATTCCGCTCGTGACCAGTCCGCCAATGATTTGGAAGCGTCCGCCGGCGTAAAGGCGGCTGCCGATCGTGGCGAACGCGTCAATGCGTCCGTCCACACCGGGCAATTGGGCCGACATCACTTCCCAGTTGGCATCGTCCGCCGTGGCGCCGTGCGCGATGAGCGATGCCTGTGCCGTGATGAAACCCGTCAACGCGCCGAACAGGAGTCTTGAAATAATACGTCGCAAATGGCGATTCGTGGAAGTTGGAACATTCATCATGGGCGCATGGGGTCGCGGCGTTCCATCTTTCGCCAGTCGCTGGTGTCGCCCACGTTGGGGTTGTAGCCGGTTTGTTCGGAGAGGACGATCTCGCCTTTTTGGTTCACCCAATACTCCTTGTAGCCGGCGGGCAGATACACGCCTTGGCGTTGATATGGGTCGGTGTAGGTTTCCACCCCGCCCAGATATTCGCGCTGGCTTTCGGCGATGCGGTCGAAAGATTTCATGCGTTCCTCGTGCATCTGCTGGCCGAGCTGTCGGATGTGGGCAGTGTAATCCTGCAACTTCCTGCCGAAGGCGGCGGTGTCGGCCATCTGTTGTTGGAATCCCTGGCGTTGCAGTTGTTTGACGACCGAATACGTGGCCAGCCATTCCGGGGTGAAACTCGCATTGGCGATCACGGCTTTGATGAGTGCGGCGCTGGCGTCCAGCCCGCCTTTGGGCGCGAAGCTCGTGTAGGCCCGCTGGACGTTCCACGAAGCCACGCCGGAATTGACCGGAGCGTAAGCGAGCGTGAAGCAGACGTCCTGTTCCCACGACTTGCCTTGTGGCTCAAACGCGAAACGAAGCCGAACCGCTTGCGCCCGCCAGCCGGGATCGTTGGCGACGGCCTGCCGCGCGATCCCGGGGAAATCCTCGCGTGCGATTGGCCGCAGGTTGCGCAGGTGGGGCAGGACCTGGGGCGTCCAGAAGCCTTCGACGAACTGGATCGGCTCGGCCACCGGAGCGGCGACGATCGCGCCCAACCAGTTGGCGCCGGGCTGGAGCAAGCCGGGCAGTTGATCGGTGTACGAAAAATGTTGCGTGGGCAGCCATTCAATCGTCGTGCTCGAATTGGTATCCCACAGGCGCAAGCGTAAGTTGGCCAGGACGCTGAACTGGTGCAGCCAGACGATCTCGCCTTGGAACTGCCACCCGCGCGGCAAGAGAAAGGTGACCGCAGCGACATTGTTGGCGGCGGGATCCGTGATCGTCTGCTGGGTAAAACGCATCGTCCCCTTCACCGCCACCGCAATCGGTGGCTGAACCGGATGAGCCGGCGGCGCCGAAGGCGGAAGTGACAGTTGGGCCGCCGGCTGGGCTGGGGCCGCACCCAATGAGGCGCGGGTCACCCTCACCGACACGGGCGCGGCATTGCCGCGCACATAAACCAAAACCACCTTCGATCCGATTGGCCCCCGAATCGCCTCGACCAGTTGCGAACCGTCCAGTTCGGCGACGGCCCGCCGATCCACGCCCACCAGCCAGTCGCCGGGCAGAATGCCCGCCTTGGCGGCGGGTCCGTCGGGCGCAACCCGCTCGACGAGGATCCGCCCATCGGCCGTCGGCTTGAGTCCGATCCCCGCGCCCCCGACGGCGACTGCCTG
Source organism: uncultured Bifidobacterium sp. (assembly GCA_964355895.1). Lineage (GTDB taxonomy): Bacteria > Verrucomicrobiota > Verrucomicrobiia > Limisphaerales > JADLHS01 > JADLHS01. The sequence continues at coordinate 2,020 of CAYHFK010000269.1, read as the reverse complement.
TTGCGCTGGGGTCGTGGTCGAGCACATCATCCACGCAGTTGCACCGATCGTGATAAAGGTTAGGAACGGGGCGGACCTGCATTGAAAGGGACCGGGTTTCCCGTTGGGGCGCGGGGCAGGGAAAACTACCTTTCGTCCACGGTTCATGCGAGGAGTCTGCGCGTGACCCTTGCATTGTCAAGGATCCGCGCCGAACACGGTGGATGCTTTAGATTGGCTGCGAGTCTCGCGCCGGTCTCCAAATTTCAGGCCTCTGCGGTGCTGCATAATTTACCAACCGTCCCGATCCCGTGTGGCCAAAATATTCATCTTTCGTTTCTCGCTGCAAGCATTCCACTCTGGTTTTAGGCCGTTGCGGCGGTGCGGCGGTTGCCGCTCGCAACCATGGGCTTCCTGCAATACGTCGGTCCAACGCTCCAGTTTCTCGTGGCGATCCTCGTGTTCCGGGAACCTCTGGATCACACCAAGCTCGTTAGCTTTGGTCTGTGTTGGGCCGGCATCGCGGTGTACATGGCCGATTCAGTGAGAACCCACGCGGCCCAACCGGTGGCGGACCGGCCCGAGTGAGATTTACCTGCTCCACTCCGGAGCGGTCAACCCAGCAGGCTTCCTCAATCATCACATCAATCGTTGAGCGCGCTCTGCCCTCTGATTGTTTAGCTCACCGCCGCGGTCACGGGCTCCGACAACGCGTCAGTCGCCGCGGGAACAGGTTGCGGCGTCCGAAAATCCACCGGCAACAACTTCGGTTGCGCGATGCGTTGCGGGTTCTTCTGCCATTCCTTCTCCCAATCATCCAGTGACGGCACGGTGACCTCCGCATGCTTCGAGTAGGCGTGATGCACCGCTTTGGAATTGTGCCCCAGCGCCTGCTGGGCGAACCGCTCCGGATAGCCGCACTTCAATGCGCGTTCCGCCCAGGCGTACCGATACGAATGTGGCGACACCCCCTTGATCGCCAGGCCATCGCAACGCTGCTTGAACTCCGTCGCCCGGTCGCCGGCGCGAACGGTCCGCAGGTAGGGGAACAACGCCCCCGCTTGGGGTCGCCGTTTGAGGATCTCCTCGACCTCCGCGCCGAACCGGATCAGCGCTGGCTTGATGCCGATGCCAGCCCGGCCCTTCAGTTTCTTGCGCGAGTAGGAAATCGTTCGGCTGTTCCAGTCCACATCTTCCGCCAGCAGGCAAGCCGCATCCGATTGCGCCGCGCCCGTGTGCCAGAGCAGTTCGTAAAAGTCCCGCCGCTCGGGGTTCAACTCGCGCGCGATGATGGCGGCGTGTTCCGCCGCCGTGATGGCCCGCTTGGACTTGAACACCGGCTTGGGCCATTGCAGGCGCGGGATGACCGACTTGAGCAGCCATTCCATCCCCAGCGCGTGATTGTGAATGCGGCGCAAATAAACGTTGGTGGAAACTTTGCCATCCGCCAGTGCCCGGTCGAATTGTTCTGGCCGCGTTTCCGCCACGCACAAGTTGCGGATGCAATCGAAGTTCTTGTCCTTGATCGCCACTTCCCAGCGTCGCTTCGTCTCCTCCGATTTCTTGGCGACGATGTTTTCCATGACCTCCTGCCAGGTTCGCGTGCAGAGCTTTGGGTCCACGCCGTTGATGTAGACACGGGCCAGCGCGAGATTAAAGTGGGGCTGGCTTTCGGAATCGTTGTGCGCCTGGAGCAGCCGCTGGGCTTCGGCTTTCTCCCGCGTCTTGAGACTGGTTTGTTCGCCGGTGATTTTGTTTTTCAGGTAGAAGACGCCCCACGGGCGTCGGATCAAACCGAACAGTTGTTTCATTGATTCACTCATGGTTATGAGTGTGAAACAGTCGGCACGTGTCGCGTTAGCGAGCAGTGGGCGAGCGGTGACCGAGCAGTGACCGGATTCTGCCAGGGCTGCCAAACAGGTGAAGATTCCGGTGAAACTCGACCCTCCCGTGCCTCGCAAGTGCTTGATGTGGAAACATCAAGAATTGGAGGCGAGGGTCGGAATCGAACCGACGAATGCAGCTTTTGCAGAGCCGTGCC
>CAYHFK010000268.1:0-6863 GCA_964355895.1 uncultured Bifidobacterium sp. | reverse complement strand
CTTTGAACAAGTCTTGTTGACGGAAGCCGGGTTGGTATTATTCTAGGCAAAAGCCATGAAAACCCGATCTGCCTTCACGCTTATTGAATTGCTGGTGGTCATCGCCATTATCGCGATCCTCGCCGCCATGCTGCTCCCCGCGCTGGCGAAGGCCAAGGAGAAGGCCAAGTCCATAAGCTGCGTCAACATGCTGAAGCAAATGGGTACCGCCGGCATCCTGTACGCGGGCGACAACAATGCGAAGTTTTGTCCCACCTTCTGGGTGCGCAACAGCAACGCCGAGCGGAAAGCCTGGTTCAACTATCTCCAACCTTACCAAACGACCAATCTGCTGCTGTGCCCCACCAAGTCGCCGAAGTTCAAGGAACTCATCGCGAACTATCCCAGCGCCGTGGCGGACCAAGCCATCTCCAACTACGAAGCGAATTTCGCGCTGGGCGGCTGCGATTGGGCCGGGGTCTGGGACGCAAAAGATTGGCCGCAACTCAAGGACTCGGTGGTGCGCAAGCCCGCGAGTACCGTTTATATGACGGACGGCGGAAGTCGGCCGGTCAATACGAAGGACCCGCTGAAGTGTGTCACGACCAAGTCGCTGGAAAAAGCCGGGTGCTGGATTGTGCATGATCCGGGGAATGACGCCCCCAATACCGGTGGCGTGACCAACGACGATGGCAACTGGGGCGGTCCCCACCTCCGCCACAACGAGCGGAGCAACGTCTCGTTCGTGGATGGCCATGTCCAAGGGATGAAAGCCTCGCAATGGTATTGGGCCGGCACGCCGTGGCTCAAAGCGGCTCTGGGTGGCGATTAGGCCGTAGCCATGCCGTAGGACAGGCGTCGCGCCGGTTTCCAATCTCGGCGGGAAGGGTTTTCCTCAAGGCTTCTCGATCGCGAGCAAGCAGGCAGGCTCGCTCGGCAGCGCTACGATCTTCTTTCTTAAACATCGGGGACGCCGCAACAGAATCCTCGCTCGTCGCGCCCGCATTTCATAAACTCGCGCGACACCATGAGAACAACTCGGCTCCTCGGCTCCCTGATGGCGGTAGCGGTCCAAGCCCTTCAGGCCAGCACAATCTTCGTCAGCCCGGCGGGGGACGATGCAAATCCCGGCACCCAAGCGAAGCCCTTCGCCACTTTGTCTCGCGCTCAGGAAGCTGTGCGCCAGGCCAAAGGCAGCCGCCCGGCGGCGGTCTGGCTGCGGGGTGGAACTTACTACCTCCCGGAAACCCTGGTGTTCACGGCGGAAGACGCCGGCACCACCAACGCGCCGGTGATTTGGCAGGCGTGGCCGGACGAGCAACCTGTCATCAGCGGCGGCGACAAGCTCGCGCTGAGATGGGAAACTTTCCGGGACGGTATCATGAAAGCGCAAGTGCCGGCGGGCTTTACCACCGACCAACTGTTCGTCGCCGGCGAGCGGCAAATCCTGGCGCGCTATCCCAACTTTGATCCCAACGTCCGCATCCTGAACGGCTACGCAAAGGACGCCTTCAGTCCGGAACGCGCCGCGCGTTGGGCCGATCCCTGCGGCGGCTTCATGCACGCGATGCACGCGCACATGTGGGGCGATTTTCACTACCTCATCACGGGCAAGGACACGGAGGGCCGCCTGACCTACGAAGGCGGCTGGCAGAACAACCGCCGCATGGGCATGCACGAGGAATACCGCTTCGTGGAAAACATCTTCGAGGAACTGGACGCACCGGGAGAATGGTTCCTCGACGCAAAATCCCGCACGCTCTATTTCCATCCGCCTGCCGGACTCGACCTCGCCACAGCCACCGTGGAAGGCGTGCGCCTGCGGCACCTGATCGAGTTCAGGGGCGCAGAAGCGAGCCCGGTGAAATTCATCTCGCTCAAAGGGCTGACATTCCGGCACGCCGCGCGGACGTTCATGGATAACAAAGAACCCCTGCTGCGGAGCGATTGGACGACGTATCGCGGGGGCGCGGTGGTCTTCAATGGCGCAGAAGATTGCGCGCTGGCGGATTGCTTCCTCGACCAACTCGGCGGCAACGCCATTTTCGTCAACAACCACAACCGCCGCATCACGCTCCGCGCTTGTGAGATCGCAAAGGCGGGGGCGAACGGGGTCGCGTTCGTTGGTGATCCTCAAGCCGTGCGCAGTCCGTTGTTTGAATACAACCAGGTGCAGGAACTGGCCAAGCTGGATCGCACCCCCGGACCGAAGACCCGCAACTACCCGGCTGACTGCCGCGTCGAGGATTGCCTGATTTACATGACCGGCCGGGTGGAGAAGCAGACGGCGGCCGTGCAGATCGCCATGGCTCAGGACATCACGATCCGGCATTGCACCATTTATGATATGCCGCGCGCCGGCATCAACATCGGCGACGGCTGCTGGGGTGGACACGTCATTGAGTTCTGCGATGTCTTCGACACCGTGAAGGAGACGGGCGATCACGGTTCGTTCAACTCCTGGGGTCGCGACCGTTTCTGGCGGCCCAGCATCGAGGAGGTGAACGCCTGGGTAAAGGCGTCGCCTGAACTGCCGCTGCTCGACGTCGTGAAGCCGGTCATCCTCCACAACAACCGCTGGCGTTGCGATCACGGCTGGGACATTGACCTCGACGACGGCACGTCGAACTACGAAATTCGCAACAACCTGTGTTTGAACGGCGGCCTCAAAAACCGCGAGGGCTTCCACCGGGTCGTGGAGAACAACGTCATCGTGAACAACTCGTTTCACCCGCATGTCTGGTATGCCGAAAGCCAGGACGTGTTCCGCCGCAACATCGTCTTTGGCCCGTACCAGCCCATTCGCGTCAACCAACCCTGGGGCAAGGAATGCGATTCCAATCTCGTGCATCAACCGGAGGCGGCTGGCGAGCAGTCCGCCACGAAGCTTCAGGAGCAGAGCGGTCGTGACGAACACTCGATCGTGGCCGACGCCATGTTCGTGGACGCCGCGCACGGCGATTACCAGGTGAAAGATGGATCGCCCGCGCTGAAGCTCGGTTTCCAGAACTTCCCCATGGACCAATTCGGAGTGCGGACGCCCAAGCTCAAAGCCCGCGCGCGCGCGCCGGAGTTGCCCGCGCCGAAACTGAAACTCACTGCGGAAGCGAGCCAGCGTGAGGGTCGCGTCGTTGACTGGCTGGGTGGCAAGGTCAAAAACGTCGTCGGCCTTGGCGAAGTCTCCGCCGCCGGCTTGCCCGGCGAAACTGGCGTCAGCATCGTTGCCGCGCCGGCGGACAGCGAACTTGCCAAGGCGGGGCTGCGCGGAGGGGACGTGATTCTGAAATGCGCTGACCGCGACGTACGCACCGTGGCGGAACTGTTCAAAACCTTGCGCGCCGTACCGCCCGGTGGGAAACTGAAACTTGAAATCCTCCGCGCCCAGCAGCGGACGAAGGTTGAACTCCCGGTGCCCGCAACCGTTCCATCGAACGCAGAACGCGTCGCCCCATAACTCCGTGAAATTCGCAATCACTTCCGGCCGACGCGCACGGCCGACCGGCTGCAAGTAACTTACCAGACTTTTAGCGCGATCGGCCCGGCCCCAAGCGCCTCGAACGGGCCGGGAGATGGACTCGCTTCATTCCTTTGCTTTCCAAAATAGTCGGTGCCAATCTTCACCGGCGACCCGTCGGCATTCTCATAAGGAAGTCCCGGAATCTTGGCCTTCCCTAGCAACGACGTGGTTACGAGAGTGGTGGCCGCTGGCTTCAGCTCCGAACCCAGGTTGAGACTTAGAGTCACCCGGTCGCCTTCCATCGAGACTTTCACCTGGGGATCAACGCCCGGTTGAGTGACGGAGTTCGTTTCCTTGGCGTACGGGCGTGCGCCGTTGTAATGGACATTCCCGCCCGTTTGCAGCGGCAGTTCTCGCGCATCATAAACCGACAATCCGAATCCGGCGGCGGACTCGCCTTTGCCGACGAGGACGTTGTTGTAAAAACGGTTGTCGCCGCCCTTGGTGTTGACCAAGCCGGCGAGGGCCGTGGTGTGCGCCGGGTGATAGGGCGTCTCGCGGTTTGGCTCCGGCTGACTAATGATTTTTCCGGTGAACAGGTTATGCACATACGCGCCGCCCTCGGACACATCCAGCAAGCTGACGGCGGACAGGAACAGGTTGTTGTCCACCAGGAACGGACCGTGATTCACTTCGACGAACAAATCTTCGGCGGCGTTGTCGTGGAACAAGTTTCCCGAGACGCGCGTGCCCTGCGCCATCCAGTCCAGCCAGAGTCCCCGACACGTCCGGTAAATGTGGTTGCCGCGGATCGTCGTATCAATCGCCGCGTGAAATTTGATCCCCGCCATCTCCGCGCCGGAGAACAGTCGCCGGACATGGATGTCATGAATCGTGTTGCCGGTAACGGTGCTGAACGCGGCGCCCAGACTGCCGACGATGCCCGCCTGTTCGCAGTGGGCGATCGTGTTGTTGCGGACGAGGTGGTGGCCGATGGTGTCTTTGTTCCAACCGTTCTTGAGGGCGCGCTCAATGGTCTTGACGTAGCCCTCAGCGGTATCCGCCGACGTGTTATCCCACTCGTCGCCATATTTCCCGAGCGCGATGCCGGAACAGGTCGAGTGGCTGACGATATTGCTCTCGATGATCCAGCCTTGGCTCCAATGCGTGCCGATCAAGCCGACCTGTTCCGCCGTGGGCGGCGCCCACGGGGTGGCAGCCTGGCGCAATTTGAAACCGCGCACGGTGATGTAGTTCATGCCCGGCTTGTCCGGATAAAACACCGTCCGGCGCACGTTGATTTCCACGAGTTGCTCGTTCGGGTTGACGCCCTTGAACTGCGCCCAAATCGTGGTGCTCTCCTTGTCCACTTCGGCGAACCATAACTGGGCGGTCAACGCTTGGGCCTTCCGCGCATCCGATTTGTGGCTCCGGAACATCAGACACAGCGTCCTGACCCCGCTGACCGGTTTGATCTTGGCGTTGAAAGAGGACCACGATTGCCATCCGCCCGTGTTTGGGACCGAACCGGTACCCAGAAGTTCTCCGTCCGGGGCGTCCAGCCGAATTTCGATGATCCCGCCGTCCGTGGCCGAAGCCGCGCGAATCTCCATCTGCTCGGTGCGCGGGCCAAAATCCATCCGCTCATAGCGAACCCAGTCGCCATGCTCAATCCAGCCGATGCACTCGCCGCCCTCCGAACAGGGTGCAGTTTGAATACCTTGATGCGCCGCAAAACCGGTCGCCGGAATCCGCCCAGCGTTCCCATCGCCCCCGCCCGGCCGCAGCCAGGCCACGTTCAGCAATGACTGCTGGTCCGCTTGGGTCAACCATGGCGGGGTGGTGCCGGCGGGCATCAACACCTCGTCCCGCTTCGCCGCCTCGATCAGCCAGTCGCCGTTGAGATAAACCGCGCCGGTGTGATGCGCGCGGCCCCGCGGATCAAACCAATCGCCGCGAATGAGATCGCGGTAGGGATTGAAGGTGCCGAAGAACGAATTGGGGAGGGTTGCCTTCCAGACATCGTCCTGAACTTTCACCCAGCCCTTGACGACTTCCGAGCCTTTGATTTCGACCTTCTCGCCCGGTGCGGCTTGGTAAACGATGCGCCGCGTGTCCGACTCGCCGCCGCGGGGTGGGGTGATCCGTTCACGGTAGGTGCCCGCGTGGACGGTAATCACATCGCCCGGTTGCGCGTGGTCGGCGGCGCGCTGGATCGTGCGCAGCGGCGCGGCTGGCGTTCCGGGATTGGCGTCATTGCCGCTGGTGGCCACGTGGAACTCAGCGGCGGGAACGGGGGTCGCGAGGGCCGCGATGCCCAAGAATGCGATGATGGTTGTTTTCATGATCTGTTCTCCCATGGTAGTGGCGTTTGCCTGGGGGCCATTCTGGAGCGAACCGGCTGCTCAGTTCAAGCTCAGCAAAGCGATGGACCGTGCCAGGAAGATTGGCGGCAATAAACCCGCACCCGCACCGGCGCCGCCTAATTCGCCCGGACGCGGTAGAAACGTTGCGGACTGTTCGTCGCCTGCGGGACGGCGAACTGGAACTGGCCAGTGGAAATTTCAGTTTAGTTGCTTCCAGCCGGCTCAAGCAACCGGCGCGGCAGATCGCGGTGGCCGTGCATTGTTCGGCGCATCACCACCTTGTCCCCCACAACCTCATAAAACAGGACGTGCTTCTTGAACGGGCGGAAGACCACGAAGAACCGCCAGGCCCGCAGGCGCGGGTGGGTGAAGCCGCCGCGCGGCCCGAGTTGCGGGTGTTGTTCAAGAAGTCGGGCGGTGGCCATTACGGCCTCAGCGTAAAGATCCGCCACTTCCCATCCGGCGTTGACGGCATACCACTCGACCTGTCGCTCCACGTCCGCGATGAAATCGGCGGACTTGAGAACGCTCATGTCGTGGAGAATTTCAGGCGCGCCCGCACCCGGTTGCGGATACCGTCGAAGTCGCCCGATGTCAGCGGTGTGACGGGTTTGTCGGCGGCTTCGAGCAGCCAGGCTTCCAACTCCGGCGTGACCACAAAGGTTTTTTGCTGCTGCGCGCGAACGGAACGGAGGACATCGTTGACCAGTTCGCTGGCATCGGTGGAAACACCGGCACGCACCTGGTCCTGAAGGAAGTCTTCAACATCTTTGGCGAGCGCGATTGTCATGGGCGAAAACTATCTCTGGCGGACGGCTTTGGCAAGTTGGGGATTGAACAGGAGGCAACAGAGAGAACAGAGCTGGAGATTCCGATTCTTCCCTCGGTTTCCTCTGTTATCTCGTGTTAAAGTCCTAATTCGGGCGGACGCGGTAGAAACGCTGCGGATTGTTCGTCGCCGGCGCGTCGGTGAAATGGAACTGGCCACCCTTCCGGTGGGGCGAGGGTCCTCGCGAGCCGGCTCGTCAGCAGCCTCGCCCCACCTCAATACACCAGCACCA
>CAYHFK010000267.1:3303-6888 GCA_964355895.1 uncultured Bifidobacterium sp. | reverse complement strand
ATTCGTCATTCGACATTTGTCCTTCAACCTATATTCTTCGCCCATGATTCGCGGCATTTTAACCCCCAATCTGGTTCCTTTTAAGGACGACGGCTCGATCAACGAAGGCGAACTCCGCCGGATGATCAACTGGCTCATCGAGAAAGGTGTGAGCGGTCTCTACCCCAACGGCAGCACCGGCGAATTCATCCGGTTGAGCTTCGAGGAACGCAAGCGCGTCATCGAAATCGTGGCCGAGGAAAACCGCGGACGGGTGCCCATTCTCGCCGGCGCGGCGGAGTCGAATCTGACGATGATCCTCGACGCCTGCAAGACCTACGCCGACCTCGGCTGCTGCGCCGTCTCCATCACCGGCCCCTACTATTACAAAGTGAGCCAGGAGAGTATCGAGCATTTCTTCCGCGAAGTGGCGAAGCGGTCGCCCATTGACATCCTGCTCTACAACATCCCGCAGTTCTCGAACGAGATCAGCGTGCCGGTGGTCACGCGGTTGGCGATGGACTGTCCGCGCATCGTGGGCATCAAGGACAGCAGCCGCGATTTTCCGCGCTTCCTGAACACGTTACACGCCATCAAACCGCAGCGGCCCGACTTCAGTTGTATGATCGGCTGCGAGGAGATTCTGTTTCCGTCGCTGCTGATGGGCGCGGACGGCGGGACGATCGCCAGCAGCGGCGTGGTGCCGGAAGTCATCATGAAACTCCATCGCGAGTTCCAGGCCGGGAACCTGGCGGAGGCGCAGCGCATCCAGTTCAAACTGCTGGATCTGATCAACGCGATGCTTTACGGCACGAATTTTCCGGAGGGCTTCCGCGCGGGCATGTCGCTACGCGGGTTCAACCTCGGCACGACGCGGCAGTTGCTTTCGCCTGGTGAACAGTCCGATCTCGAAGACATCCGGGGCAAGATCGCGTGCATTCTCGCCGACTGCGGATTTTCCGAGGCCGCCGGCGCGTGTCGCCGGGCGGGCGGTGGAGCAACGGGGTCCGCTGCGCGCACGACTGCCGAACCAACCGCGCCGCCGGTGGGCAGAGTTGAAGTGGAAGGAATCGTGCGGGAGGTCATGGAGAAATTGCGGACGCACCAACCCAAGGCCACAAACTGAACCCGTCTCGCATGGCGCTTGGCTTCGCTGAAATCCCCTTCCTGAGTCTCACGGCTGTCATTGCCGACCAGGTCGTCAAGGCCGCCAACGTGCGCCTGCTCGGCATCGAAACCACGGGCAATGAGAACCTGATGCTCCGCTTGCAGGGCGACGTGGCTGCGGTCGAAACCGCGCTCGCTTTTGCGGAAGTCCGCGCGAAGGAGTTGGGCGCATCCGCCACCGTTCGCTGTTTGTCCCGACCCGAGCCGGCGCTCGACGCGCTCATTGATTTTCCCAACGCGCCGAATCCGCTTTACGGCGGGCGCGATCAATTTCTGCCGACGGATTTTCCGCAACCAGCCAACCAACCTATGAACTCGAAACAAGAAGCACTCGGAATCATCGAAACCCAGGGCCTTGCCGCCATCCTCGAAGCCACGGACACCATGCTCAAAGCCGCCAACGTCACACTCGTCGGCAAGGAGAAGATCGGCGCCGCCTACGTGACGGTCATCGTGAAAGGCGACGTCGCGGCCGTGAAAGCCGCCGTGGATGCTGGAGCCAAAGCCGTCGGCAGTCTGGGCAAACTCATCGCCGCGCACGTCATCGCCCGTCCGCACGACGACTTGATCGCGCTGTTGCCGAAGTGAACCACGCCGGTGGGCATCTGCCCGCGAGCGGCATCGGCCAAATCAGCTTGGAGGCTTTCGAGAAGCTGACGCGCTTGAGCTTCACCACCACTTTCCTCAACCGCCCATGCTCCTGCGCCGGGCGCGCTACTCGGCCAACTGGCAGGCCACGACCACCGATGTATTTGGCTCCGCCAGCTTGCTTCCGGAAATCACCTCGGCCTGACCTTCGCCGAGTTTGGTGATCCGGCAGTTCCGCTCGCGGGCGATCCTGTTCAAGCGCACGTCCGCAGACCGGTAATTCGATTCCACCGGACGAAGCAGGACCACGAAACCCTCGTTCGTTGTCGGGTCGTGGAACTGCCAGCCCACCCAGTTGGACTCGTCGCGGCGCGGCGGGAACAGCCGGTAATAATCCTTATTCAACAGGTGTCGCACGGTCTTGTAGTTCGCGATCTGCCGGCGCAGCAACGCGGGCGCGTCGGGGCCAAGCTTGGTCAGGTCGGCGCCGAAACCGAGCGGTCCACCAAAAAGGCTGTGCAGATCAAAGACGCTTTGGACCGCGACCAGGTTCGCGTTGAGCAGCCCGCCCGGCAGGAGGCAATTGCCGCCGGTTTCATGGAAGCGCCAGCCGCGTGCCGGCATCCGCGCGCTCCGGCTCGAACCAGAGGCCGAGCTTCATCCCCTTCGCGGCCACGTAATCGCCGATGGGTCGAAGACCGGACGGGAACTTGGTGCGGTTGATGGTCCAGTTGCCGACGCCTTGCGGGAAATCGCCGTCAAACCAGCCGCGTCAATGCAGAAGTACTCGATGCCCGCCTCTGCGGTCGCGTCGGCTTCTTTTTCAGCAGGGGGGTCGTCAATTGTGTTTTCGAGGACAAACCAGGAGGTCCACGACACGAGCGGCAATGGCTTCTTTCCGCCCAACTTGGGCAAATACTTGTCGTGGAGCACGCGGCGCAGAGCGTTGCAACCGTCGGCGGAACTGCCCTGAAACGCGCCCAGCAGAATGCCTGGCGTAAGGATGGATTCGCCCGGTGGTATCCTCAGCTTCGTGTCCGGCATAGCCGTCAGTCTCGTAAAGTTGAATGACGGCGGCGACCGTGACCGGTTTTCCAGCGGAGTCAGGCTCAGGTGTGAACCCAAGGTTGGCGGCGGCTTTTGCGCCTCTGTGCGCATCCAAACGGTTGATCGTTTTTTTTGATCCGGGTGGTCTCCAACGAACGGCAGGTATCCGCTCCGTTGAAATACACGCGGACGTAATACATCCCGCTGCTCGGGTCCTTATAAAGAGACCTTTCTCCATCCAATTTTATCAATCGAGCCATAACAGATTACCCACCAGTGAACTCAGGAGTCAACGCCGCGCAAACCACCGTTCCGGTGCGCCGCTCTTGCTGGTCAAAAGGACCGAAGTCAAAGGGGCTTGCGAAAACGCAAACAAACCGGCCCGTCGTTGGTGCTTTCCCGACGCCGTTATCGCAGTTTGGCCGCCAGCAGGCGGTAGGTCCGCTCGCGCTCCGCGTCTGGAAAATCGTGCCCCGTCGCCGGATGCGCCACTTCCAAATTGTTTTCCACGCCGTAAAGCCGATACACGGCCGCGGCCGCGTTGACGATTTCATCCACGCTCCGTGCCTTGAAATTCGAGTCGTTCAGCGGCGCGTTGATGAAGACCGGCCGCGGTGCCAGCGCCCCGAGCAGTTCGTGGAAGTCGAACGGGATTTCCGTCAGCCGCCCGCGATACTCCGCGAGCTTCAGCAGGTAACGGGTCTGACACCAGCCACGCTCCGGCTGCCAGTTATCCGGGTTGCCGTCATAATAATCGAGATACGAGTCAAAGCCGCAGCTCGAGACGATCACCTTGATTCGCTG
>CAYHFK010000267.1:0-3203 GCA_964355895.1 uncultured Bifidobacterium sp. | reverse complement strand
TCGCGCAACTTTTCGACGGTGACGCGGTGGCCGTATTCCATGTCGGTCGGGTGCAAGCACAGGACGGCGGGAGTTTTCTTCCGCGATGCGAGCGCGGCTTTCGGCACGAGCAAGTAAGCCGGCACGCGTGAACCGGGTTCGGAGGCGTAGGTGATGAGTTGGCGTTCGTACGCGCCGCAGTCAGTTTTCTCCTCGACGCGCACGTCCAGCGCGCAACGGTTGTCCCGCCCCGGCAACGGGCCGGCGATTTGCTCGAAACCGCGCACGATTTCCGCGCGGCGCTTTTGCCAGTCGGATTTGGATTTGACCGGCAACACCTCCCTGCGGCGATCGTGGTAAACGAGCAGGTTTGTTCGCGGCAAACGCCCCCACGCGCCGGATACCGCTTCGTTAGTCGCCGCCGGAGCAATCCCAACGTTGCCCACGCAACACAGCAGGAGCGTGATCGCCGCGCTCCAATTCGCACGATTTTGCCACGGCAAGCTTGCCAGTCGAATGTTCATCGGGCTTACTTTGCCGGATTTCGATGTTGAAATGAATCAAGAATTACTCACCAAAGCCAAGTCACTCGGTTTCTCCGACCGGCAGATCGCCCATTTGACCGGCACGACCGAGGATGCCATTCGGGCCGAGCGCAAACAACTCGGCCTCGTACCGAGTTACCGCCTCGTGGACACCTGTGCCGCCGAGTTCGAAGCTTACACACCTTATTACTACTCGACCTACGATCGCGGCGATGACGAGGTAAAGGGCAACACGGCGAAGAAGGTGATGATTCTCGGCGGCGGACCGAATCGTATCGGGCAGGGAATTGAATTTGATTACTGCTGCGTTCACGCGGCGTTCGCGCTCAAGGAAGACGGCTTCGAGACGATCATGGTCAACTCGAACCCGGAAACCGTCTCCACCGATTACGACACGAGCGACAAACTGTTCTTCGAGCCGCTCACGCTCGAAGACGTGCTGCATATTTACGAACGGGAAAAATGCTGGGGTGCCATCGCGCAGTTCGGCGGGCAGACGCCGCTGAACCTCGCGCTTGGCCTCCAGAAAAATGGCGTCAACATCATCGGCACGTCACCGCAGAGCATCGAGATCGCCGAAGATCGAAAAATGTTCGCTGCGCTGCTCGACAAGCTGAAAATTCCGCAGCCGCCCAATGGGCTGGCGACCAATGAAGCCGAAGCGCTCGTCATTGCGAAGCGTTTGACCTACCCCGTTTTGGTTCGTCCGTCGTTCGTGCTCGGTGGCCGCGCGATGCAGATTGTTTATTCCGATGCCGAACTGTCGCACTACATGCGTTTCGCCGTTGAAGCGTCGCCCGAACGGCCCGTGCTGGTGGACAAATTTCTGGAAGACGCGACCGAGGTGGACGTGGATTGCATCACGGACGTGGGCCAGTTCAAAAACCCGGACGAAGGCACCATCGTCATCGGTGGAATGCTCGAACACATTGAGTTTGCGGGCGTTCACTCTGGCGACGCGGCGATGGTTTTTCCGCCGCACACGCTGTCAAAGCCGGTCATTGAAACCATTCGCACTTACACCCACGCGATGGCGCGCGAGTTGAAGGTCATCGGCCTGATGAACGTGCAATACGCGGTGAAGGGCGAGACGGTTTATGTGCTGGAAGTGAACCCGCGGGCGTCACGCACCGTGCCTTTCGTGAGCAAAGCCATCGGGTTCCCGCTGGCGAAACTCGCCGCCCAGGTCATGGCCGGAAAGACTTTGAAGGAACTTGGCTTTACCGAAGAGATCTGGCCGAAGTATTGGGCGGTGAAGGAGTCCGTGTTCCCGTTCAACCGATTTCCTGGACAGGACATTTTGCTCTCGCCGGAGATGCGGTCCACCGGCGAAGTCATGGGCCTCGACGCCGATCTCGGCATTGCCTATGCAAAATCGCAAATGGCGGCCAACGCGCCCTTGCCGCTAAGTGGCTCGGTGTTCATCAGCGTGAGCGACGCGCACAAGCGCGAGGCGGTGGCGGTGGCGAAGCAGTTCACCGCGTTGGGATTTCAGTTGATCGCCACGGGCGGCACTGCGGCGGAACTGGAAAAGGCGGGGTTGACCGTGCGGGCCATCTACAAAATCTCCGAAGGCCGGCCCAACGCCGTTGACTTGCTGAAGAACAAGGAAATTCAACTGATCGTGAACACGCCCGCCGGCCAGTCGCCGCGCGCCGACGAGGTGAAAATCCGCACCACGGCGGTGGCCACCGGCACGCCGATCATGACCACCATGAGCGGGGCCAAGGCGGCGTTGCTCGGCATCGCCGCGCTCAAGCAGAATGGTTACGCGGTCAAGACGGTGCAGGAGTATCACTGAAACGCCGGCGGGAGGTAAACGTTCGGTCGGAATTAGCCATTGCCCGGCGGGCAGCGATGGTTTAATTGTTTTGCTCCCGGCGGGAAGGGTGGCTGAGTGGTTGAAGGCACCTGACTCGAAATCAGACGTAGTCGCAAGGCTACCGTGGGTTCAAATCCCACCCCTTCCGCCAATCTTTACAAGGGTTTTACGAGTTTCCTCAAAATAGAAAAACTCGAAAAACCCGGTTTTCTTCTGACACAATTCTGACAAACCGATTTGCGGTATAAAAAAGCCCCATTTGAGGGGCTTTTTTGAATCACTTGTGTTTCCGACCATGACCGCAATCGGCTCTTCACCGGTTCCGCTTTCGTCACAATAGCAGACTTTCATCTGGCAAAATGTTGGGCTTTGCGGCGATGGCCACGCAACAGATAAATTGCGCCGTCTGACGGGCAGGTTTAGCATTGGCGCGCAGCATGGCCGGAACAACTTTCTCAGAACGCCGGTCAAACGCTGAGGCCGCACACGATTGAAATATGGCGATTAAAAAATCCGAACTCTACTCCTCCCTGTGGTCGGGCTGCGACGAATTGCGTGGCGGCATGGATGCCAGCCAATACAAGGATTACGTCCTCGTCCTGTTGTTCGTCAAATACGTCTCCGACAAATACGCCGGGCAGAAGGACGCCATGCTGGACGTGCCCAAAGGCGGCAGCTTTGCCGACATGGTGGCGCTCAAGGGCGACAAGGAAATCGGCGACAAGATCAACAAGATCATCGGTCGGCTCGCCGAGGCCAACAACCTCAAGGGCGTGATTGATGTCGCGGATTTCAACGACCCCGACAAGCTCGGCAAGGGCAAGGAGATGGTTGACCGCCTCTCCAATCTCATTTCG
>CAYHFK010000266.1:0-6903 GCA_964355895.1 uncultured Bifidobacterium sp. | reverse complement strand
TCGTCCTTGGTGGGCGGCCGGTAATCTTTGAGTTGGACAAAGTCCGCGAACTTTGCGAGGGATGGGAACGTCGGGATGGATGTATTAATCATAGGGCGGCGAGTGTGCCCGTGGATGCGGGATCCCGCTCGCCGCCAAAGCAAAAAACTTTACGACCGCCGGGACCGATGAACTGGGAAGCCCGATTGAACCACCGTCAGGCCTGCCGCGGAGCGGCTGGGTTCAACCATGCGCTGCAGCGCCGCCCCGCTTTGCAGCCGGACGGCTCGGGTGAATTTGCTCGCGACTGTTGCAGTCGCCGGTCGTTGCCGGCGGCGGTCGCTGAGCTTGGTCGCTGATCTGAACGATTCGGGGGCGGCTAGGTCAGCTTCGCCCTGGCTTCGTCCGACACTTCCATCTTCGTCGTGCCGACGTCCTTGAGCTCCACCGTGGTGGTGCGATTGATGTTGGACTCGCGCTCACCCGCAATCACCTTGCCCGAAACCTTGATTTCGAACTTGGTCAACGCGCCATCCTTGATCCAAAACTTGACGGCGCCTTTGGCCTCGGTCGTCTTGGGTGGCTCCTGGCCTTCCCGTTGACGGGCGCCGAACAGCAACAACTCTTTGACGGCGTCTTCCTTGAGTTCGCCCGTAATCGCGCCGTCGGCCTCGGTGAATTCCTTCACCTTCCCGGCCAGCAGCGCGGTCTCGGCCACCGGGGTTTTGTAACTGCGCAGGTAGCGCACGACAGCCGCCGCGGTGCCGCCGGCTTGCGCGATTTCATCAAACGTCTGCCAGCCTTCCAACGCCTTGGCCGTCCCTTTCTCGCCTTTCATGCAGACCTCCACCGGGAGGCCGCCGACCGAAAAACTTAAACAGGTAACGCCGCCCTTTTCGGCCTTGCCCTGAATCGTCCCCAACTTTCCCGGGCTGCCGTCGGCTTCCAGCGTCGAGGTGGCCCAGCTATAATTTTTACTCCCCACCGCCGTGGCCGCTTTGGTGATTTTTTCCGTGGAACTGGAGTCGGCGGCGCACAGGGTGTTCGCCACCATCCCAATCAAGCCGAGAACGATAATTCGCTTCATGTTCGTGATTCTTTTCTACGTTAATGGTTTTTGCCGATGGCCCGACCTTGAATGTGACGATCGCGACTTCGGCAGCACCGAATGATGGGTTTGTGTGGCGAAGAAGCAAGCCGTCTTCCGCTGGCCGAATCGAACGGGCTGACACGTCCCGGGTGTCGCCCCAGATTTGTAGCGGCGGGCGTCTCGCCGCCCGGATATGGCGCGTGCGATTCTTGGAACTCACAAAAGTCTCGATCGGCTCGGTTTGGCGTGAGTTACTTCCGCCGGGCGGGACGCGCCGGCTCTACGGCAGGCGGGGACGCCCACCGCTACGGGGCCGGGCGCGGAGTCTCCCGACCCGGGTCAAAAATTTCCTTCAACCGTCATCGGTTTTGCAACATGCTGGGCCCGCACTATGAAATTATTCGATTTGTCAGGTGAAGTGGCGGTGGTGATTGGCGCGACCGGCGTGCTGGGCGGTTCGTTGGCCGAGGGTCTGGCGGAAGCGGGCGCGCAGATCGCGGTCCTCGGGCGCAACGCGGAACGGGGGGAGGCGCGTGTGAAGGTGATTCAATCCCGGGGCGGCCAAGCGGCGTTCTTCCGGGTGGATGCCGGGTCCCGGAGCAGCCTGGCGGAAGCCCATGCGAAGATTGCCGCGACGCTGGGCGCACCGACGATTCTCCTCAACGCAGCGGGCGGCAACGATCCCAAGGTGACGGTTACGCCCGAGAATCCGTTCGAGAACATTTCGCTCGAAGCGTGGCACGCCAACTTTGATTTGAATCTCGCGGGCGGCGTCTTCCTGCCGTGTCAGGAATTCGGCCCGGCCATGTGCCGGCGGGGCAAAGGCAGCATCATCAACATTGCCAGCGCGGCGGCGCATTTGCCGCTCTCGCGCGTGGTGGCGTATTCGGCGGCCAAGGCGGCAGTGCTGAATTTGAGTTTGTTCCTGGCGCGCGAGTGGGCGGCCAAAGGGGTGCGCGTCAACACCATCACCCCCGGCTTTTTTCCCGCCGAGCAGAACCGCAAGCTGCTCTTCAACGACGACGGTTCGCCGACCGCGCGCACGAAGGCGATCTGGGGGCACACGCCGATGAACCGGTTCGGCGAATCCAAGGAACTGGTCGGCGCGGCGGTTTTTCTCGCCAGCCACCAGGCCAGCAGCTTCGTCACCGGCACGGACCTTCGCGTGGACGGCGGTTATTTGAGCCAGACAATTTAGTTTTAACCATGCCGGCCGCCCGCGCGTCTGATAGGGTGTGACGACGATGACCCGGTTGGATAAAACGGAAGACTCGCTCGCCGCCGGACAGTGGGTGTTTGGTCGTTACTGCCTCAAGCGCACGCTGGGGGAAGGCGGCATGGGCGTGGTGTGGCTCGCGCATGATCGCGTGCTGGAACAGCCCATCGCGCTGAAATTCCTCGCGCCCCATCTCGTCGCGAATCCGCACGAAGTCGAGCGGTTGAAAACCGAGACGCGCCGCAGCCTCAAACTGGCGCATCCGAACATCGTCCGCATTCATGACTTCATTCAGACGCCGCAGGGCGCGGCGGTGGCGATGGAATATGTGGACGGCTGGTCGCTCTGGACGCTGAAGGTGGACAAGCCGCGGCAGATGTTTTCGGTGGCGGAATTGCAGCCCTGGATTCGCGATCTGTGCGCCGCGCTCGATTACGCGCACAACGATGCGCGCATCGTGCATCGCGACCTCAAGCCGGCCAACCTGATCCTCAACTCGCGCGGGCAGCTCAAGGTGACGGACTTCGGCTTGGCGCGGGAAATTCAGCGCGACCCGGTCCACGAGGCGGCCCATGCGCCCATCGTGGGGACGGATTGGTACATGAGTCCCCAACAGTGGACGGGCGAGCCGCCGGCGGTGGCGGACGACATCTATTCGCTCGGTGTCACCATCTACGAATTGCTCACGGGCAAACCGCCCTTCTACGACGGCGACGTGTTCACCCAGTTGCACGAAGTCATTCCCCCGAGCATGACGGAGCGCTTGTTTGAATTTGGGGTGGAGGACGCGATGATTCCATTGTTGTGGGAGGAGACGATCGCGGCGTGCCTGGCCAAAGCCGCCGCCCGCCGGCCCGTCAGCGCCCGCGAGGTCGCCGCGCGGCTCGGCTTGCAACTCAGCTGAAATTGGTTGGCAGGATTCCAGGATGGATTTAGCCCGGAGGTGCAATTATTTTCCCATCGTGCAGCAGACCATTTCACAGCTCGGATCGTCCGGCGGCAAAGTCAGCGAACAACAAGTCGCGCAACTTGTGGCGCAGGCTTTGCCCGCCGCAGATTATCAAGGCAAGCGCGTGCTGCTCATCGTGCCCGACCACACGCGCACGGCGCCGGTGGGATTGCTCTTCAAAACCATCCACGCGCAGATCGGCCGCGTCACCAAAGAACTCGACGTGCTCACCGCCCTCGGCACGCATCCGCCGATGAGCGAAGCCGCGATTTGCGAGCGGTTGGAAATCTCCCTCGCCGAACGCCGCGCGCAATTTGGCCAGGTCCGCTTCTTCAATCACGAGTGGGATAATCCCGCCGCGCTCAAGGAAATCGGCACGCTCACCGGCGCCGAGGTCAGCGAACTCACCGGCGGTTTGTTCGCGCTGGACGTGCCGGTGGAAATCAACCGGCTCGTTTTCAATTACGACCAGGTCATCATCGTCGGCCCGGTGTTTCCGCACGAAGTCGTCGGGTTTTCCGGCGGCAACAAGTATCTGTTCCCCGGCGTGGGCGGGCCGAAAATTTTGAATTTCTTCCACTGGCTCGGCGCGGTCGTCACCAACCCGATGATCATCGGCAACAAATGGACGCCCGTGCGCAAGGTCGTTGACCGCGCGGGCGCATTGGTCGGCGTGAGCAAGCGGTGCTTCGCGATGGTGGTCGCGCCGGATAAATCCCTCGCCGGACTTTTCTTCGGGACGCCGGAAACGGCGTGGGATGCTGCCAGTGAACTCTCAAGGCAGGTTCACATCATCTATAAGGACAAACCGTTCCAGACGGTTCTTTCCAAGATGCCGCCGATGTACGACGACCTCTGGGTCGCGGGCAAAGGCATGTATAAACTTGAACCCGTCGTGGCCGACGGCGGCGAACTCATCATTTACGCGCCCCACGTCCACGAGATTTCCGTCACGCACGGCAAGATCATCGAAGAGATCGGCTACCACTGCCGCGATTACTTTTTGAAACAATGGGACCAGTTTAAGCATTATCCGTGGGGCATCCTCGCGCACAGCACCCACGTCCGCGGCATCGGCTCATTCGAGAGCGGCGGCGAAAAATGTCGCATCAAGGTCACACTCGCGACTGGCATCCCGGAGCACATTTGCAAAAAGATCAATCTCGGCTACCGCGACCCGAAATCCATCCGCGAAGCAGATTTCGCGAATCGCGAGACGGAAGGGGTGTTGTTCGTGCCGAAAGCGGGCGAGATGCTTTACCATTTGAAGCAGCCGCCGAAATGGGCGGGCGGAGGAAACTAAAGGTTCGCCACGCGGCCCGGAGGGAGGAAAGTCACCCGAAGGGTGCTCGTCCAGCGGCCCAGGCGTTCAGCCCTGCTGTGCCTTGCGGCGGCGCGCTACGAAAGCCAGCGTGCCCATCCCAACCATCATCAGCGCGCGCGGCCCCGGCTCCGGCACCGCGGCGGTGACCCCGGTGAAGGAGAACGTGTGATCATTGTAATCCAAGTCACCGCCGCCAAACTGGTCCTCGAAGCCGACAAAAGTTCGGCCGCTCTCGCCGTTGTAATCGAAGGTCACGTTGGCATGGATCACGTTGTCAAGGTTGAGCGCCGCCGCGCCGGTGTGCCAAATGTTCGACGCCGACGGGGTTATGACGTGCAGCGCGATGTCGAGCGACAGGCCGGCGCTGAACGAACCCAGGTTGATGGTCGAGCCGATCGGCGTCGTGAAGTTCGGGAAAAACAACGACTGGCCATTGACCTCCACACTGTTGACGCTGATCAGGCTTTCATAGCCAGCACTGGTGCCTTCGAAGCGCATCACGATGTCTCCGCCCGCAGCCATCAACGGATCACCCAAGCCGGCATGGCTCGCATAACTGACCATTGCGCTGATCAACGCGCCCGCGACCACGGTCCAGCCTCCCGCGAATCTACTGCGCATCCTGAAAGGCGATTGCTTTTCCGACGCACTGCGGGAGACGGAGAATTGGTTCGCGCCACAGATCATGAGTTGAGCCTGCGACTGGCTTTGTCAGGTGTCAACCCCGAACCCCGGACCTGGCGGGCGATCCGGCGCGCTTTGAACCTCGTTCGCCCTCGAAAAGCAAAGCAGGCTCGCCGCGCTCGAAGAGATGTTGGTTCGCGTAGCCGTCGCGCCGGGCCTTCTCCCCGAGGGCTACGGCTTTGACCGCTTGACGTTGTGCTGTTCCTCGACGCCCAGGAACGCGCGAAAAATTCCGCCCACGTTGCAAACGCCCCAAGTGGCCAGTGCCGATTCAACCATCGCCCGGTCGCACCGATGAGGCACTCGTGTCGGTTTTCCAGTCAATCTTTCGTGGGACAATTCCACAAGTTCCTCATAACGGAGCTTTCTGGGAAGTGGACTGGCGTCTGCTTTTCATCATTCCACAACGGCAAAGGAGCAGATTCGCAAATCGCCGGATATGAAAATAACGTCCTACAATCTTGGTTGCACACGGAGTGTTTTGATCACGTTGGCCCTGACGGTTCTATCCGTCGCCCCGGCTTTTGGTGACCGCCCGGCAATTCAGCCTGCGGCGGTAAACCGATCAACCACGGAAACCGGCATCGCTTCGTATTACGGGACAAAATATCACGGCCGGCCGACGGCCAGTGGCGAGGTCTTCAACATGAATGAATTAACCGCGGCCCATCCACGGCTGGCGTTCGGAACTCGCGTGAAAGTGACTCACCTGGCCAACCAAAAATCGGTCACGGTGCGAATCAACGATCGCGGGCCATTCGTGAAAGGCCGTGTGATTGATCTATCGCAGGCGGCCGCCAACGAGTTGCAGATGGTCAACTGCGGTCTGGCCGCGGTGAAACTCGAAATCGTGGAGTAAACCGGAGGTTGCAGCAACCGCCCACCCGAATAATGCCGGGTTGTGGCAGTAAGAAAGGACCGATCCCTCAGCTTCTTGAAGCATCGCTCCCGCTGGCTCACGCGAAGAAATAACCCAGCTCCCGCAACGACACATAATCCTTCGCTCGTTCCGGCGTGGCGCGCCCGATGATGACGTGATCCAGCACATCAATCTTGAGCAACTGCCCGGCACGGATCAGATCCCGCGTCACCTTGATATCCGCCTCGCTCGGCGTCGGGTCGCCGCTGGGATGATTGTGCGCCAGCACGATGCCGGCGGCGTTGGCGGCGATGGCGGATTTGAACACCTCGCGCGGATGCACCAGCAGCGTGTCAATCGTGCCGTCGGTGACCGTCTCCACACGGATGAGTCGGCGGCGCGTGTTGAGCAGCAGCACCTGAAGTTGTTCCACGCCCAGCAGGAGATTGCGCGCCCGCAGCAGATTCACCACGGCTTCCGGCGTGTCCAGCACCGGCGATTCGTCCTGCAACTCCTTCGCCATCTTGTGCGCCAGCGCAAAGGCCGCCACGAGCGTCACCGCCTTGTCGCGCCCGATGCCCTTCACTTTTTTCAAGTCGTCCACCGACGCCCGCGCCAGCCCGTGCAGCGAGCCAAACTTCTGCATCAAATGCCGGCCGACCTCCACGGCGTTCATGCCCTTGAGCCCGGTACGCAACAGGATGGCGATCAACTCCGCCTGACTCAAGGCCTCCGCGCCCAGCGCCACGAGCCGCTCGCGCGGACGCTCGCTGGCCGGCTGATCTTTGAGCCGCATACTTTG
>CAYHFK010000265.1:0-6944 GCA_964355895.1 uncultured Bifidobacterium sp. | reverse complement strand
GTCTGGCCAGAAGCGATGGCCTGCGCAAACAGCAGCGCGCAAATCGCGGCGAGGCGAGTTCCCTTCGAGATTCCGCAAAGAGAGACGTTTTGAGCGGGCCTCGGTCGCCGAGAGCTTCTGACCGGCAGGTAACCTCCAAGGACCGTTTCTCGGAACCGGGTTGATGGTGGCCGAAACGCGGCCGAGGAGTCTGGTGGCGGGCAGGAAATGGTTTCTGGGCACTTACTCTTCACGTTTCAATCGGCGGCATAAACGGTTCGGGCAACCGCGTAGCCGCCGCGTTTCACTTCGGCGCGGTGATCATCGGGAAGCTGTCGGTGCGGAAAGGCGACGCGGGGAGGCCCTCTTTATTCCACAGATTCACCTCCGGAAAATCCGCCCAGCCGTACCGCACCGCGACGGGGCAGGAGATGTCCGCACTGCTGACGACCACGGTGTCGCCGACGATTTCCGCTTTGGCCCAGACAAACTTTCGATCCTCGCCGCAAATCGCGAAGCCTTTCAGTTCGCCGCCGCGCGCTTCGAGGCCCTTGCGCGCGTGGTCGAAATGCAGCATCACCTGATTGCCCTTGATCTCCAGGTTGCGGTAGATCGGTCCGGAGAATTCATTTTTTTCTCCGTGCGCGATGGCGCGTGCCGCCAGGGCCAGGCGCTCGCCCACCGGCTGCTTCCACTTCGGATGAATGTCCTTTGGGTCGCCCACATCGGTGATGACCGCCATGCCGACGTTGGGGAGCACCTGCGTCGCCAGCAGTTGCGCCTCGCGCAATTCGGCCCAGGCGCTATCCGCCGGTTGTTCCTTGACCGCCTGGAATGGGGCGAGTTGCACGGCCAGGAACGCAAAGTCGCCTTGGCTCCAATCCCGCCGCCAGCAGCGGATCATGTCGGGGAACAGCGTGCGATATTGCTCGGCGCGCCCGGCGTTGGATTCGCCCTGATACCAGATCGCGCCCTTGATGGCGTAGGGAATCAATGGTGCAATCATGCCGTTGTACAGCTCGCCGGCGCCCCACGGGCGCCCCGGCGCGCGCTTGGTAAATGTCGTTCCGGCCTTCTCTGCCTCGGCTTTTTCCTGATCAAACGCGGCGGTTGCCTGGCGCCAGTTTTTATCGGCGGTCGCCGCCGGTTCGAGAATTTCCGTCACGTACCGCGGATTGATTTCAAACGCCTCGCGACTCATCCACGCCTCGGCCGGGGTGCCGCCCCAGGACGTGCCGATCAAGCCGACGGGCACTCGGCGCACCTGCTGCAGGTCGCGACCGAAATAGTAGCCCACGGCGGAGAAGCCCTTGATGCTCTGCGGGGAACAGAGTTCCCACGTGGCCTTGACGACCGTGGTGGGCGCATCCATGCGATTCTTCCGGACATTGAAAACGCGGATTTGCGCGTTGGTTGCGGCCGCAATGTCGGCGGCCGGCTCGAATGACTGGCTTAACGGCCACTCCATGTTCGACTGGCCGCTGCAAACCCACACGTCGCCGACCAGGACGTTGGTGAATTGAATCGTGCCGGACTTGGTGCTGATGGTGAAGACATCCGGACCGCCGGCCTTGAGCTTGCCGAGCTTGACGCTCCACGCCAGGTTTCGCGTGGTGGTGGTGACCTTCTGATTGCGGAACTTGACGGTAACGACTTCACCGTCGTCGGCCCAGCCCCAAACCGGCACGGGCTGGCCCTGTTGGAGCACCATGTTGTCGGAGAAGAGCGGCGCGGGTTTGACGGCGGCGGGCAGCGCCAGCGGCACCGTTGCGAAAAGACAGCCAACGAGAATGCGGCGAAGGGTTTTTAGCATCATGGTTGTATTGCAACCAAGTGACCGGGCTGGGTCAACAAAAAATCCTTTTTGAAGCCGTATCCCTTGGAAGTGCGCGCCGGTTTTCAGCGCCGTCAGTAAGGGGGTCCAGATGATGGGTTTGGCTTGCCGTATTTGTAATCACCGGCCTTGCCGATGAGGGAGGTGCGGGCCTGGTCGAGCACGCGCGGGCGCATCGCGTAACGGCCGAGGCGGACATGCGGGCTGCGCGGCGGCGGTTTACGCGCAGGCGTTATTTGGCTTCGTCTTGGGCCATCGGCCCGAAATCAATTTGATTGCCATACGCAGAAGCCCTATGATGTTCGTATGCCGTTGATTTCCAAAGTCACGCTTCGTAACTACAAGAGCATCGCGAGTTGTCGCGTTAACTTGCGGGCGTTGACTTTTTTGGTCGGCCCAAACGGATCTGGGAAAAGCAATTTTTTGGATGGGCTGCGTTTCACTTCTGACGCCTTGAGAACTTCACTTGATCATGCGCTTCGAGACCGGGGAACAATCAAAGAAGTTCGTCGCAGGAGTGGGGGGCATCCAAATCATTTTGCCATTCGGATTGATTTTACTCTGCCGACAGGAGGTCTGGGGCATTATTCATTTCGAGTTGGCGCAAAACCATCTGGAGGTTTCGAAGTTCAAAATGAAGAGTGTAAAATTTCGTTTGGCAACGGCGGACTGAAAGAAGCAAAATTTCACGTCAGAGGAGGTGAAATCATCGCGTCATCTGCGGAAGTGCTGCCTCCGGCAATTTCCGACAGGTTGTTTTTGGTTGCGGCCGCCGGACTGCCCGAATTCCGGCCAGTTTACGACGCGCTTTCACGGATGAGTTTTTACAATCTCAACCCACGAGAAATTTCCGCGATGCAGAAACCCGATGCGGGTGAACTGCTGGCAAGGGAGGGTTGGAACAGTGCAAGTGTTTTTGCAAAATTGTCTGAACCGACCAAGGAGGAGATTGCAAACTATCTCGGTCGGATTGTCTCTGGCGTTTCGGGCGTTGATGCGAAGGTCTTGGGGTCTCAAGAAACTTTGGAGTTCCGGCAGGGCGTCAAGGGACAAAAGCACCCGTGGCGGTTTCTTGCTTCCAGCATGTCTGATGGAACACTTCGGGCTTTTGGAATTCTGCTCGCTCTCTTTCAGGGGCGCGGACGCAACGGCGATGCTCCGCCCTTGGTTGGTTTGGAAGAACCGGAAGCCGCCCTTCATCCTGCGGCGGCTGGAGTCCTGCTTGGTGCATTAAGAGAAGCCAGCACGATTTCACAGGTCGTCGTGACAAGTCATAGCCCAGACTTGCTGGATGATCCAAACATCTCGGATGAATCAATCCTCGCCGTGGAAAGCCGAGACGGAGTTACTGTAATCGGACCGGTTGACGAAGCGGGGCGTTCCGTGCTTCGAGACAAGCTTTTCACGCCCGGCGAACTACTGCGCCAGAATCAACTGACTCCCAGTGCCGAGTCCTTTGAGGAAGTTCAAGATGAGCAACAGCTCAAGCTTTTTGAACTCGCGCAATGAGCAGTTCTTTCTTCATCGCTCCCATCGTTGAAGGGCACGGTGAGGTGCAGGCAATCCCAATACTCCTCAAGCGTTTGGCCGCCGAGGCAACGCCAGACGCCCAAGTACGGCTAAATCCAGCACTGCGGGTGAAGGTTGGATCATTCGTGAACGACGACGATTATTTTAAGAAGTATCTCGAACTTGCGGCCCGAAAAGCAAAGCCTTGGCCTAACTCGTGTGTGCTGATTCTCTTGGATTGTGAAGATCAATGTCCGGGTGAGTTAGGGCCAAAGCTTTTGGAAAAAGCAAAGGCTTGTCGTCGGGATGTCATGGTTTTTGTCGTATTAGCATATCGAGAATATGAGACTTGGTTTCTCGCGGCCGCCCGTTCACTTCGGGGAGTTTGTGGTCTTCCGGCTGATCTTGAGCCGCCCGATAATTCTGAAACAATTCGCAACGCGAAAGGTTGGCTTTCAACAAAGATGAGTCTGCCCTATAACGAAACGGATCATCAGCCGAGGTTGACGGCTACGTTTGTTTTTCAAGAAGCAATGGCGATTGATTCATTCGCGCGCGCTGTGCGAAAACTTCGCCAATTTTTCAGCCAGCAGCCACAATAAACCCATCGTAATTGCAAACCACCAGCGTTCGTGAATTTGGAGCGCGTCATTGCAAGTGAACTCCGGCTTGCCTTGCCGAAAGTTTCTCGTTGCGTTCGAGTTGGGCCATTGTCGTTTGCGACAACTGGATGCTCATTCCTTCTCCCGCTTCACCAGCATGCGCCCGATGCGGCGGTCGGGAAC
The DNA here is from genome assembly GCA_964355895.1 of uncultured Bifidobacterium sp. Taxonomy (GTDB): domain Bacteria; phylum Verrucomicrobiota; class Verrucomicrobiia; order Limisphaerales; family JADLHS01; genus JADLHS01. Next base: position 2,837 of record CAYHFK010000265.1, on the reverse strand, counting down.
GAGCCACACGAGGGCGGTGCATCAGCGCTGCATGAGGTCAGCGAAATGTGTCCGGTGACACCAGAGCAGGAACAGCGCGAGGGCAGCGACGACGAGGGCCATGGGCATTCTATTGCGAGCGATGAAGACGTGGAACAGGACGATGTTCACAATCACCGGCCCGAGCAAGGTAAGCCCGAGCGGGAGGTGGCGGCCCAGCAGGAGAATCGCGTCGCTTGTTCCTGTCCAGATCCGACTCACGCCAGCAGTTCCTGAATTTCCTCCCAGTTCAGCGCCGCCGCGAATTCATCTTCGCCGCCAATCGTCGCCTGGATGATCTCGCGCTTGCGGTTTTGCAGGATCAGGATTTTTTCCTCCACCGTGTCGCGCGTGATCAGCTTGTAGCTCGTCACGACCTTCGTCTGCCCGATGCGATGCGCGCGATCCGTCGCCTGATCTTCCACGGCGGGATTCCACCACGGATCGAAATGAATCACCGTGTCCGCGCCCGTCAGGTTCAGGCCCACGCCGCCGGCTTTCAGGCTGATGAGAAACACCGGAATCGCGGCGTTGGTTTGAAATTTTTCCACCACGGCGGCCCGGTCGTTGGTCGAACCATCGAGATAACAAAACTCAATGCCTTCCGCCGTGAGCTTCTCCTTCAAGAGCGTCAACATGCCGACGAACTGGCTGAACACCAGCAGGCGATGCCCGCCGTCAATCACTTCCTCCAGCAGTTCGCCGAACAGCTCCAGTTTGCCCGAGGAGGCCGAGTGGAGGGTTGGAGTATTGGAGGGTTGGAGTGCTGAACCGGTTTTGGCATCATGCTCACACTCCATCACTCCATCACTCCTTTTTTTGAGCTTCAGCAACCGCAAATCGCAGCACACCTGCCGCAGCCGCAGCAACGCGGTCAGCACCACCATCCGACTCTTGGCGACGCCTTGCGCGCCGACCGCTTCCAACACTTCCTTGCGGCTGGCTTCGATGACCTGTTGATACACGCTCCGCTGATCCGGCGTCAGTTCGCAGAACGATACCTGTTCGAGCTTGGCCGGCAGATCGGACGCCACTTCCTTCTTGAGCCGCCGTAGCATGAACGGTCGGAGCCGGCGCGCGAGTCGGCTCTGGGCTTCCACGCTTTTCTCCTTCGCAATGGGCAATTCATACCGCTCGCGGAAATCTTTCGCCGTGCCCAGATAACCCGGCATGAGAAAATCGAAGATGGACCAGAGATCGAGCACCGAATTTTCCAGCGGCGTGCCGGTGAGCACAATCCGATGCCGCGCCCGCACCGCTTTGACGGCCTGTGCGTTCTGGGTCTGGCGATTCTTGATGTGCTGGGCTTCGTCGAGCGCCACGGTATCGAACTCCAACTCCCGATACCGCTCCGCGTCCCGGCGAATCAGCGCGTAACTCGTCACGACGATGTCGCTCGTTGCGATCTCATCAAACCGCGCGTGCCGGTCCGGCCCGTGCAGCGCCAGGACTTTCAACTCGGGCGTGAATTTCTTCGCCTCAGCCAGCCAGTTGAAGACGAGGCTCGTTGGGCAGACGATCAAGTGCGGAAGGTAGCGGCAGGCGTCCCCGCCTGCCGTAGAGGGCGGCATCTTGCCGCCCGGACTGGGCTGCGAATTAGTTGGCGCGTTGGGATATTCCACGTCGGCTCCGCCGGGCGGGACGCCCGGCTCTACGGCAGGCGAGGACGCCTGCCGCCACGTTCGCAATGAATTCAGAAACGCCAGCGTTTGCAGCGTTTTTCCCAAGCCCATTTCGTCGGCGAGAATGCCGCCGAAACCGTTCTCACGCAGGAAACCCAACCACGCCACGCCCTGCTTCTGGTACGGGCGCAGAACTTTTTCCAAATCTCCCAGTGGCGGACATTCCAATTTTGCTTCGCCGCTTTGCTTGGCCGCTCGGTCGCGCCAGGCCGTGGGCGCTTGCACCTTCCAATCGGTGTGCTGCTGCAAGGTCGCTTCCAGAAAGCCCGCCTGTTTGCTGCTGATGCGGTAGCCCTGCGCATTCTGCTGCGGCGCGCAATCGAGCAGGACCTCCTGCAATTCCTCTACGGCCCAGGTGTCAATCACTGCCAGCTTCCCGTTCTTCAATCGCGTGTGGCTTTGCCCGGACAAGATCAGTCGCTGAATGTCCGCAGCGGAAAAAGTTTCTCCGCCACTCGCCGCGAACACCACGCCGAGATCAAACCATTGCACCCCCGACGAGGTGATCTGAAACTGCGGCTCGACGCGCTCGAGGTTCTTCAGCGTGCGATTCTCCAACTGTTCATCCAGGCTTACGCTCCACTCGCGTTGCAGTTTCGAATATTCACGCGCAAAGAAATTCAGGACGGCGTTCTGCCCGACCAGTTGGAGTTTTCCCTGTGCGTCCGGCCCGGAAAAGCCGCTGCGCTGCAACCGGCCCAGGGCTGCGCGTTCGGCTGTGAAGTCGCGCGTGGAATAGCGCGTCGGCACTTCCGGATCGGGCAGCCAGACGCCTTCATCCGCCGCCGTCACGCCGACGGTCATGATGCGCGGGCCGTAGGCGCATTGGAGCAGCGCACCGAGTTGCGTCAGGCCGCCCCGAAGCGCCAGCAGGAAACGCGGCGCTTGCGGTTCGAGCGTGAAATCTTCCAGTTTGAAGTTGGCATCCACGCCGCCCGCCGCCCAGGCGCCCGAGCCTGTGGTGAACATCGTTGTCACGCTCGAAACCCTTGAGGCCGCCGTTGGCCACGCCGCCGTTGGCCACGCCGCTGTTGGCCACGCATCATCGCCGTGCCATGCGGCGCCAGATCCGCTGTGGTCGCGAAGCGAAACCACCAACGGCACGTTGCTGGCACCCAACGACATCTTGGCCGCAGC
>CAYHFK010000264.1:0-6981 GCA_964355895.1 uncultured Bifidobacterium sp. | reverse complement strand
TTCCTTGATCAACCAAACTTCTGAGACTTGACAGCCGCGGCCGTTGCCGCCCAACGCCGCGTCACCGTTCCAACTCAAGGTCAGTTCCCCCTTCGCCGTGGCGGCGCGCGGGATGGCAAACTCGACCGGCTTGATCGGCTGCGGCTTCGGCATCAGCGGATGGATTTCAATCGCGTCGTTGGCAACGAGGCGGATATGTTTATACAGACTGTCGCCGCCATAAACGACGCGCACCCGGTAGCTGGCGTTGGGATCGAGCTTTTCGTAGCGCAGCCGCAGCGGGGTGCCGCGCAAGGTTTCCGCGTGGTTGAGCCAGGAATAACGCAACGCGCCGTCCAGATTGTCCGGCTCCGTGAGCCGGCCCTTTTGGTCGGCGAAGCCGACGAATGCCGATTCGAGGTTGGATGGATCGGCGGCAGCATTCGGATTGCGCACGAGATGCGGCTGGCGCATCAGGTCGCCGAGATCGTCGTAGAAACCTCCCGGGCCGGGGTCGGTCCAGTTCACAATCTCACGGATGGCCGCGAGGCGCGACGCTTCGTCCGGCAGACTGCGAATGACGCCGAACCGGCCGGTGAGCCAAAGACGGTTGTTGAGCGGCAGATCAATGGTGTCGAGCGTGGCTCCGCGGTCGGGCGCGATGGCGCGATGGCGCGAGACGCTGAGTTGCATGCGGATGCTCTGGAACAAAGCCTCGCCGAGAACCGAAATCTGCTCGCGTAATTGTAATTCTATAGCCAGGCGATTGGTCCGCGCACAATCGAGCACCGCCTGCGCGGCATCAAGGGTGGCGAACGAACCGGTCTCCGGCGCTTTTTGCAGTCGCCAGTGAACCAGACATTCCAAAAACTGTTCGTGGGCAAGGCGCTTCTGGACGTAAGCGTCGCAAGCGGCACGGAATATCGCCATCTGGAAACGCCAGTTCGCGCGCAGCACCGGTCCGCCCTTGCGTTCCATCGCTTGAAACTTTTGCCAAGTGGGTTCGATGCCATCATTGTCCGACACTGGACCCCGCCAATTTTCTTCGAGCGCGAGCACGCCTTGCGCGAAGTCATCCGCAAATTGATCGCCGATGAAGTAGCGGCCATAGTCGCGGAGGATTTCGGTCACGTCGCGATTCGGATCCCAGCCGAGTCCGGACCAGACGGCTTTGTTCACGTCGTCATTGCAGCCTTCCGAGTAGGTGATGAAGCCGATGGTCGGCGGCTGGAAAATGCGAAAGATGTTTGCGTAGGCGCGCGGGCGCGGGTTCACACATTCGCGCGCCTCGGCGATCGCGAACGCGGTGTCCCAGTCCGCCACCGGGAACTGGCATTGCCGGTTGTGCGTGATGTCGGGGTAATGACGCAGTTGGTATTTCGCCGGCAGCAAGGCGCGGAGTTTCACCGTGTCGAGGCGCACCTGCGGACCGAAGACGATGCCCGTGAGCCACGCCGGTTGTTCGCCACACACGATGGCCATGAAGTCATCCCACCATTGCTGCGTGAATCCCTGCGGCGAAACCCACATCTGCGCCTTGGGATGGTAGCGATGCAGGTTCTGGGTTTGCTTCGCCAGCAGCGGCATGAGGAGTTTTGGCGGCGTGTGCCCGGGGTCGCCGCCCGGAACAAACACGGCATCGAGGCGGGGCAACTTCGAGAAGACTTCGCCCCATTCCAGCAGCGCGGACGCGACGGTTTTCGGATCGGAATAATCCTTGTCCAACGCCGGATACCAAACCCACACATCGAGGCCGTAGGAATCGGCGAGGCCGGACATTCCAGTCATCATCTCCATCGGCGGTCGCGGAAAATGCGGGCTGTCGGCGTCATCATCCGAGCGCGGCGGGATCAACTCGATGGCGTTGCAGCCGAAGACGGCGAGGTCACGGATGTATTGCTCCCAAACGGGCAAATCCCAGGCGTCGTAGGAATGCGTCTTGGGCCGGTAGCCGAGTTGATGACCGCGCAACGGATACTTGGGCGCGGTCGTGATGTCCAAATCATCCGCCAGGGTCACACTGCCGGGCTGCATGTGAAGTTCGCGCAGCAACCTACCGACCCCGAACAAGACGCCGCGCGCATCGTCGCCAATGACAAAGACACCCGAACTCGCCGCGCCACGCTTGACGCACAGTCGGTAGCCTTCCGGGCCGATGGCTTTGCGCACCGCCAGCAATTCCTTGGAGTAAGGCCCGGCGAACTGCTGGAGCGTGGATCGGTTGCCGACCGCAATCACAGGCGCATTCGTCGCTGGCCACGCGGTCATCGTCGGCAAGCGCACTTGCGTGCGCTTTTCGACTTCTTCGACCAACATCGTCACCGCTTTCCTTTCGGGGCCGGAGAGGTTGGGCGGCGTCACGATCACGGCGTTCTTGAGATCAAGCGCGTGGACGGGGGCGAATCCGACCAGGAGGCTGAACAGCACAAACCCTTGGGCAACTAACGGACGAAATCTGGTCATCGTTGGCATGGCTAATCGCGTTTGGTGGTGGGCGGCGCTGGACTTGGGCTTTCGCAATCGATGATTCCCGTAAAGTTTTTGCGCGGCGGAGTTCACGAGTTTGAGCATCCCGATTTTGCCAACCGCAGGCGAGAACAAATTCCCGCCGCCCGGCGCCAGCACCTGGCGGCGTTGGTTTGAGCCCGGGCAAGATTTTGTCTCGCGCCCGGCCCGCAATGGCTTTAGTAATGACGCATTACTATTGTGCCTTCCATTCCATCCAACCGAAGCTTGTCCGCCTGCCTGAGAACTGGGATCACCATCCTGATTTCTCTGACTGCGGGCTATGGCGGCGAGTCCACGGCGGAACACGCGGCGCGATTGGATACGGCCAAGCTGCAGCTGGTGATTGCGGACAACGAAGCTTACGGAGCCGAGCATAAAGGCGGTTACAACGGGGTGGCGGAACTGCGTCGCGGGCCGGGTGATCCGAAGAATCTTTTCGTGCCCAACTACGCCGGGTTGAACTTGGAGCATGTCTTCAGCGGCGATGCGACGTCCTTTGGCTGGAACATATTTGAACCACGCCGGCTCCCGATGCAACTGATTCGGCACTCGACGAACCGCGTGGAGTTGCGCCAGGAAAGAACCGAACACTGGCCCTTGCGCAGCCGGTTGGTTTTCGACGTGAAGGAAGACGGCATTGATCTCACCTACCATGGCACACCGCTGGCCGACGAGTGGAAAAAATACGGCTACATCGGCGTCTTCTTCGCGTCGTACATTCACGCGCCGGAGGATATGGCGATTGAGTTTATCGGACGCGCTCGTCCTGGCCGTGGCGATTCGCAACCGCGCTGGATCAAACATCTGCCGGAGAAGCATGGCGTGACCGCCAGCCATCGGCCTGTGGGCAGCAACTGGGATCCGCCACAGGATGACGGCTTCAATCTCGATCTGGTGAAAGGCGTCTCGGATTTTGAGTATTTGCATCCGTTCTATTTTGGCCGCTCGGGTGAGAATGTGTTTGTCATGATGTTCCAGCGGACTGGCGCGGAAGGCGAACTGCGTTTCGCGCAGTCTCCTTCGGGCGGCGGCAAGGGCAATCCGGCCTGGGACTTCGTTTACTTCCGCCGCGAGTACGCCGTCAACCGGGAGTTCAGCTTTCGCGTCCGGGCCGTTTACCGAAAATTCACCAACATTGAGGAAGTGGTGCGCCTGTACGAAAACTGGTCGGGCGAGAAAGTTGAACTTCCGCCGCGTTGACCGGGAGGGCATTTGCTACCCGCCGGAAGCCACGCGGAACTCGTAATCACCCGAACCGATTTCGTATACGGCCGCGCCTTTTTCAAACCGCTCCGGCTTCAGCGCCGGTGTGCTTTGCACCTGTTTGGCGGAAGCCGCCGGCACATAGACCATCGCGGTGCTGTTGGCGGGAATGGTGACGTTCAGTTGCAGCGAACCGTTCTTCTTTATCCATTCCAATGCCACCCGGCCGCGCACGGTTTGCGCGCTCACCCGCACCAACGACAGCGAATCCGGGATGAAAGGTTTGATCACGATGCGCTCGAAACCGGGCTGGCTTTCATCGGGTTGGATGCCGGCGAGGGTTCGATAAAACCACGCGTCAATGCTGCCCATCATCACATGGTTGTGCGAGCCTTTCAGGTCCCAGAATTCGGACATCGTGGTCCGGCCGCCTTCCAGCATGTGCGCCCAGCTCGGGAAACCGGTCTGATTGACGAGCTGATACGCGACGTCCTGTTTGCCGAATTGCGTCAACGCATCAATCAGATATTTGGCGCCGAGCACGCCGACATTGAAATGGCCTTGGCGGCGCTCAAGATCGCTCAGAATATTTTGCAGCACGGCGGCTTGGTTCGCCGGCTCCACCAAACCCAGAAAGAGCGGGAAGGCATTCGCAAACTGGGTACCCTGCTCGTACTGCCGCTGCTTGGCGTCGTAGAAAGTGCGGTTGAACGCCGCTTTGATCTGCTTCGCGAGCGCGTTGTATTTCTCTGCTTCCTGCTGTTTGCCCAGAACGCCGGCCGCTTTGGCGAGGATGAGCGTGTCGTAATAATAAAACGCCGTTACGACCGATACGGGTTCGCCTTCCTTCCAGCCCTCGACGATCGTGCCCCAGTCGCCGATCCAATACTTTGGCAGAATATGATTGGTGGCCTGCGTGCCCAGAAATTCCACGTAGCGTTTCATGGAATCAAAATGCCCGGCGAGAAACTGCTGGTCGCCGTAATGCAAATAGTATTGCCAGGTCATCACCAGGTAGGCGCTGCTCCAGGTCGGGTCCGGTTCGTCGGTGATGTAGGGTCGCGGCGAGACGATGGAGATGTCGCCATTGGCTGCGTTTTGATTGAAGCGGACCCCGTCCAGCCATTGCCGGTAAAATAGCGGCAGGTCGAAGTTGAACATGGCTTCCTCCATCGAGACCAGCGCGTCGCCAAACCAGCCCAGCCGTTCATCGCGCTGGGGACAATCCATTGGGTAGCCCATCAGGTTGCTGCGCTGCGACCAGCGCGTCGCCCGATGAATGCGGTTGATCAATTCGTTGTCGCAGGTGAACTCGCCGGTGCTTTCACACGCGGTGTGAACCACGCAGCCCAGCACATTGTCGAGCTTGGGCACGCCAGGAAAACCCGTCACTTCCACATAGCGAAAGCCATGGAAGGTGAATCGCGGTTCATAAATCTCCGTCCCCTTCCCCTTCCCTTTCATCACATAAACGTCCGTGGCCAGGGCGCGTTCGTTGCTTTTCACATCAATGTTGCCGTCGGGCAAAAGATCTTCCGCGTAGCGCAAGGTGATACGCTTGCCCCGCAGCCCCGTTGCGGTGAGCCGCACCCAGCCCGCAAAGTTTTGCCCCAGATCGAACACGTGAACACCAGGCTTGGGATTCGTCACCGCGACCGGCTTGAGGTATTCGATGACTTTGATGGGCGGCATGAGATGCGAGACGAGCACGCCACCCGGCGGTTCGACGACATTGGCCGGCTTCCAACCGGCGTCGGTCGCGCCGGGCAGATCCCAGCCTGGCAATTCCTTGGTCGCGTCATACTCCTCCCCATCAAAGACGCAGGAAGAAAGCACCGGCCCGGGTGCCGTTTTCCACGAGCCATCCGACCCCATCACCTGTGACGAGCCGTCCGCATACTCAAGGTGGAGTTGCAGGAGCGCGCGTTTGGCGCCGAACCATTGCATGCGATACGGTTCCCACCATTTTTTGTAGGGATTAAACCAGCCATTCCCCAGCATCACGCCCAAGACGTTCGTTCCCGCCCGCAACTGCGCGGTCAGATCATAGGTGTCGTAGAGCACCCATTTGCGGTAATTGCTTTTGGCCGGGGCCAGCACGCGGTCGCCGACCCGCTGGCCGTTGCACGAGAGTTCGTAATAGCCCAGGCCCGTCACGTAAACCAGCGCCCGGCGGATGGGTTTGTCAGCGACGAAGCTTTTGCGGAGCAGAGTCGAACGTCCGTCCACCGTCACTTTCTGGGTCAGGTTGGTAAACTCCTTGGTGCTTTTGAAAAAACCCTCCGGCGGACGTGGTTCCTTCGGAGGACCGCTGCCAATCCACTGCGCCTTCCAGTCTTCGGGTCGGAGCAATGCCATCTCCCAAGATGCCGGCGAACTCCAATGCGAGGCGTTTCCGGAAGCATCCCACACCCGCACTTTCCAGTAACAACGGAGGCGCGAGGTCAAAGGCGTGCCATTATACGTCATGTGCGCGGACTCGGCAGACTTGACCTGACCCGAATCCCACAAGTCGCCTTTGTTCGCTTCCAGCAACGCCGACGTGGTGGCCACCAGAACGTGATAAGCGCTCTGCTTCTGATTCCGCTCGCGCGATTCCAGCCCCCAGCTCAACTGCGGTTGGATGACATCCACACCCAAGGGGTTTTGGGCGTATTCACAGCGGAGGTTGGCGGGTTGCACCCCGCTGGGCGCTAAGGCCGAAGCAGAACTTTTCGCGGTGGCGCTGTCGGCACCCGACGCGGGCCAGCCCGGAACCAATGCCAGACAGACCAAGGCGGCCGTTAAACCAGGAGAGAATTTCAAGCGTCGCGCGTGCATCGTCAGCGATTGGTAACGGCTCCAAGGAAACCTGTCACGTTCCGAGTTGGGCGGGTTTCGCCGGTGACGCTTTCAACTGGCACGCGACCGAGTCACCTGACGCAGCCGGCTGCAATTAAATTCCTTGAACGCGGAAGCTGGTCATCCTGTCCATCTGTCCGTAGAATCAAAAAACGATATGAACACTGGAATTTCCGCCATCAACGAAGCAGTCAAAGAAGCGAGCGCCTTCACGCAGCCGCTGTTTAGCGAATTGGGCAAAGTCATCGTCGGCCAGCACTACCTCACGGAGCGACTCGTCATCGGCCTGCTGGCCAACGGCCACGTCCTTCTCGAAGGCGTGCCTGGCCTCGCCAAAACGCTCGCTGTCAAATCGCTGTCGAACTGTCTGCACGTCAAATTCTCGCGCCTGCAATTCACGCCGGACATGCTGCCCGCCGACGTCATCGGCACGCAGATTTACAACCCGCA
>CAYHFK010000263.1:0-6999 GCA_964355895.1 uncultured Bifidobacterium sp. | reverse complement strand
GCCAGGGCGCGCAGATGCTCATCGTGCCGATGATGGACGTGGCGGATTGGGGTCAGCACCAGCACGAGTTGCACGCGCGCGTCGCGCCAGTGCGCGCAGCGGAATACGGCATCCCGATCTTCCGCGTAGCGAGTTCCGGCATTTCGCAAGGGGTGAACAAATCCGGCCGGGTTCAATCCAGTGCCCCGTTCCCGGGTGAGGGGGAAATGATTTTCTTCGGCGCGCGCATCGGAGCAAAGGGTTCGCTCCCACTCGACCGTTATCTCGCACCATTGTGCGTGGGCGTGACGGGATTATTTGTGCTCTGGCTCGCGGTCACCGCGTTCCGGCGCAACCCGGCGGTGAAACCTCAACCCGCTCAAGCATGAACCTCATGACCGCCATCGGTGAGACCGCGCGTTGGTGCGTGCGGAAGTCATTGCGACTTTACTATTCGCGCATCGAGGTCGAAGGCCGCGAACGCCTGCCGACGAGGGGCGCGGTGTTGTTGGTGGCGAATCATCCCAATTCGCTCATGGATCCGGCGCTCATCGGTTACACCGCGCAACGGCCCGTGCATTTCTTTGCCAAGGCACCGCTGTTCGAGGTGCCGGGGTTCGGCGCGCTCATGCACGCGCTCGGCATGGTGCCGGCGTATCGCGGTCAGGATGACAAGGCGTCGGTGCGCAAGAATCTCGAAACGCTCGACGTCGGCGCAAAGTATCTGGTGCGGGGCGAGGCGGTGGGGATTTTTCCCGAAGGCAAGACGCATGATCGCGAAGGCCTGGAGCAGGTTCGCACCGGCGTGGCGCGCATCGCGTGGCCGGCGGTGCAAAGCGGCGCGGCGGTGATGATTGTGCCGCTGGGCTTGAATTACGAACGCAAGGAGAAGTTTCGCAGCGCCGTCTGGGTGCGCGTTGGCGAACCGATGGACGCGAATGCGTGGTTGCGAGCACGGGGCGAGGAAGAGCGCAAGGCCATCCGCAGTCTCACGGAGGAAATTGATCGGCGGCTCAAGCAGGTCATCATTCATTTAAACGAGGAACGCTGGCAACCGTTTCTGCCCGAACTCGAAGTGTTGCTGCCGTCCGAAGGCGACCAGGAGCGCGATCCCATCGCGGCCCTCCGCCAGCGAAAGCGTTTTGCGGATGCCATGAACCATTTGCTGGCGACCGACCGTCCGCGAGCGGAAGCAGCGGCGACCGCCATTGAGAAATACCGGGCGCAACTTACCGAAGCCGGATTGACGATGGATTCGCCGATTCTATCGCAGGGCATCGCGCGGTTGACCACACATTTGTTCAAGGAAACGATCGGGTTGCTCCTCGGACTCGGGCCGGCCCTTGCGGGCACGCTGCATCACCTCATCCCGTTCGCCCTCACGCGCGGCATCGTCAATCTCGTGAAACATCCGGGGCGCGCGACCATCGCCCAAAACCGCCTGATGCTCGGACTGCCGCTTTACGGAATCTGGTATGCGGTGGTTTGGTGGCTGCTGGCGTCACAGACGCGCGGGTGGATCGCGTGGCTCTGGACGGGCGTGATGCCGCTCTGCGGCATCGCGGCCTTGCACTACACCTGGCGCGTCCGTCACACCGGTCGGGTGTGGTGGCATGAACTTAAGATGCTCACGCGCCCGAAGGCACTGCGCTCCCTGCGCGCCGGGCATGTGCTGGTGCGGCGGCAGTTGGAGCATTTGCGAGCGGAATATCGCGCTCAGACGGGTTAGAAGGAACATCCTCAGTTCAGACACGAGAATTGCCATGAACTTTCCGGCCCGTATCCAACACCCCGCCGCACGGAATCCGAATCGCATCATCTGGCCAGACGCGCGGAGACAGATAAAAAAGCCGGGCGTGCAGCCCGGCTTACCAACGCAAGATTCAGCGCGAAATGAAGGCTCAGGGCGCCAACTCCAGCGCGATGCGGTTTTCCAGTTCGTGAGCCATGGACAGGTCCGTGCCACCCAGCTTGGCACGCATTTGAATCACCACTGCCGTGACGGACGGCGTCACCCCTTCGATCCGCATCCACACCTTGGTTTGATTCACGGAGCCCGCAAGCGTGCGCACCTGGTTGGTGCTGGTGGAAAACGAGCTTTCCGCCGTAATGTTCCCATAACTGATCAGTGCCCGCTTCGCCGCCTCAAATACGTCGTTCAGCGGACGATCATAGCGACGTTCCGTCCGGTCGCGGTAGGCGGGCATACTGCCGGGGTTCGGCTCCGTAACCGTGCTTACGCAACCAACGACGCAAAGCGCGACGCAGCCGATAACGGCAAATGTTTCTTTTTTCATATACAGACGATGCAATCAAATCCGCTGCGGGCGTCAAGAACGAAGCCGGACGGAATTTAGATCAGCGGCTTTGCCAGCGACCGAAGGGGGCAAAGACATGACTTCGCACCCCGACCGGCCCTGATTAGCGCGCCAGTTCCAAGGCGACTTGTTTTTCCACCTCATGCGCGACCGGAACGTTGCTGCCGACCCAGGTCGAACGCGCCTGAACGGTCACGGAGGTTACTTGGGCATCCACGGCCTCAATACGGATCCACACATCGGTATCCCGCACTCTACCTTCAAGGGCCCGCACTTGATTCGTGCTTTCCAGCAAAGTGGATTCGCGGGTCACTTGACCTAAAGTTTGGAGCGCCTTTCTGGACGCATCGAACACGGTATTCAGTGGAAATTTATAGCGGCCTTCGACCTTGTCCCGCGACAAATACACGCCAGCGGTTTTTTGGTCGGTGACGGTATTAACGCAGCCGGTGACGCCCAGCGCGACCCCAGCCAATACTGCAAGAAATCCAATTTTCATTGGGAATAATACAATCAGATTTTTCGCCACCGTCAAGATCGAAGCAGCGTCCCTTCAACGAAAGACGACGCGCCGAGGGGAAGCTCGACGCCCGCAGGTTCCCCGGCCTTTGAGGGTCGCAAACGCCTCCCGGGCAACCGCGCGAGCAATAGCGTGACTGACGATGGGCTCGGGATCATCGCGCCCGAGGACGATCCCGGCGCGCGCCAGGATTTCCGGCGGGACTTGCCACGGTTGGCACCGCCAAGCGTCGGGAAACTGATCAAAGTTTTGTCTTGATGCCGCATGCCCGCATCACGCACCAGCCGCGCACCGCCTCGAACAACATGAACCCGCCGGAAATAATCAGGCTCACCGCCACCAGCAGATTCACGCCGCATAACGCCACGCCCCCGGCGACGAATACGATGCCGCCGGCCCCGCGAACGAGCCGGCCCCGCGTTTCAAGGTTGGGCAGGAAAAACTTTTTCAGGCGGAATGGTTAGCACAGGGACCGAAGGATTCAAATATTCATCCAGCCATGAAAACCCACGACTTCCACGCCGAACTTTGGCGGCCGCGTCCCGTGGCCGATATTTTCGGCTTCTTCGCCGACGCCTACAACCTTCAAGCGCTCACGCCCGCCTGGGAACCGACGCATCGCTTTGTGGACGAACAAAAACGCGGGCCGTATCGCCTCTGGATTCACGAGCATCGCTTCACGTCGCAAAAGGGTGGCACACTTTGCTCCAACCACGTCCGCTACGCCGTGCTCGGCGGCGAACTCGTCAATCGCCTGTTCGTCCGGCGCGACGTGGAAAAGATTTTTGCGTTCCGCCGCCGCAAGCTGGAGGAAATGTTTGGGCGTTGCTGAGCCGCGCGAAAGCCGCGAAGCTTTCGGCACATGAACAACGCCGCCCCGGCCGTCCTGGACTTTGATTCCAGCTTTCTCTTCGCCTCGTTGCTTTGGGGTTCCATCGGCGTCGGTTACTGGATTTACGGCAAGAAACAGCGCGAGATGATGCCCATGATCGGCGGCGCCGCGATGGTTGGCGTATCCTATCTGGTCAGCAGTTGGTTGCTGATGTCGCTCCTTTGCCTCGCGCTGATGATTGCGGTTTATCTGCTGGTGAAACGCGGTTATTGAACGGCGGGCCGTAATGCGGCCAAAGCAAATTTCAAGAATTGGCAGGAATCTGGGGAACAAGGACGCTAGCGGCAGCCGCGAAAATTCGTTCAAAGGCGAAGCAGCTTTTTCGCGTTTCCGTAAAGGAGTTTGCGCTCAATCTTTTGGTGCGGGGCGAAACGGCGCACGGCGGCGATGGTTTGCGCGCCCTGACATTTCGGACCGGCCCCCTCGTGATCGTTGCAATCGCTGCCATACAGCAGCTTGTTCTGGTGGCGCTGGAAGAATCCCGGCGTGAAGGTTTCGTCGCGCGTGAGTGCATTCAAGCCGGAGCCGGCGGAGAGATCGCCGAACATGTTCGGGTAATCGGCGAGGTAACGCTCGGTCAGCCCGCCCGGCGTGATCGGCCCCTTCGGGTACAAAATGGCTTGATCGCGGTGGTTCTGGTCCACGTTGGCCCACCATGTCTGCGCGTGGCCGATGAAGTTCACACGGGGATATTTTTCCAGCATCCGGTGAAATCGCTCAAAGCCATGGTTGAACCGCTGGAACTGCCAGTGCATCAGCACGGGCACGTCATAGGCTTGGGCCAGCGCGTAGATTTTCTGCATCGCCGGCGAATCACACTCGACGCCGAACTTCTGCTCCGCGATCATCACCGCGCCCAGCTTCAAATACCTTTCGATCTCCGCCGTCGCGCCTTCGACCTCCGGCACTTCGTTGGCGGCGAACAGAAATTCCTTTGGCTGCGCCCGGGCGAACTGATAGCACGCCTCGTTGCCAAATGCTTTGGCTTCCAATCCATTCGCGACCCCGTCGTGCGTGGCCGCGCTTTTCATGGGCCGGCCGGCGGGCAGCAAAACCGTCGTCGTCACGCCCATCGCGCGCTGATGTTGGAGCAACACCTCGTCCGGGCGGTTCGAGTAATTGACGTGCTGGTGAATGTCAATGATGGGCGCGGGCCGCGCGGGTGAGGTGGCACAGCCGGTCAGCGCGGCTCCGGCGAGGCCGAGACCGGCGGCGACAATAAACTCGCGGCGGGAAAGATTTGTTTGCGCTGTTGCACGATCCGACGTGGACTGGTTCATGGGCGGAGTCTGGGGGCGGCTGGGTTTGGGTTCAACGGAGAATTTGGATGGCGGGCGGTCTGAAAACACCAAGATGCAGAGCCAGGGCCAGTCCGTGATGCCGGAAGGATTGGAAGCCGGCCTCACGCCGCAGGCGGTCGCCGATCTGCTCGGATACATTTCAACGGCGGCACAGTGACCTTCCCCTCGTCCTCCTTCTCGTCCTCGTCCTCGTCCTCGATTTTGTTGGAGGAGGACGAGGACGAGGAGGAAGTTGCCATCGTAGTTTAGGAATGCCCCACACCGGCAGTTGATCGAGCGGTTTTACCGCCGGGCGGGACGTGCCGGCTCTACGGCAGGCGAGGACGCCCGCCGCCACCGCCGTCCGATCAACCCCGCGGAGGCAGTTTCTTTTCGACCGGGGACTTCGCCAGTTCAACGAAGCGCGGCAAGCCACCTTCCATCGCCACCTTCACTTCCCCTTCGATCAGGGGGCGGGCGTACTCGATGAATTTTTCGTTCGGCAGGAAGCCATCTTCCGTGAACCAGTCGCGCGGCATCCGATGCTCCACGTTGGCGATGTCCCCCAGCGGTTGCAGGCCGGTCGTCCACTGGTACGGTGACGATTGCTCGCGCACGAGTTTGACCATAAACCCACTTTTACCCTCGATGGCCGCACGCACGGCCGCGGCGCCACAAGCCGCGGCTTCGGTCGCATCCGTCAAGCTGGCGAAATGGGCCGCCGCCCGCTGCGCGTAACCGAGCTTCACCGTGCGCGACTTGATCTTGAGTTTTTCCGTGACGAGATCGGCCAGATGTTCCGCCGCGCCGGACAGCACCGCATGCCCGAACGCGTCGAGCCGGGACGAATCCGCCGCGATCTCCGCGCCCGCCGCGTTCCGCAGCCCTTCGCCCACGACGACGATGCAATATTTTTTCGCCGCCACCGTCGCGCGGACTTGTTCGAGGAACGCCGGCTCGTCCAGCAGAATCTCCGGCGGGAGAATGACGTGCGGCGCGTCGGCGGGCTGCCGTTTGGCCAGCACCGCGCCGGCGGCAATCCAGCCCGCGCTCCGGCCCATCACCTCGATCAGGCAACACGCGCCGTCGTCCGTGGCCATCGCGCCCACGTCGGCGGCGATTTCCATGACCGTCGCGCCGACGTATTTGATCACCGATCCGTAGCCGGGGCAGTGGTCGGTGTGCGGCAGGTCGTTATCAATCGTCTTGGGCACGCCGTTGACGCGCAATTCGTAACCGCGCGCCACGGCCTGTTCGTGAATCTTGTGCGCCGTGTCCTGCGAATCGTTGCCGCCGATGTAGTGGAAGTAACGAATGTTGTGCGCCGCAAAAATTTCAAAGAGCCGGTCCATGTCGCGCGCGGCCGCTTCCGGTTTCTTTTTGAAATCAAGCTTGTAGCGGCAGGTGCCCAGCGCGGCGCCGGGCGTGGCTTTCAAACCTTCGATGGTGCGCGATTTCTCGTCGTTGATGTCAATCAACTCCTCGTTGAGGATGCCGAGGATGCCGTTCAGCCCGCCGTATATTTCCTCGATACATTCGTGTCGCCCGGCTTCCTGAATGACGCCGGCGAGACTGGCGTTGATGACGGCGGTGGGCCCGCCGGATTGCGCCACGAGTAAATTGCCTGTGAGTTCGGTCATAATAAAATGTTTGCCGGAGGGGCTGCCGCGGAATACGGAAAACCCCCTCCAAAATTCGCGCCGCACCTTGCCAACGACCACGCGCGGTGTCAAAGACCAATTCCCGCACGCAGTTTTTCGCACCGACGGAAGGTGGCGCAAGTGGTTTGGGAAACGTGGGCGACGGGCGATGAACCGGATATTGACCGAGGCGTCGCTCCAAGCACGTCGTTCGGATCGGTTGATCCCCGGCACGCACGGAGTGACGTGCCCGACCGATTGCGAAACAACTTAGACGCCGGCCCGCCCGACTACGGCACGTAGAGTTTTTCCTCCTCGGGCGTGAAGGGCGTAACCTGGTTGAACTCGTTTTTCTGACTGGCCGGCGGCG
>CAYHFK010000262.1:0-7031 GCA_964355895.1 uncultured Bifidobacterium sp. | reverse complement strand
GGCGTGATCGAAGCGCTCGGTTTGGGCGTTGAATTGAAACCGGGCGATGTTTGCGCCCGGGCGAATTTCGCCACCCTCGACGGCAAGGGCATTGTCACCGACCGCCGCGCCGGGCGCATCCCGACCGAGACGTGCGAAAAGCTTTGCGCTTTGCTCACGGCGAAGATCAAGAAAATCGGCGACACGCAGATCATCATCCGGGCGGGCAAGGAGCATCGCTTCGTCGTGGTGTTTCGCGGCAAGGGCCTCGAAGGGCCGCTCACGGATGCCGACCCGAATCGCGAAGGTTACGCCGTGCCGACCGTCAAGCCGCGCGACCCCAGGAATGCGAAGCAGAAGAAAATGGCCGGGCTGATCGCGGCTTTTTACAAGGCGGCGCTGCCGATTCTCGCGAAGGAAAAGCCGGCCAACGGTTTTCTCATGCGCGGCATCGCGCATCAGCCAAAGATTCCGCTGTTCGAGGATCGCTACCGCCTCAAGCCGGTCGCCCTGGCGGTGTATCCCATGTACAAGGGGCTTTCGCAACTGGTCGGCATGACCAAAATCGAAGGCCCGCAAACCATCGCGGAGCAGTTCGAGCGTTATCTGACCGAGTATGACCGCTTCGATTTCTTTTTCATCCACTACAAATACACCGATAAGGCGGGCGAGGACGGCAACTTCGCCGCGAAGAAGAAAGCCATTGAGGACTTCGACGCCGCGCTGCCCATTCTGTTGAAGAAGCGGCCCGACGTGCTGGCCATCACCGGCGATCACTCGACCCCGGTCGCGGCGAAAGGCCACTCGTGGCATCCGCAGCCGGTGTTGCTGCACTCGGCGTTGAGCGGCTCGGACAAGCTGGAGCGGTTCACCGAGACGGGCGCGAACAGCGGTTCGCTCGGCGTGTTCGAGGCGAAGTATCTGCTCCGGCTGATGCAGGCCAACGCGAAGCAGTTTGATAAATTTGGGGCTTGATTGCCCTGGCTCCGGCTGGGTGAGGAACTCCAGCGGTTCTATAAAGTGGCGTTGCCTTGAACGCCCTGCTTTGTGAATTGATTCTACGGAATGCGAGTTGACGCGTAATCTGGCAGAACTAATCTCCGCACAGCCATGGCCGGTGGCGGAACCGTCACCTTTGCCTGCGACGGCGCCATCACGCTGGCCAGTTCAATTGAGATCGGGACGGATACTGAGTTCGACGGCAGCGAACACCAAGTGACCATCAGCGGCAGCAATGCGGTGCGGGTTTTTTACATCAACACCAATGTCACCTTGCCGGTGGCCAATTTAACGATCGCCAACGGTCGCAGCGACCGTCGCGAGCCAATTCTCAAGGACAAGGCCGACCGCCAACGCTTCCGCGAAACCTTTGCCGGGGTTTGCGCCAAAACGGGCTGACCGAGTTACGCCTACGGCTTCCGGCCGAAGCTTTAGAAAGTTGTGCCGCAGTTGTGGGCGGGTAATATCCGGCCATGCCCATCGTTGCGCATTCGAGCTATGGAGCGCCTGGTGGGCTTGCAAACGGCCACCTGCAAACCCTGCTCCCAGCGCTTTTTAGAAAGGTTGGCGGCGTTGCCTACCAGCGCGAGCGCATCGCGACGCCGGACGGAGATTTTCTCGACCTTGATTGGGCCGCAAACGGCGCCCGCCGCCTGGCGGTGATCGCGCACGGATTGGAAGGGGATTCGCAGCGCGCCTATGCCCGGGGCATGGTCAAGGCGCTCGCCCGAAACGGATGGGATGCCGTCGTCTGGAATGCGCGGGGATGCAGCGGCGAGCCCAACCGGAGGCTTCGGTTTACGCACAGCGGCGCCACCGAAGATTTGCACACCGTGATCTCGCATCTCACGACCACCCGCGACGACGAGGAAGTGGCGCTGATCGGCTTCAGTCTGGGGGGCAACTTGACGTTGAAGTATCTCGGGGACCGCAGTCGGGAATTGCATCCCCGGATTAAGAAAGCCGTCACCTTTTCCGTTCCATGCGACCTTCGGTCCAGCTCACGGCAACTGGCCGGGTTGCCCAATCAAATTTACATGCGTCATTTTCTCCGCAGCCTCCGGCAAAAAATTCGCGCGAAAATGAAAGCGCTGCCGGGAAAAATCAACGACTGCGATTACGGACAACTCCGCAGCTTTAAGGATTTCGATGACCGATACACCGCGCCGATTCATGGCTTTACCGATGCGGAAGACTATTGGCGCCAGTGCAGTTGCCGGCCCGCCTTGAAAGAAATTTCCATTCCGACGCTGTTGATCAATGCCCGCAACGACCCGTTTCTGGCCGCACCCTGTTATCCCATCGCCGAGGCTGAGGCGAATCCCAATTTGCATCTGGAAATGCCGGCGTCCGGCGGTCATGTCGGCTTTATCACTTTCAATCCGCAGGGAGAATATTGGTCGGAATCCCGCGCCCTCGCCTTCCTGAAATGAAAATCACGCTCCGACGGGCGGGATCCGGTTCAGCAGCGCCCCTTTCCCTACTGAAAATGCGGGCGATTATCGCGATTCCATTGGGTCGCGACTTTTTGTCTCATGCCAGTGTCTTTATGCAATTGCCCAATCATGTCGAGCCGGCGCTTTGATTCCACATGCCCATCGCAGTAAAGGATTTTTGCGCGTTTACTGTGGAGTTCCAGCGGCCACTGCCGTTCCTCGTACATCCCGATAAAACCGCTCCAATCCCGGTCGCCTTTCTGTTTGAGGTCCCAGTTGCTATCCCCCAAGCGATCATTTCGGAAGGTTTTACCACGGCTGAATCCTTGGTTTCACCCCAAATCGGGTCCCCCAGATAGACTCCCAGGCCGGTATTCGGGTTGTTTCCCGCAAAGGCGCCCCACACATTGTAGCCATAACTCATGAAGAAGCTGCCGCCCGGCTTTAGCCTGACTTCATCCTTCAAATAGCCAAGTCCGGCGGGCTTGCCGCTGCCAAATTTTGGAATCCATTGCGAGGTCGGAGGGGCGGCCGGGCAATGGAACACGTCCGTGCTGCTGCTCGCATTGTACATGGTCTGCCGTAACAAGGCGGGCCAGATCCACGCGGCATCGTTGACGCCATCAATGCCGACGGGATAAACCCCATGGTCGCCAATGTAAATGATCATGGCCAATCCCATTTGCCGCAGGTTGCTCATGCATCTTGTTCCCTGCGCCTTGGCTTTTGCTTTGCTCAGGGCCGGCAGAAGCATCCCGGCCAGAATCGCGATGATCGCGATGACCACCAGAAGTTCAATCAATGTGAAGCCAACCACGCGACAACGCGTACGTCGCGGAGCGTGCCAAGGCCTTGCGCTCAGGGGTAACATGCGCGCATTCTTTCAGTTCTCGTTAACGCCGCAATAAGAAAGTTTAAGCCCAAACACGCCACCCCGTAGCGTGAGCGGTTAATGGCGAAACTTGCTTTCCGGCCGCCGGCTTGTCTCTGCTTCAAGGTTGTCCTGGTCTTTTCGGACCGTTGCGGGCGGCGTCCAAGGTGCAATTCGTGCCTGTTATTTCAGTCGTTGATTCGGAGGCACTCCTCGCCGCCGGGAGGCGATGCGTTCCGTCACCCATCTGGTTCCAGCGTGTCGCGTCAGGTCGGGGTGACCGACCGGACTGCCGCAGGCAGATTTTCGTCCATCCATGGGGGACGTTGAAGAAATTCGTGTTCATTCGGGCGCTTCGTGGTTTAACCTTGCCGCCGCATGAACATTCAAACAGCGGTTCTCTGCGACGCAGCGACCGACGACAACGGCAAACTCAACCTTCTCGGCGCGTTCGACACCATTTACGCGCGCGAGCTGCCGGCCATCCATCCGCAATGTGCCGTGGCGTTGCGCGTCACCTTCTTCAGCGGCGACGAGGGCAAGCACAACCTCCGCCTCAACTTCGTGGACGCCGATGGCCGCTCCATCATGCCGGATTTCCCACCCATCCCGGTGGAAGTTGTATTGCCGGACGACATGCACTTCGGCACCCGGAATTTCATCTTCAACATCCAGCAGTTGAAGTTCGAGACGCCGGGACTTTTCTCGATGGACGTGTCGCTCGACGGCCAGCCGCAGGCCAGCATTCCGCTGCTGGTCAAACATGTGCAGCCCCACCCCCCCACGTAAACTTTCTTGTAACCGGCGAAGCGAGGAGGTTCCAACCGAAGCGGAACAATGAGGCGCCGCCGCCCGCCGGCTGTTTCCCATTGGGGTTTTCCCCGGTTCATCAGGCATGGATGAACACCCATAAACCCTCGCGTTGCGCCCAGCACCAAGCCCGGCCCGCACCCTGTGAAAACAACGGCGAACTGCTATTTCCCGCTCACATCCACGGCCACCACGTCGCCCGCGGCGTTGCGGCAATAGATTTTCCCGTTGGCCAGCACGGGCGTGGTCCAGCATTTGCCGCCGAGAACTTGCGCGCGGGCAATCGGTTTGAACCCTTCGGTGGAAACCTCCGCCACCAAGAGTTCGCCCTTTTCACTCAGGACGATCAGCTTCCCGTCCGCCATCATCAACGAGCCTTTGCCCACGGCTTTCTCTGACCACTTCACCTCGCCAGTGTCGAAGACGACGCAGCGCAATTCCTTCTCGTCCACGCCGTAGAGATGGCCCTGCCAGAGAAGGCAACTATTGAAATGGTTGCGCATGTTTTTGTTTTCCCAGATTTTTTTCGCCGGGGGCGCGCTCACGTCGAACACGCCGCCGCCGTGATTGTAGCCGGAGGAAATGAACACCTTGCTGCCCGCGAGAATCGGGTCGGCGGCGTTCACGTCGTAATCGGTCTTCCAAGGAAAACGCCAAAGCTCCTTGCCGTCCTTCACCCCCAGGGCAACAACGTTTTGCTTGATGGCGAGCGCCACGGCGCGTTGCCCCCCCGCATCGAACGGTACGGCGGTGGCATAACCCGCTTCGTCGTCGCCGGAAGACCAGACGACTTTGCCGGTCGCTTTGTCGAGCGCCGCGCCGGCGGCGCCCAGGTTGACGATTGCCAGATCGCCTTCAATCAGCACGGAACTCGCAAAACCCCAGGTCGGCATTTTCGCCTTCAATTCCTCCATCAGGTTCTTCGACCAGATCACAGTACCTTTGGCCGCGTCGAGGCAGTGAACCACCCCGCGCTTGCTGAAGGTGAAAACGCGGGCGCCCTCCACGGTGGGCGTGGCGCTGGGACCACCCTCGTAATACTTGGGGTCGAGTTTGGCGGGGTAGGAATGTTCCCACACCTCCGTGCCGGTGTTCGCGTCAAAACAGAAAACGGTATCGGTGTCTTTCGCGTTGCCAGTCGTGTACACGCGCCCCGCACTGACGGAAAACGAGGCAAAGCCGATGCCGACTTTCGCCTTCCAAAGCTGCTTTGGCCCTTCCGCCGGCCATTTGGCGGACCAGCCGGTTTCTTTCGAGATGCCGTTATGATCCGGTCCGCGAAAACACGGCCAGTCCGCGGCACGAGTGGGGAGCGTAACAGCCAGCAAACCAACCATCATGAGTTGAAGAACGGTTTTCATGCCGTCAGAGTTAGCCGAGGACGAGTTGCATGTCAACGAAGGTAGCGGCGGGCGTCTCGTCTGCCGTAGAGCCGGGCGTCCCGCCCGGCGGAAAAGGCGCACCAATGCAACATGGCGCGGCGGAAATTTCGTGAGGCGCAGACCGCCTTTGGCGTACCTTCCGGGCGGCAGGATGCCGCCCGTCCGGCGAGACGCCCGCCGCTACCGTTTCTGGTTGTAAGCGCGTTGTGAATATTTTTGCGCCATGAGTTCCGCCACGCGGGCGAGCAGCGGGCCGTCGGGTGCAAACGCCGTCCACGCGGACGGCGGCGGCGCCGTGGCGATCATCGCCCGTTCCCAGTCGGCGCGGGCCAGCGGGAGCGGCGGCGGTTGCACCGAACCCTGGATCAACAAGCCAAGCCGGTTTCGCCGCTGGGCGGCCCCGGCGATTTTCCGCCCGTGCCAGAGCAGATCGAATTTCTCGTGGCCGACGAAGCATTGACCCGGCGCGGATTTTTTACAGCACGCCGCGAGTTCCGTTTCCGTGCCCAACGCCGCGAACGCGGCTTGAATCCAGGCGTGCGCGCGGCGGTAGCTTTCCTCTGCGCGGAGCGAATGCCACTCGTGCCCGGCGGGAAACGCGAGGCTGTAAGTCCAATCGGCATCATGCGGCACGATCCCGCCGCCCGTCGGACGGCGAATCAGCGGGCGCAGCAACGTGGTGCGTTCGACCTCGGCAAATTTTTGGAAGTAACCGAACGTGGCCGCCGGCGCCATCCAACCGTAAAAGCGCAGCACGGGTTGGCCGAGGCGCGGCAGGGCTTCGAGCAACGCCTCGTCGAACGCCATGTTGAACTCCGCCGCGCCCGCGCCGGAGTTCACCGCTAACCAGCTATGATCGGATGCGAGATTCACTCTTGTTTGGTAGGAGACGACGTAAGGAGTCGCATTTTTCTCCGATAAGTTAGAGCCTCCTCACGTCGGCTCCTACGATAAACCAACGCGCGGACATAGCTTCGCAATCTCGCACCCCGCGCAATCCGGCTTCCGCGCCCCGCACCGGCGCCGGCCATGCCAGATGAGCCAGTGGCTGAACAACGTCCATTGCGCGCGGGGCACCAGCGTCATCAACTCCGACTCGATCTTCACCGCGTCCGACTGCGGCGTGAGGCCGAGACGATTGGCCAGCCGTGTGACGTGCGTGTCCACCACAATACCGACGTTGATGTTGAAAGCGTTGCCGAGAACGACGTTCGCCGTCTTGCGGCCCACTCCGGCGAGCGCGGTGAGTTCCGCCATCGTGCGCGGGACTTCGCCCCCATGCTTGTCCACCAGCGCGCGGCAACAGGCCTGGATGTTCTTCGCCTTGTTGCGGAAGAAGCCGGTGGTTTTGACGGCCTGTTCGAGTTCAGCAAGCTCGGTGTTCGCAAAGTCTTTCGCGCTTCGATACTTCACGAACAGTTCCGCCGTCACCAGGTTGACGCGCTTGTCGGTGCATTGCGCGGAGAGAATCGTGGCGATGAGGAGTTGGAGCGGGTTGTTGAAGTTCAGTTCGCAATGCGCGTCGGGATAAGCGGCCTGCAAACCGGCGAGGAT
>CAYHFK010000261.1:5664-7115 GCA_964355895.1 uncultured Bifidobacterium sp. | reverse complement strand
TGAAATCAAATCGGATTGGGTCGGGTGTCAACGCTCCGGTCTGAACCGTTTACTTGACGCTGGATAATAAACGGCAATTATCTCAAACTATGAAACCGAAAATTCTGATAGCATTGTTGTTTTGCCTTGGCTTGGTAGGTTGCAGCACACATGAACTCGCCTATGACAACATAAAACGTAAATCTACAACCTCGCTAGATATTTACCGAGAAGGAATTAAACCGACGAAACCGTATAAAGAAATAGCTGAGTTGACCTGCGTTCGATTCATAGATGAAGAACCCCGTGCAAAAACAGACCTCGTAGGGCGGGCTAAAAAGCTGGGGGCAAACGGTTTGATTTTTCTTCCGCGCGTAGACACGGGTTACCAGTTTAACTTCGGAGCAAAGTCTGGAAAGGGTGCTAATTTTAAGGCTATTGCTATCGTTTACGAATGAAGAGGGGTGTGCGAACGCGACTCAGCATTTGCCTATAGCGTGCAAAGAAAAGATGATCCATTTACTCTGCGGCCCTAGCGGAGCTGGGAAAACAACTCACGCGCAAAAAATCGCGCGGGAGAAACAAGCCATTCATCTATCCATTGATGAATGCTTGAAGCCTTTATCCATCCCGAATCATCCAGACAGGGCTTACGCGGAGACGGTGCTGAAGAAAGCTGAACAATGCGCAGGCCAGATATTGAATCAGGCCAAGCAGCTTTTGGATCAGAACCAGGATGTCGTGCTCGACATTGCGACCTTTAGGCGAGTTGACCGTGATAACGTCCGCACTTGGGCTAGGAACGTCAATTCTAAGGTGATCTTGTATTACGTTTCGGCGAGCTTGACCACGCGTCGGAAACGAGTGCTGAACCGAAACGCAGAAAAAGGAAAGCCTTATTCATTCGAGGTTCCTGAGTGGTGGTTCAATTTAGCGGAGGCGGCGTTTGAGCAGCCCTCGGAGGACGAAGCTGCAATTGTCATCAACAATGAGTCGGTATGAAGTGGCTGGAGTATTGACACAAATCGCCGCTACACCCGCGCCACCAGCATCACATTCGAGTCCTGTCCCGCTTCGCGTTTAATTTCCCAACCGACAAAGCCCGCGCGCTGCAAGGCCGACGCCAGTTCGGCCAGCGTCAGAAAGTGAAGCCCTTCCTGCGTACGGTTGAGGCCGAAGCGCGTGGCGAATTTCTCCCAGCGCTGCACGCGCTGGTGCGCCGCGCCCTCCGCCCGCGCGCCGTCGCGCAACACGAGCCGTCCGCCGGGACGCAATGCCGCCCGCGCCTTGTTCAGAATCAATTGCTGCTTCTCCGGCGTCCAGTAGTGCAGCACGTCCAGCAAAAGAATCGTGTCGCACGCCGGATACTCGCGCTCAAGGATGTCGCCCACCTCGAACTGGATGCGCGGATGCTCCGGCGCGGTGCGCTTCGCCACGCGAATTTTATCCTCGTCGTAATCCACGCCGAGAAA
>CAYHFK010000261.1:1649-5564 GCA_964355895.1 uncultured Bifidobacterium sp. | reverse complement strand
GCCGTCTGCCGCACGTCGCCGGGCAGACTCACGATCAACATCACGTCCACCGCCGACTGGTGATTGCTGATGACAATGCAGGGCGGGGAAAAAGTTTCGCGCGTGATGTTCTGAAACTCCAGTCTGCCGAACGGCACGCTTTTAACCACGCCGCGCGCCATCCAGCGGGTGGCGCGGCGCAAGCGGTCGGTCGCCGTACGCGGCGAAATGATTTTCAGGATGGGCCGCAGCACGTAGTAGAGAAATACCTGGCTGCCGCCCAGGTGGAGGATGACCCAGAGCGTCACGAGCGGATGCCACCAGCGCGGGGCGCCGCGCGGCGGATTCTTAAACAGCAACAAATCCATGCACAGCGGCGTCAAAATCAGCGTGGCCACGAAGGCGAAACTCATGCCGAGCAGCACCGTCACGCCCATCGAGAACAGCACCGGATGATTCGCAATCACCAGCACCCCGAAACCAAAAATTGTCGTGAGCGCCGAGACCAATACGGAGGCGCTGGTGGAAGCGGCAAACTGCGGTTGCCCGCGCCATGCATCCAGCTTGCTCGTCAGCAGGAACACGCTGTAATCCTCGCCGACGCCGATGATGAAGATGACGAATACGCTGTTCATCAGATCAATGGGCACGCCCAGCCAGCCCATGACGCCGAACGTCCACAACAACCCAAAGGCCAGTGGCAACAGCGTGACCACGACCAATTCGGTCGAGCCCAGGGTCAGAAAAAGAAGCGCCGCCACCACGATGCCGGTCCACAACGCAAAGTGTCCGAGTCCGCTTTTCGCCAGCCCGGCGATGTGATCGGCGAAGGCTTTGTGGTCGAGGACGATCATTTCCGGCAACGCCGCCCGGAGCTTTCCCGCGCTGGCGCGATCCTTCAGTTTGACCATCGTACTCACCGCGTTGTCGTCCGCGCCGAGCGCGACCCGCTCGTTCAACGCCTGCTCCAGCGGCGTGCCCCGAAACATCTCCAACGTCAATAACCCGGGTTTGCCTTCGACGCGCTGCCAAAAGTTCGCGAACGCATCCGGGCGAAAGCCCAACTCCGCCCCGACCTGTTGTAACGTCTGCCGCAAGGCCGCCTGCCGCGTGGGGGTCCAGAACTCGTGCCATCGCTGGAGGTTCGCCGCCTGTGTCGCCAGCGATGGACACACGGCGGACAACGAATACACGGCAGATACGTTCGGGTTGCGGGCGAGAATTTCCGCCGCCCGATCATTTTGCGCCAGCGCCGCGTCCGGGGTTGGCCCGCGCGCCACGACGAGGGTCATACCGAGCGCGCTGCCCCACGTATCATTGATCAACGCATCGTCGCGCCGCGTGGCTTCGGTGATGCCGTTGAGTTTGGAAATGTCGCCTTCAAAGCGCAGTTTCCGCACGCCGAAAGCCGTCGCGACGGTCATCACGACAATGAACGCCACCAGCCAGACCCGGCGGCGCGATTGCCAGTTGAAATAATTTTCCAACCAACGCGTCAGCCACAATGGCGGCTGGCCACCCGGTTTTGCCATCGGGACGAACAGCGGCAAAATCACGAGCGCGAACCCCACCGAGAAAACCACGCCGACCGCGCCGAACAGGCCGAGTTGCTGGTAGCCGTGCATCGGCGAGCGCATCATCACCAAAAACGCTGCGATGGTGGTAATCGCGCCGAGACTGATCGGAAACACCAACCGGCTCAAGTGCCGCCCAATGGCCTGGCGATCCGAACCGGCCGCGTCGTCGAGGTGATAGATGATGTGGATCGCGTAATCCACCGTGATACCTAGCGCGATGGTGGCAAATCCCGTTGCGATCGCCGACAGATGATCCTGCGTCAGCGCCAGCACCACGCCTGCCATTAAAGTGCCGAACAGCGAGGGCAGGAACGTGACCAACGCCAGCCAGCGACGCCGGTACGCGGTAAGGCAAAGCCCCAGCATCGCGACCGAGCCAATCGTGATACAGCGCAATGCGTCCGCCTTGATGATCGTCGCATTATCCACTGACATCCGATGCCCGCCTGTGATCGCGACGTGAACACCGGAAAATTGCTTTTCCACTTCGTGCGCCACGCGCAGCAGGTCTTGCACAATCGCGTAACTCTCGCGGGAATTTGCCGAGGGAAATTTCGGCTCGACCAGGAGCAGGATGTGACGTCCATCACTGCTCGTGATGCGACCGTCCACGATCTGCGCGTCCCCGAAGCCGGTTTGCAGCGGCATGACTTTGTTGACAACGAGCGCGCTCATGCCGATCGGATCCGCGGCGACGACATCCTTGAGCACCATGCCTTCCGGCCCGGCGAGTTTACGGCGCATGTCGGTGAGATGTTCGCGCACGGCGGCGGGTTCGAGCTTTGGGGCAAGCGCTTGCGCATCGGCGGCGGTGAACAGATTCGGCAACGCGCCGGTCAGGTAATCAATGCTTTGCTTCTGTCCGCCGACTTCGATGCGATAAGTAATCCGCTCGTAAACGGAATTCGTGGAGAGCAGGGCGTAAACTTCATCGGCGGCGTGCGCCAGCCGGTCGGGATCGTCCGCATGGATGCCCACATCGAGATAGACGCGGTCGATTTGGTGAAACTTGCGCAGCGCGTAGCGATACTCGTCCACGAGTTTGTCATTTTGCGGCAGCGTCGCGAGCAGGTCCTCCTCCAGATCAATCCGCAACGAGATGACCACGCTCACCGCCGCGATCAACAGCGTGATACCGAACACCGCCGGCCGATGCGCCACGAGCCACACATACAAACGCGTGTAGAAACCTGGTTTCATTTTTTCCGAACCAGGCGCGCGACGCCGTATGTGATCAGGGTTCCGAACCCCGCGACGAGGGCCGCAAGGGCCACGCTGCCCGCAAGCCATTGCCAGAGATATTCCAGGGCGCGGGCCCGGGTCATCTGCGTCGGCGAGAAATCGAATCCAAGATTCTCGCCGGTGAACATCCAGTGGCCGAGCGCCAGCGCGGTGTAAAGAATGAACGGCATCATCGGCGGAATGGAAATATTGCTCGCGAGCAGCGTGATGGCTTTGTTCAAGCGCAGAAAATGCGCAATGGCCAATGCCGTGACCGTTTGCAATCCCCAGAGCGGCGCGATGCCAAAAAATAATCCCAGCCCGACCGCGCCCGCCAACCGCCCCGGCTCGTGGGCATTCTCGCTGAAGATTTCCGCGACGGTTATCCGCAGCGACTTTTTCTTTCCGAACGACCACGCCACGCACAGCGAGCGCGGCACAAACCACGACTGCAGCACCAACCCGATGTTCATGATTGTGATGTGCGCGAGATCGCGCACCGGCCGGAAGTGGGACAACCCAACCTTGCTGATCTCGTAGGTGCATTTCACCGGCACCGCCACAATGGGCGTGCCGACCCACGCTGCGCGCACCATGAACTCGAGTTCAAACGCATAACGCCCCGATCGCGGCTTCAACCGCTGCGTCAATGCCAGCGGATAACACCGAAAGCCACATTGCGTGTCGCCCAAGCGAACGCCGGTTTCGGCGCGAAACCAGAAAGTGGAAACCGCATTCGAGCGACGGCGATGGGTCGGACAGCCGGCGGCGTAGAAATCCCGCACGCCCACTGCGAGGGTGTCCGGCTGCGCTTGTGCCAGGGCGAGAAACTGCGGCAGGTCTTCGGCGAAATGCTGGCCGTCGGCGTCCATCGTGATGGCGTGCGTGAAACCGAGTTCCGTCGCGCGTTTGAAGCCGGCCCGTAACGCTGCGGCTTTTCCTGAATTGCGCTCCAGGCGGATCACGGTGCAACCCGGTAGTTCCGGCAGCGGCGCGGTCGAGCCGTCATCCACGATCAACACCGGACAAAATGTCTGGGCCATGCGCGCAACTTCCGCCACGGTCGCGGCGTGATTGAAACACGGGATGATGACGCAGGGTTTCACCGCAAATCCACGAACGTGCGCCGCTTCCGCGC
>CAYHFK010000261.1:0-1549 GCA_964355895.1 uncultured Bifidobacterium sp. | reverse complement strand
CGACGTGCCTTTGAACTTCAGCTTCTGGTTCTTCCGGCCCACGATTGGGCCCAGCCTCGGCGTCGTGCGCCCGCACACACATGGCGCGCGAAACAGCGCCGCGCAATCGCCGGTGCGATAGCGAATCAGCGGCATCGCCTCGACACCGAACGTCGTCGCCACGACTTCGCCCACTTCGCCGTCGGCCACCGGCTGACCGCGGTCATCGAGAATTTCGAGGTGGAGTTGTTCCTCGTGCAGATGTCCGCCCGCGCCGGCGTCGCACTCGCACAGCGAATTCGCCAGTTCGGTCACGCCGTAGGTGGCATAGACCCGCGCGCCCCACGCGGATTCGATCGCGCGGCCCGATACGTTCAAGGCAAGCGCCCGGTCGCGAATCGGTTCGCCGATGCAGACCGCCTTCTTCACCGGGCAGTTCTTCAAATCAAATCCCGTTTCGCGCGCCTTGTCCGCAATGACGCGGAGGAACGACGGCACGGCCACAATCGCAGTCGGCTGCACGCGCTCAATCATTTCCAGCACCAGCGTGGGCGACGACGCACCCACACGCACCACGCCACAACCAAATTCGCGCAAGCCCAGCCAATAAGCCAACCCCGCCATGAAACAGCGGTCCATCGCCACCGCCACCAGCACTGTGTCGCACGCCGTCAGGCCGGCGCACGCGAACGAGAGCCGTTCGTTCGCGGCGAGCCGTTGCACGTCCGCCTCCGTCAGCATCCACAGCAACGGCTTGCCGGTCGTGCCGCTCGTGGTGACGATTTCCACCACGCGTTCGCGCGGCACGCACAGAAAATCCAGATTGCGCTCAGAGACGACGTGCTTGTCCACGGTCGGAACACTTTTCAACGGCGGCACGCCCTTTGCGCCGCGAAACAACTCGCGGTAATACGGTGAGTGTTCCGCCGCGTAGCGGAACGTCTCGGCCCAAAGTTGATCGAAGGAGCGCGTCATTTGCCGGACGAAGATTCTAGGTACGCGGCCGCGAGAACACCAGCCGCCGCGCCGGTGGCCAAACAACAACCCATGACCCGTGCGCTCGCGATGGCGTCCACGTCGGCGCTGATGGTTTTGCCGGCCATAAAAAGATTTGTCACGCCTGCCGCGCGCAACGAACGCGCCGGGATTTCATAATGTGTGCCCCCCGGCAGATACTTGAATCGCGCCACGCCGTCCGTGCCCCATTGCTCGATGGGCCAGGCACAACGCGCGACAGCGTCGGGAAACTTCCGGCCTGCCAGCACATCCGCGCCGGTCAGCAGATATTGGCCGACGATCATCCGACCTGCGCGCTGTGTCGGCGTGAAGTCGGTCAAGGGGGTCCAACAATTCTCAAAGCCGCTGACGTTCTTTTGCAGGAAGGCGATTACCTCGCGAACCTGCTCGGCGCGACCGGTGAACTTGGCCGTGAGCGTGTTTGCTTCGAGACTGGATTGAAGGTTCAACGGCGGAAAGCCAGCGCGCGCGAGTGGTAGCAATACCTGGGCAACGGCTGCCGGTGAATCCAAGTCGCGGCTGACATTGCACAGCGGAAAGATGACGGCGGGCG
>CAYHFK010000260.1:0-7117 GCA_964355895.1 uncultured Bifidobacterium sp. | reverse complement strand
GTTGACCGGGGTCGAATAGCTGGCAGTCTCATTTCCGCACGGTTTATCTAGGGTTCTTATGGCAATGACCGCAACAGTCGGAGAGCGTAGGCGTCCCATGCAACCGACGATGAACCACGTCGAACGTTTCCGCGCGGTGATGAACTTCCAGCCGGTGGACCGCCTGCCGCGCTGGGAATGGGCGATGTGGTGGGACGAAACCATCGCGCGCTGGCATCGCGAGGGCCTGCCGCGCGAGCTGAAGTTCAGCCAGGTCTTCGACATCGCGCAGCATTTCGGTCTCGATCCTTACCAGCAATTCTGGTTCAGCACCACCGACCCGACCATCGAAGCCAAGCAGCATCACGTCGAAGGCATCGTGTCGAACATGGACGATTACCTGCGCATCCGGCCGCAGTTGTTTCCCGATCACGGCGCATCCATCGCCAGCATGGCGGCGTGGGCCGAGCGGCAGCGGCGCGGCGACGCGGTGGTTTGGGCCACCCTCGAGGGTTTCTTCTGGTTTCCGCGGACGCTGATGGGCTTTGAGAAGTTGATGTTCGCCTTCGCGGATCAGCCGGAGTTGCTCCACCGGATCAACCAGGATCTGCTGGAGTTCAACTTCCGTTTGCTCGACCAAATCTTCCGCGTCTGCGTGCCCACGTTCATGACCATCGCCGAGGACCTGAGCTACAACCACGGCCCGATGATCTCGAAGCGGACGTTCGACGAATACGTCGCGCCCTACTACCGCCAACTCCTGCCGCGCCTCCAGGAGCATAACATTCCGCTGTTCATGGACACGGACGGCGACGTGACGCTCCTTGTGCCGTGGCTCGAGGAACTCGGCGTGCGTGGCGTGCTGCCGCTCGAACGCCAGGCGGGTGTGGACGGCATGAAGTTGCGGCAACAGTTTCCGCGGCTGCTCATGGTCGGGCATTTCGACAAGATGACGATGAACCAAGGCGAGGCCGCGATGCGGGCCGAGTTCGAGCGCCTCGGGCCGCTCATGAAAACGGGCGGGTTCATTCCGAGCGTGGACCATCAGACGCCGCCGGGTGTGGCGCTGGAGCAATACCGCGTTTATTTGCGGCTCTTGAATGAATACACGGGCAACCCATGAAAGCATGTCCCCACCGAATATGAAATCCACTCCCACTCAAATCCTTGGCTTCACCACGGTAGTTTTCGTGCTGACGGCTGCGCGACCGATGGTCGCCGCGGCAACGGCATCCAGCCCGTTTTCACCGCCGCCTGACTTTCAATCGCGGCATCTCGCCGTCGGATTCTCGCGCACCGCGCCGGCGTTCACGATGTTCACGGTGGACGCGCTCGGCCAAGGGAAGCTCGCGCACAACCCCGTCCTGCCGACGAATTCTCCCGGCGGCACGCTGAAGTTCGTCGCGGGCAAACCGGGCACATTCGCCTACGTGGTCGAGCCGGCGGGCGCCAATCCGTCGGCGGCGTGGGAAGTGGTTTGTGGCGAGAAGACGCTGAAGCTGCGCTCACGGTTCGTGCCGGGCGTGAGCAACCCGCCCTTCTTGCTCAGGTTCGACCAGAAGGCGAACCACGCCACGTTGCTCGGCCTCATGGAAGCGGGCGAACGCCGCGTCGCCCTGCCCTGCGTGCTGCATTTGCCGGACCTCGGCTCGGTGCGCATCCGTTCGGACGTGAAGGGCGCGAAGCTCGACTACGATGCCCGCCGCTACGTGAAGCCGAACTTTGTGGCGGTTTCATTTCCGCCAGCCACCGCGGCGCAACGCACGGTGGAATACCAACTCGAAGTGGCGGCGATTTATCCCAAGCTCCGCGGCATCGAGCAGGACGCGCTGTTCGACGGTTTCCGGCGCAGTTTCCTGAACATCTTCCAGGTCAACCCGCGGGTGCAAATGCTGGCGAACAATTCTTCGAGCGATCCGGTGCCGTTCACGTTGTTCAAATATTCCGAAATCGCGTTGCGGGCGCCACCGCTGGTGGACGAGCTGACGTGCCTCGACTTGGTTCGCATGACGCTGGACGGTTATCTGGCCGGCACGAAGGGCTACGGGCAGGTCGGTTACGGCAAGTCGAATCCCGGCGCGGCGGACATCATCGGCTGGGGCTCGGCTTACGACTCAACCGACTCTTACCCGTCGCTGCTCATCGCCGCGTGCAACTACTGCCAGGGCGCGAAGGATTGGCAATGGGCGCGGACGAATTACAACCAGCTCGCCGCGTGGGGCCGGCGGATCTTTGCGATGGATCGCGACGGCAACGGGTTGATCGAATACCCGACGAGCGGCAATTACGGCGACCGGCCAACGGGGAAACGCCGCCCGGCGAACTGGTGGGACACGATCAATTTCGGCCACGAGGACGCCTACGCCAACGCGCTGGCGTTTCGCGCGGCCACGCAGTTCGCCGAAGTCGCGCGCAAGCTGGGGCACAAGGACGACGCGGAGTTTTTCGCGCGCCGCGCCGCGAAACTTCGCCAGACTTACATGCCGACGTTTCGGAACCCAGCCACGGGCGTGCTCGCCGGCTGGCGCAGCGCCGACGGGCAGTTGCACGATTACTGGTTCACGTTCGTCAACGGCGTGGCCATCACCTACGGTTTGGTGGATGAAAAGGACGCGAACGCGATCCTCGATAAGCTCCTCGCGAAGATGGCACAGGTCGGCTACACGAATTTCCATCTCGGTCTGCCCGGCAATCTCGTGCCGGTGCGCAAGGGGGATTACGTTATCCACGGAAACCCGCCGGAGGTGTTCGGCGAGCCGCGGTTGGAGGACGGCAGCGACGGTTTTCAGTTCTACGAGAATGGCGGCGCGACGGCCTGCTACGCCTACTTCACGGTGAAGGCGCTTTACCAGATTGGACGCCCGGAAGACGCCCGGCGCATCTTCGAGCCGATGCTGCGCAGCTTTGCGGCGGGCGACTACCAGGGTTTTTGCGACAACGGCATGTCGAAGGATTGGCGTGACTGGCGCGGCGGCTGTCACGGCTATGAGGGCTTCCTCGTGGACAGCTTCCTGCCGCTCCTTGCCGTGTTCGACGAATGGAACGCGCGGAAATAAAAATCCCGCTTCGTCGGCGCGTGATCGGCGTGGGAGCCGTAGCGAATCGGGCGGGCATGCGGAAAGCGTGCTTGAACAGCTCGAAATGGTAAGGTATTCTTACCGCATGACCGACATAACAACGGTTACAGTTAGCTGGAAAGGGCAAACGGTGTTGCCGATGGACTGGCGAAAGGCGCACGGATTGACCGACGGCGGGCCGTGTGACGCGAGGGAGGTCAACGACGGCAAGGGGAGCCTTTTGATAACCCCACGCCCACCGCGCAAGGGCGCAAAAGGCTTGCTGGCGCATCTTCTGGCGCAAGAGGTGTCATTCCCGCCGGTTCAACGGCACAATCTGCCCAGCCGATGAGTTACCTGCTCGACACCGACATCGTATCCGCCTACAACAAGCGCACCATGCCGCATCGGTTGCGCGCTTGGTTGACGGTGAACGAGGGCGACAGCTTCATCAGCCTGGTATCCATCGCGGAAATGCGATTTGGTTTGCCGGGAATTGAACATCAAGACCACCCGGTTTTATCCGAACGCATTGCCCAAACGGAGATTCTTTTTATTGAATCGCTGGAGGGGTTGGACGTGGACACCCTCGTCGAATGGAAGAAATTGCTCGGCCACCTCAAAAGCATCAATCGCACGATGACGTGTGAGGATTCGCTGCTAGCGGCCACGGCAATCAGCAAAGGGCACACGCTGGCAACCGCCAACATGCGGCATTTTGAACCGGCGACGCAATTTGGGTTGAAAGTAGAGAATCCCCTGGACTAAAACCCCCGGCCCGCCAGCTTCCCGCCGGAAAGCCGGTTGTAACTCACATATTGGCGTGAACATCCGCAGCCGTGCCAGCACGGCCAGTCGTCAACGGCCGGGCTTTGTAGGATTCGGCGGGGTCGGGCCGAAGACCGCCCGGACGGCCTCCAGATATTTCATCCCGTTCACCGTGTCGGGCTCGAGGTAACTGCCTTCGGTCCATTCGTTCCACGAGTTGATCGTCACGACCTTCGGCGTCGTGGATGCGGCCAGCAGACGGTCCTTCGTGACTTGCAGGGCTTCGCGGAACTGTTCCGGCGTGTTGCCGACCAGGATCGGCGTGAACGGATAGGGATGGTTCTGCGTGAACGCCTCGCTCTGGTCTGTGCGCGGGCTGGAGTCCCAGCCCATGGACACGTTCGGGAAATAAGGCTGCGGGAAATCGCGCAGCATTTTCTCCCAGTGCTGAAAATACCGGTCGCGGCCTTCGACGTATTCGGACACCGGAAATTCCCGCAGCGCTCCGTGATGCGCCCACACGTAAGAAGTCAGGCTGTCGAAGCCAAGCTCGGGCACGAGCTTTTGCCAGTCGGCCGGAGTGGACTCGCCGGGGAGGATGGGTGCGCCCCAGACCACGGCGTTGAGGTGCAATCCGGGGAAACCCGCCGCACGGGTCTTGGCGCGGAAACGGTCGAGCGCCATCCGCGTGTTGGTGACGGAACCGAAGCCGCTGACCAGCATGCCCACGTCGTAAATCGAGAAATACGGCCGGCCCTCGATGAGCCAGTGGGACGGGTGCTTGAAGTAGGTGGCGATAATGTAATCCGTCATCCGGTCGAAAGTTTCGGGCGTGACCTTGCCGGGATACAGCAGCGGGGCTTTCCCCAATTTCGGTTTGAACGGGAAAATATCCGTGTAATCGTGGTCGGCCCACATGAGGCAGAACTTGAGGCGATGGCGATTCGTCGCACCGAAGAAACCCTTCTCCAGGCCGCGTTCGAGGAACAAGCCGTCGTTGTAGTAATACCAGTCGTAGATGAAGACGCCGACGCCGTGGTCAGCCGCAGCGGCGATCTTTTGCTCCATCACCTTCGGATCGGATTCGTCGGTGTAGCCCCACAACGGGACCTTGGGCTGCTGATGGCCGGGGAAGCGCGGCCGCGCCGCCTTGACGATCTCCCACTCGCTCCAACCCTTGCCGTGCGCCTTGTCGTTGCGCGGGTCGGTGGGATGATAGTTTGGAAAATAATACGCGGCGACGGTGATGTCGGCGGTCGGTGCCGCGGCCCGCGAGTGCGTCGCGCACACGCTGAGTGCAGCCCCCAGCGCGAGGCTTACCGGGATCAGCCAGGCTGTCTTCATGGCGAACGCATACAATTGATGCCTTCCATCGGCAAGCGGGAACCACTGAAACCAGTCTGGGGTGAAGGGAGCGCGGCGTTCACGCCGCTTCCCGGTGGTGCAAAGCATATTGTGCTGCACCCGGTTTTATGTATTGTCGGGTCATGCCGGTTCAAAACCGCATCGGCAAGATCCAGAAGCGCAACCGCGCCTTGGTGCGTTTTGATGAAAGCCGCATCGGCAAGGCAATCTTGCGCGCGGCCCGGTCTGTGGGTGGGTTCAGCCAGGATTTCATGCCCGGCGTCAACGACAAGATTTTCGAGGCGCATGGCACCGAGGAACAGATCGCCGAATTTCTGGCGGATGCGGTGGTCGTCTGCCTGAATGCCAACGCGCATCATCTCATCGCGAACTTTCCGCCGACCATCGAGAGCATCCAGGACGGTGTGCTGCACGCGCTGCGCAGTTACGGTTTTCAAAGCACCGCCGACGCGTACGAATGTTATCGCTGGGGCCGCCACTGGCTGCGGGAGGGCGCGTTGACGCCGCAGACCTTCATGGGCAACGGCTTTCCGCAGGAGCGCATGGCGGCCACCCTCGACTGGTGCCAAAAGCATCATGTCCACACCGTGGCCGGCCTGAACGAAGCGGTGCGTTCCGGCAAAATCAAAAAGATCGCGGCGGAGGCGCTGGCCCTCTACGAGCAGTCGCTGGATGAGGCCGCGGAAAAAGTTCTCGCCCGCCTCCGCAACGGCGATCGTCTGCGCATGATCTGGGTGAGCGGGCCGAGTTCCTCCGGCAAAACCACCACCACGGTCAAACTCACGCAACGGCTGGAACAGCACGGCCTGCGCTTTCTGATGTTGAACCTCGACGATTATTTCTGGTCGCTCGTCGAGCATCCGACCGACTGGATCAACGACCGCAATTATGAAACGCCCGAAGCGCTGGACATTCAGTTGTTAAACCAGCACCTCCAGGCGTTGCTCGCCGGTCAGGCCATTGAGAAGCCGGTCTATAGTTTCAAGGAAGGCCGGCGCACGGGCACGAAACTGGTGAAGCTGGAGGCCGACCAGATTCTGTTGCTGGATTGCCTGCACGGCCTTTATCCGCCGATCAACGAAGGCATTGACGCCAGCGCACAGTTCCGGCTCTACATTGAGACACAGAACACCCTCTTCGAAGGCGACGGCCAGACCCAGCGCCTGACCAAATTCACCGACGTGCGGCTGCTGCGCCGCATGTTGCGCGACGCGCGCCATCGCAATCACAGCGCGCTCCGCACCGTGTTGCACTGGCACTACGTCCGCGCCGGCGAACTCTTCAGCATCATTCCGCTTCAGGGCCTGGCCGATCACGTCCTCAACGGTGGCTTTCCCTTCGATCTGCCCGCGCTCAAGCCCTTCTTCGACGGCCCGGAGAGTCTGCTTCCGCACGAGGAGGACTTCCGGGAATACGCCGGTTTCCTCGACGCCAAAATCCGTTATCACCGCGTGAAGGCGCTGCTCGACTCCGTGGAAGGTTTCACGAAGGAACAGGTGGCCGCCTACGACATCATCCCCGGCGACGCCATCATCCGCGAATTCGTCGGCGGCAGCACCATCCCGATCCCGCACAACGAATAGGAGCGTAAAGGCCCGGCGAAAACATCCCGACCCCGTATTTCTCCCGTCACGCTGCCAATTTAACAAGCCGGCCTTCCGTTGTTCCCGCTCAGTGGACCTATTTGCGAGAGCGGTGTTTTAATTGTTGCCGGCGGCGATTCAAAAGAAGCCTGTGCGCGAGGCCCCGACGCTCCCGCTGTTCCCATTTTACCGCCGGACATTCCAATAGTACGACACGCAACATTCATTTCCGGCGTGGGCATTTCAACTTTACCCCTCGGCGTTCCAATTTTACAACCCGCACGCGGCCCCGACGGCATCAGCGTTCCAATAGTACGGCTCGGTGTTCCAAGAGAAGGACAGGCAGCGCGCCCCGAAGCCGGCGGC
>CAYHFK010000259.1:0-7160 GCA_964355895.1 uncultured Bifidobacterium sp. | reverse complement strand
TTCGCGTGGCGGGGATCAACGCGATTCAGGACGTGGCCGTCACTGTGCCGGTGAGCTTGCAAGCGCAGGGGAATGAGAACGGGGTGGGCTTCACCGTGAGCTTCGATCCCGCCGTCTTCAGCTACCTGGGGACGAGCCTGGGCAGTGGCGCCCCGGGCGCGAACTTTAATCTCAACACGAATCAGGTGGCGACCGGGAAACTGGGGCTGGTGCTGGTGTTGCCGACGGGGAGCAGTTTTGCCCCCGGCGCTCGCGAGTTGGCTAAGATCAGCTTGATGCCGACCGTGGTGGGAAGTTATCCGGTGACTTTGAGCGACCAACTGGTGCTGCGCGGAGTCTCTGATCCCGCCGCGATCGAATTGCCTGCGGGCTACGTGGCCGGCACCGTGGGGGTGAACCCACATCCGACTCTCCTGATCACACGAGCTGGCACGAACGTCGCGCTTTCATGGCCGGCTCTGGCCAGTGGCTTCAATCTCCAGTCGTCCACGAACGCCGTTTTGCCGGGCGGTTGGGGTGACGTGCTTGATACCCCGCAAGCCGAGGGTGACAACCTAAAAGTCACGTTGCCGCTGACGGACCAAACCAAGTACTTCCGCTTGCGGCATCCGTAGTGCGCCACGACGAGAGTTAGAGTTACGCGAATGGCGCACCGCAACCGCAAGGGTAGGGTCGGCGCGTTGCGACGACCAGTGCCGCGTGCAGCGGCGCAACATTTTTGGGAAGGCGTAAAGCCACTTCAAAGCGGTTCCGGCCCTGCACGGCGTAAAGCCGCGTGGCGGCCACCCCGCTATACGCCGGCCGGTGGTCGGCGCAGCGCGCCGACCCTACCAATTGCGGGCGGTGCGCGGGGCTTTTTCGTGGTTCATACCGCAGACCGGGATTGCCAACGCCAGCATTTTCGTTTTTAGTATGTCACCTTTGCAGCCTATGGCAGAAATTGATTTTATTTCGGCAATCCACAAGAAAACGAAGCGCGACTATCTCGCGCGGGTGAACGAATTTCCCAAGGCCGAAGCGGCCAAGCTCGCGCGACAATTCGGCAAAGACTATTGGGATGGCGACCGAAAGGTGGGCTACGGCGGGATGCGTTATGACGGTCGCTGGCGGGTGGTGGCCGACGCGATGGTGAAACATTACGGGCTGAAGGCGGGCGACAGAATCCTGGACGTGGGCTGCGGCAAGGGCTTTCTGCTTTACGACTTCACGCAAGCCGTGCCGGGCGTGGAAGTGCGCGGGTTGGATATTTCAACTTACGCGATTGAGAACGCGAAGGAAGAGGTCCGACCTTTCCTGCAAGCCGGCCACGCCAACTCGCTGCCGTTTCCGGACAAAAGCTTTGACCTGGTAATCTCGATCACGACCTTGCACAACCTGCAATGCTTTGACCTCGACCGTGCGTTCCGTGAGATCGAGCGGGTGGGCAAAAACAAATACCTCGTCGTCGAGTCGTATCGGAACGAGGAGGAGAAGGCGAACCTGCTTTACTGGCAGTTGACGTGTGAATCATTTTATCGTCCGGAAGCGTGGGCCTGGTGGTTCCAGCAAACCGGCTACACCGGCGACTGGTCGTTCATTTATTTTGAGTAAGGAGCAACATGGAACAAACCAAGGAAGCCCAATATCAATTTTTGGTCGAGCTGGAAAAGCAGGGGCTGGAGCAGCTTGGCTTGATGAGCAGCCAGGTCTGGCGCGATGATCCGCGCCGGCTGCTGTTTGTGCTCGCCCGCTACAAGTTTGTGGCCAAGATGTTTTCCGGGATGACCAAGGTTTTGGAAGTGGGTTGCGCGGATGCTTTCGGCACCCGGGTGGTGCGGCAAGAGGTGGCGGAAGTGGTGGCAACGGATTTTGATCCGGTGTTCATCGAGCGCAACCGGCAACGCAGCAATCCGAAGTGGCCCATCGCGTTCAAGGTGCATGACATGCTGGCCGGGCCGCTGGCGGAGGATTTCGACGGTGCTTATGCCGTGGATGTTCTGGAACACATTCCAGTGGCGGACGAGGCGCGATTTCTTGGCAACATTGCGGGTTCGTTGAATCCGCAGGGCGTTTGCTTGATTGGCAGTCCTTCGCTGCAATCACAGGTGTACGCGTCGCCTCCGAGTAAAGCTGGCCACGTCAATTGCAAGGATGGACCCGGAATGCGAGCGACGATGGCCCGGCATTTCCACAACGTGTTCATTTTTTCGATGAATGACGAAGTGGTCCATACGGGCTTCCACCCGCTGGCCCATTACCTGTGGGCCTTGTGCTGCAACCGAAAATAGCGTGAGCGACCGGTTGTTGATCGTGGGCGCGGACGGACTGCTGGGCGGAACCTTGCGCCGGCATTTGCAGCGATCAGGCCGCGAAGTTGTGGCGACCAGTCTGTTGAGTGTCCCGGACCCGCAAAACGTCCTGCACCTCGACCTCACCCAGCCTCCCGAATCCTGGCCGGAACTGCCCGCGTGCCGTGCCGTGGTGCTGTGCGCGGCGATCACAAGTTTGGAACAGTGTCGCGCGAATCCCGCGGGCACCCGGCTGGTGAATGTGACGCGCACGCTGGCGTTGCTCGAGCGCCTGGTGCAACAGGGCGCTTTTGTAGTTTTCATTTCCTCCAACCTGGTTTTTGACGGCAGCAAACCCGGGCGTCAGCCGGATGAGCCGGTGTGCCCGCGCACGGAGTACGGCCGCCAAAAAGCCGAGGCCGAGGCGGCGCTCCTGCGCCTGCGTGACCAGGCGGCGATCGTGCGCCTCACGAAAGTGATTCACCCGGACATGCCGCTGATGCGTGGCTGGATTCAATCCCTGCGGGAGGGCAAACCGATCTCGCCGTTCCAAGATTTCGTCTGTTCACCGATTACACTCGACGCCACGGTCGGCGCGCTTGCGGAAATTGCCGCGCAACGACGCGCCGGAATCTGGCAACTCTCGGCCTCCGCCGACATCACTTACGCCGGAATCGCGCGGTGTCTCGCCAAACGCGGAGGGTTCGACTCCGCGCTTGTCCAACCAGGCTCCGCCCGCGCCGGTGCGTTGGAACATCTGCCGCAGTACAGCACGCTTGACCCGAGCCGGGCTCAACGCGAGTTGGGGTTTGAACTGCTTGATCCGGCGAGAGTGATTGACCAGGTATTCAGCCCGCTAAAGGCAACATGAGTGAATTGAACCACCTTTGTCATAATTGTGGCGCAGCCCGGCTTAGTCGCGCGCCCGGCTACGAGAACTTTTTTCGGGTGACCTCCGACTGCAAGCCCTGGCCGCCAGGAGGACAAATGGGGCTGTGCGAAACTTGCGGCCTCGTGCAAGCCGTGACCGACAAGCGTTGGGAAAACGAGTCGCGCGAAATTTATACCCGCTACGACATCTATCACCAAAGCGGCGGGATTGAGCAGACCGTTTTCAACCCGGCGACGGGCAAGGGCCGGGCGCGGTCGGACGCCATCGTGGAAGGTTTGCTGCAGACGGCCAAGCTGCCGGAAAGTGGTCGCTTGTTGGACATCGGTTGCGGCAACGGCGCGTTTCTTCGGGCATGCAGTCGTTCGTTGCCCGGTTGGGTTTTCTGCGGATCGGAATTTGACACGCGCCATCGTGCCGCGGTGGAAGCCATTCGCGGCGTGGAACGGCTGTACTCCGGCTCGTTGACGGAAATCCCCGGTGAATTCGATGTGATTTCGCTGATCCACGTTTTGGAGCATATCCCCGCTCCCACGGCTTTTTTGAAACAGGTGACAACGAAACTCAAGCCGGGCGGCTGGCTGGTGGTGGAAGTCCCCGATTGCTGCATCAATCCTTTCTTTCTGCTGGTCGCGGATCACGCGTCGCATTTCTCGCCCGGCTCGCTGTCGAGGGTGGTGGGTGACGCGGGCTTTGAAGTGCTTCAGGCTGGTGATGCTTGGGTGGCAAAGGAAATCAGCCTGCTCGCGCGCAAACCCATTGGTCAGGTCCCGCCAATCCCGGTTTGTCCGCCCGCCCAGGCCGAGCGGACATTCAACAATTGGAAGTTCCTCAACGAATCCATCGCCAAGGCCAAAGCTATGGCGAGCCGCGGTACGCTGGGGCTTTTTGGAACGTCCATTGGTGCGACATGGTTGGATGCACAATTGCAGAATGCGGCGACGTTTTTTGTGGACGAAGACCCGCACCGGATTGGCAAGCAACACGAGGGGCGACCCATTCATGCGGTGAAAGACATTCCTACTGGTGCCAGCGTCTTTATTGTTTTGCCCACGGCGCTGGCGAAACGCATCGCCGAGCGCCTGCGGCCAATCCGACCCGACGTGAATTTCGTGACGCCATGAAAGCCGCAGTCTTTCTCGACCGCGACGGGGTGTTGATCGAGGATGTCCATCTCCTCACGCGACCGGAACAGGTGGTCATTCCTGCGGGCGTGCCGAGCGCGTTGAAGGCGCTCGGCGAGGCTGGCTTCAAGCTGATTGTCGTCAGCAACCAGCCGGTGGTGGCGCGCGGACTGGCGAGCGAGCTGGACGTCCGCGCCGTGAATGTCCACATGGAATCGCTTTTGCAAAGCGCGGGGGCGCCGCCGCTGGATGGCATCTACATCTGCCCGCATCATCCGAACGCCACGTTGCCGGCGTATCGCGTGGATTGCGATTGCCGCAAACCCAAGCCCGGCCTGTTCCGGCGCGCGGCGATGGAACTGAATCTTGATCTGCGCGCGAGCTTCGCCGTGGGCGACCGCATCACGGACATCATCGCCGGGGCAAGGGCCGGTTGCCGCACGGTGCTGGTGCAAACCGGAAAACATCACGAGAAACCCATCGAAACCAGCGAGCCATTGGACCCGACCATTCAGCCGGATCACATCGGTGCAGACTTGGCGGCGGCAGTGGGCTGGATATTAAAACAATGCAAAATTCAAAATGTAAAATGAAGAATGGGGGAATCACGGCGAGTTTGTGGAGCTTGGACCGCCGAGTCCGCGAGTCCCGGCCGCAGAATTTTTCATTTTTCATTTTTCATTTTTCATTTGCCTGATGAAGGCCATGGTTCTATGCGCCGGTTTGGGAACGCGTCTGGGCGAATTAACGCGGGAGATTCCCAAACCCATGCTCGCCATCCAGGGCCAGCCCCTGCTGGCTTACCTGCTCGGCAACCTGCGGCAGCATGGCTTTCACGAGATTGCCATCAACCTGCACTTCAAACCCGAGATGATCCGGGAGCATTTCGGCGACGGATCGGGTCATCAGCTTGAACTCACCTATTCCTACGAGCCGAAACTGCTAGGCACGGCGGGCGGGGTAAAAACAATGGCGAATTTCTTTCGGAACGAACCCGCGTTTCTGGTGCATTACGGGGATATTCTCACCGACCAGGATTTTTCCGCCATGCTGGCGTTTCACCGCGAACGCCGCGCCCTGGCCACTTTGCTGGTGCATCAAAGGCTGAAGTCCAACAGCATTGTCAGTCTGGATGACACCGGACGCATCACTGCGTTCATTGAACGCCCGGACGAAAAATCGCGGGCCGGCCAGTTGTCACGGTGGGTCAATTCGGGTGTTTGCATCTGCGCGCCGGAAGTCCTGGAGGCGATTCCCGCCGGCGTGCCCTGCGACTTGCCGCGCGACATTTTTCCGAAGCTCATTCCCTCGGGCCGCGTTTATGGCTTCGCGCTGACCGGTTATCGTTGTGCGATTGATTCGCCCGAACGCCTGGCGGAAGCGCGGGCGGCCCAGGCCGACGGACGTTGTCGCGCGGTGCCGATTCTGAACAAACCCAACACTGACTAATGAAACCGCCGGATGCAATACTATGGCGACACGGAAGTTTCGTTACGTCACGAGACGCTCGCCCGAGTCGCTGTCGGCAGGTAGGGCGCGTCACTCCGTGCGCGCCGCAGATGGGCAATGGGCACCCCGAACGGCGCGCACGGAGTGACGCGCCCTACCAAGCCATGTATCGAATCTTCTTTGTCACGGTACTACACGCGTGCGGAGTGATCCTCCCTCTCCCCTTCGGAAGGGGAGAGAATCCCCCGAAACACGAGGTTCTTTCAAAACCCCGCCCGCTGAGGGCAGCGGGCCTACAAATGCGGGTTTTGGGCCGAAATCTTGTAGGCCGCGTGCCCACACGCGGCGTTCGGTTGGGTTTTGAAACCGGCTCACACGATCCGCGCATTGAACCCCTGAACCGGACCACGGCGGCATCTCCCTCTCCTCCCGACGTAAGAGGGAGGAGAGGGCCGGGGAGAGGAGGCTTTGAGTTTGCTGGGCTGCCCCTCTCTCCGGCTCTCTCCCCACTCGTTCCTCGTGGGGAGAGAGAGACGATAGGCGCTCGTTCGGCTCAGGTTCATGGAACGCTCCCTGATCCTTTCGGCCGTGCTCACTGCCCAAGAACTGCGCGATCGGAGCGCCGAGCACCGTCTCGGCCAGTTGGAATGCCATTCGAGAAACGGGCCGAGGCGGTGCTCGGCGCTCCGGTTCATGGCAGGGTGAGGGGTTGCGCGAAACTACACGGAAGAGCCGCAGTCTCCTCCTCTCCCCCTCCGCGGGGGCGAGGGAGAACCTCTCGCCCGACTTTTGGTCCTGTCGTCCATCCCACGGACCCCTCAGCAAAGGACCGCCGATGAATTTGCCGACGTTGTCCATCATCATCCCCAACTACAATCACGGGCATTGCCTGCCAGTGGCGGTGAACGCCATCCTGAAACAGTCGGCCCAACCCCTCGAGGTCATTATCATTGACGATGGG
This sequence comes from uncultured Bifidobacterium sp., assembly GCA_964355895.1. GTDB lineage: Bacteria > Verrucomicrobiota > Verrucomicrobiia > Limisphaerales > JADLHS01 > JADLHS01. Next base: position 470 of record CAYHFK010000259.1, on the reverse strand, counting down.
TCCACCGACGACAGCGTGGAAATCATTCAAGGACTGGCAACGCAGCATCCGGTCATCAAGTTCCACCGAAACGAAAAGAACGAAGGGGTATGTTTTACGATCAATCGGGGGATTGATCTGGCCCAAGGCGAATACGTATTTCTTTCAAGCGCCGATGACGAAATTCTGCCCGGGTTTCTGGAGAAATCTTTGCGGGTTCTGGCGCAGCATCCCCGAGCTGGGCTGAGTTGCACCATCGGCGACTGGCGGGAGGAAGCCACCGGTCTGAACTGGCACATGGGCGTGGGCATGGCGGACACTCCTTCATATTTGTCACCGCAGCGAATGGTGGAACTGGAGCGGCAGGGGCGGCTTTTCATCCCCGGCCACACGGTCATTTTGAAGCGGTCGGCCCTGATCGAAGCAGGGAAGCTCATTCCCGAATTGAAGCTGACCGTTGACTGGTTCATCGCTTATGTCATCGGTTATCG
>CAYHFK010000258.1:3499-7161 GCA_964355895.1 uncultured Bifidobacterium sp. | reverse complement strand
GTGTGCGGGGAGTTGTTGGATGGTAGGGCGGGCAGTCCGCTGCCCGCCGACTCCGGAATCGAAGAGCGGCGCGCACAGAGTGACGCGCCCTACCCAACCCTCTCAAAAATCATCCCTGCCCCACTGCCCGATTTCGCGCAGCTCGCCTTGCCCTACGAGTTCTACGACGCCCAGGACATCGCACATCGCATCCTCTATGTGGAGGCGTCGCGCGGATGTCCGTTCAGTTGCGAGTTTTGCCTGTCGTCGCTCGACGTGCCGGTGCGGGCCGTGAACCTGCCCACCTTTCTCGACGCGATGCAGAAGCTGCTCGACCGGGGCGCGAAGCAGTTCAAGTTCGTGGATCGCACGTTTAACCTGAGCGTCCCGACGAGTCGCGCCATTCTCGAATTCTTTCTGGAGCGGCATCAGCCCGGAAACTTTTATCACTTCGAGATGATCCCCGACCGGTTGCCGGAGGCGTTGCGCGAGATCATCGCCAAGTTTCCAGCCGGCACGCTCCAATTTGAAGTCGGCATCCAGACGTTTAACCCCGAGGTCGCCGGACGGATCAGCCGCCGGCAGGACTACGCGCGCCTCGCGGACAATTTCCACTTTCTGCGGGAACAGACGGGCGTCCACCTGCACGCCGATCTCATCGTGGGTTTGCCCGGCGAAAGCGTCGAGAGTTTTGGCGCGGGCTTTGACCAACTCATCGCCTTGCGCCCGCAGGAAATCCAGGTCGGCATCCTGAAGCGGCTGCGCGGCACACCCATCGTGCGCCACGACGCCGAGTGGCAGATGGTCTATAACGCGCATCCGCCCTACGAAATTCTGCAAACCAAGCTGATTGATTTTGCCACGATGCAAACCCTGCGTCGTTTCGCACGCTACTGGGATTTGGTGGGCAACAGCGGAAACTTTGTGGAAACGACGCCGTTGATCTGGAGCGGGGGTGCGTCGCCATTTCACTCGTTCCTGCGCTGGAGCGGATGGCTGTACGCCCGCGTGCGGCGAACGGATGCCATCGCTTTGGCCCGGCTGATGGAATCGCTCTTCGTTTTTCTGACCGACGAAATGAAGCTCGCTCCCGGGGTCGTGGCCGAAACGATGGGGCGCGATTACCAGCGGGGTGGACGGCATGATCAACCCGAGTTTCTCCGCGAATTTCTGACCGCCACGAATGCGCCCCGCGCCCGAAACCGTGCCGCGCCCCTGAAACGCCAGGCGCGGCATCTGGCTGCGGGCTGAAGGGAGCGACTGGAAATGGCGACCCGACAACAGGGGTAGCGTCGGGCGTCTCGCCTGCCGTAGAGCCGGGGCGTCCCGCCCGGCGGAAAGGGCGAGGCTGTACCCGGCGATGACCAACATTCCTAAACGGTGGCAAGTTCGAGCATCCCTTCCGGGCGGCAAGATGCACGCCCTCCACGTCAGGCGAGACGCCCGACGCTACCTTCGCTGACCGCCACTGCCAGTTATACAGTCCTCCCGTAGGAGAAGCCTGTTGGCAACGCTTCCTCGGCTTGCTAACGTCCGCGCCGATGCCTGATCCCGTCGTCGCAACCCAACCTCCTTCCAAGGCGAAAGTATTCTTTCGTCGCCTGACCAGCACGGTGATTCTGTGGACCATCGTCCTGGCCGCGATGTTCTCGGGCAACAAACTCATCGCCGACTACGTCTTTGCGCTTTTCATGGTGGTGCTGGCGTGCGTCGGGCTGATGGAATTCTACGGGCTGGTAGAGAAACGGGGTCTGGTGTGTTTCAAGGGCTGGGGGATTTTGGCCGGGGTGTTGTTGATGGTCGTCACCTTTCTGCACGTGACCGGGCATCTCGGAATTTACGACTCGCCGGCGCGGGTGAACGACTTTGAAACCAGCTTTCTGATCCTGTTCGTCCTCGGCTTGTGCGTGCGGCAATTTGTCGCCCGCCACAACACGGCCGGCATCCTCGCCATCTCCACGACGCTGTTTGGCCTCATGTATGTCCCCTGGCTGCTGAACTTCATCCAGAAAATCAATTTCTTCCCCGGCATCAACGACTACGGAAAATACTACGTCCTCTATTTCATACTCGTCACCAAATTCAGCGACAGCGGCGCGTATGCCGTCGGCTCGCTCATTGGCAAACACAAGATGATCCCGCGCATCAGCCCGGCCAAGACGTGGGAGGGATTTGCCGGCGCCATTGTCGTGGCGACCGGCACAAGCCTGCTGTTCGCGCATTATTTTGCCGACAAAATGCCGGGCATGACGCCCGTGCATGCTATTGTGCTGGGCGTCGTATTGAGTTCGACCGCCGTCATCGGTGACCTCATCGAGTCGCTTTTCAAGCGTGAAGCCGGGGTGAAGGACTCGGGGAGTTTTTTTCCGGGCATCGGCGGCGTCCTCGACTTGCTGGACAGCCTGCTGTTCAATGCGCCGATCATGTATCTGTATTTGCGGCACGTCCTGACCCATCCGTGACTGACAACTTCTCATTAACACCCAACTTGAGTTGGGTGTGGCTCGTGGCGATGAAACAAAAACCGTTTCAACGGTTTGCTCGGTGCGGAAAAGCCGTTGAAACGGCTGGATCAACCTGTGCCCCACCACACCCGGCTGAAACCGGGTGTTAATGAGAGGAAAATCACCCGCGCTTCCCGTTGACGTGTAAATCGAATATCGTAAATCGCAAATGAAGAACGTCGTTCTTTTAGGCAGCACCGGCTCCATCGGCACCAGCACGGTAAAGGTGGCGGAAGATTTGCCCGAGCGCATCCGGTTGATTGCCCTGGCGGCGGGTAACAATTCCGAACTGCTGCTCGACCAGACACGCAAGCATCAGCCCGCCGCTATCTCCATCCACGATCCCGCCAAGGCCCAGGAACTTCGCGCGACTCTCGGCACCGCGTGCGAAGTTTTTTCCGGCCCGGAAGGCCTGGTGAAACTGGCCACGCTGCCGGAGGCCGACATCGTGCTGATCGCCATCGTCGGCACGGCGGGGTTGCAACCGGCGCTGGCGGCGATTCGCGCCGGGAAAGACATCGCCGTGGCCTCGAAGGAAATCCTCGTCATGGCCGGCGAAATCGTGATGAACGAGGCGCGGAAATACGGCGTGCGCGTCCTGGCCGTGGACAGCGAGCACTCGGCGATCTTCCAGTGTCTCGACGGCAAGCCGCCTGCGGCCGTCCGCAAGCTCTGGCTTACGGCGAGCGGCGGACCATTCCGCGACGCAAAACTGTGGCCGAAAGAAAAATTTGCCGAGATCACCGTCGAACGCGCCCTCAAACATCCGTCGTGGGTCATGGGGCGCAAGATCACCATTGATTCCGCGACGCTCTTCAACAAGGGACTGGAAATGATCGAAGCGCGCTGGCTGTTCGACATCGAGATGGCGCGCGTCGGCGTGGTCGTGCATCCGCAAAGCATCGTTCATTCAATGGTTGAGTTCGTGGACGGCGCGCTGCTCGCCCAACTTTCCACGCCGGACATGTGTTTGCCGATTCAATACGCCCTCACGTACCCCGACCGGGCCGCGAGCGACCGCGTCCAGACGGATTTTCCGAAACTGGGCAGCCTCACATTTGAAGAGCCGGACGCGGAACGATTCCCCGCGTTGACGCTGGCCCGCCGCGCCGGTGAGGTGGGCGGCACGTTGCCGGCGGTATTGAACGCCGCTAACGAAATTGCGGTCGAAGCCTTCGT
>CAYHFK010000258.1:0-3399 GCA_964355895.1 uncultured Bifidobacterium sp. | reverse complement strand
GCACGTTGCCGGCGGTATTGAACGCCGCTAACGAAATTGCGGTCGAAGCCTTCGTAAATCGGAAAATCAATTTCCCGCAAATAACCGAAACCGTACGCCGCACGATGGACGCGCACCAGGTCGTGGCCCATCCAACGCTCGAACAAATTCTCGCCGCCGACGTCTGGGCACGGCAGGAAGCGGCGCGGTAGCGCAGACTGTCAGTCTGGGTTGGCAACCTGCGAGCGGTGGCCAGCCGACTGCCAGTCGGCGAAACAGCAGATTGCCAATCTGCGCTACGATGCATCCCCGATAGCAAATTGAAAGGACGCTCTGTGATTGCGGCTCACCGAATCACCGCTATACTCCCCAAAGCTCCATTTGGAGCAAACTGATTAAAAATGCCCATATTGAAAATCGTCCTGGTCGTGCTGGAAGCGCTGTTCGCGCTGAACCTGCTTATCTTTGTCCACGAACTCGGCCACTTCCTCGCGGCCCGCTGGCGCGGCATGAAGGTCGAGCGTTTCGCCATCTGGTTCGGTAAACCGATCTGGAAAGCCAAAATCAACGGCGTGGAATACGCCCTCGGCTGGATTCCCGCCGGCGGTTACGTCTCGCTACCCCAAATGGCGACGATGGAAGCCATCGAGGGCAAAACTGAAAGCTCCGCCGAACAACTGCCCAACGCTTCGCCACTCGACAAAATCATCGTCGCGTTCGCCGGGCCGCTGTTCAGCTTCCTGCTCGCGATCGCATTCGCTGTCGTCGTCTGGCAGGTGGGCAAACCGGCCAATATCGCGGACAACAAGCCCATTCTTGGTTGGGTCATTCCGGACGGCCCTGCTTGGAAAGCCGGCCTCCGGTCCGGCGACAGGATTCTGGAAGTTGACGGCCACACCATCAGCAGCTACGGATCACAATCGCAGGACAGCCTTATTTGGCGGGTGATCACGAGCGAAGGAACCAACATCGCCCTCACTTATGTGCGCAACGGGGAGACGAACGTCACTTACGCGAAACCTTTCAAGCGTGAAACCAAATGGTACGAACGGAGAGCGCTTCGGCAGATACTCGTGGACATAAGTTCCGAGGCTCTAGTAGGAGCGGTCCTGACCAATAGCCCAGCCGATCGTGCTGGTTTGAAACACGGGGATCAAATCGTGGCTGTGAATGGCGAGAAAATTTACAGCATTGATGCCGTAGAATATGCCGGCGACTTGATGACAAACAAGAACGCAACGCCAATCAACATCACCCTTCGGCGTGGCGCTGAGCAATTCGAGCGACAGTTGCTCGCGGAGAAACCGACTTCGCCCCCGAACGCGCCGCCAATCTTCGGCATTGTTTGGCTCGATAACACCAATCGCACTCTCACTTATCCTGGCCCTTGGGAACAGATCAAGGCCAGCGGTAAACAAATCTTTGCCACAATCGGCGCGGTCGTTTCGAAGCGAACTGAAATTGGCCCGCAGCAACTGGGCGGTGCCGTCATGATCATCCGGATGTACACCAACCTGTTTCAGAACGAGGACGGCTGGCGGCTCGTGCTGTGGTTCAGCGTTTTGCTCAACGTCAATCTCGCCATGCTCAATATGCTGCCTTTGCCTGTGCTTGATGGCGGACATATTCTACTTTCATTGGTTGAGGTCATTCGCCGGAAAGCGGCAAGCCCGAAAATCTTAAATTACATCCAAAGCGGATTCGCGGTGGCACTCATCAGCTTTATGCTTTGGATCGCGTTCTACGACATCGGTGATTGGATCCGCAGCGGTCGTCGGGAGCGTCCCCAACCGATCATTTTTTTACCGAAGAAATAATTCCCCGCCATGCGCTACTGCGATTCGCCTTACCTCTTTGGTCGCCGTAAGACGCGGGAAGTCGTCATCGGCGATCCCCAGCATGGCGGCGTCATCATCGGCGGCGATCATCCCGTCGTCGTGCAGTCCATGATTACCTGCGACACGATGGACACGGCGGCCAGCGTGCAACAAACGCTCGATCTCGTCGCCGCTGGCTGCCAGCTCGTGCGCATCACCGCCCCGACGGTGAAGGATGCGGCGAACTTGCAGGTCATTGTCGCCGAACTGCGCCAGCGCGGCTGTCGCGTGCCCATTGTCGCGGATATTCATTTCAAGCCCGAAGCCGCGATGGAAGCGGTGAAGTGGGTCGAGGTCGTGCGCGTGAATCCCGGCAACTACGCCGACTCGAAAAAATTTGCGATCAAGGAATACACCGACGAACAGTACACCGCCGAGTTGAAGCGGATTGAAGAGAAGTTCACGCCGCTGGTGCTCGAAGCCAAACGTCTCCAGCGGGCCCTCCGCATCGGCACGAATCACGGCTCCCTCTCCGACCGCATCATGAACCGCTTCGGTGACACGCCGCTCGGCATGGTGGAGAGTGCATTGGAATTCGCCCGGATCGCGCGCAAGCACGACTTCCACAACTTCAAGTTCTCGATGAAGTCGTCCAATCCCAAGGTGATGATCGAGTGCTACCGGCTGCTGGTGGCGCGCCTGGAGCAGGAAGGACCGGATTGGAATTACCCGATTCACCTCGGCGTCACCGAAGCCGGTGAAGGCGAGGACGGCCGCATCAAATCCGCCATCGGCATCGGCTCGCTGCTCTGTGATGGCTTGGGCGATACCATCCGCGTTTCGCTCACGGAAGATTCGCCGCGCGAGATCGAGGTCTGCCGCGATCTGCTGGCCCAGATTCCAACACTAACGACTTCAGACTTCAGACTTCAGACTTCAGACTTTCCCTTTGACCCCTTCCACTTCGAACGCCGCGGGACACCCGAAATCGAACTCAACGAACAGACCAAATGCGGCGGCGAACAACTCATCCGCGTCGTTGTCACGCGCGCGACCTGGGACAAAGTTGCGCCCAAGATTCGGCCCAAAGACGACGTGAAGCCGGAAGCGGTCTATGAAGACCTGAACGTCGCGGAACTCGACCCGACCCAGGACTTCGCCATCAATTGCGACACCCAACTCGTCACCGTGAAGGATGGCGTGAAGCTCCCGGCCATCACCGCGTTCCGTCTGCTGGCGGCAAAGCTCAAGCGGTTTGGCCGGAACAATCCGATTCTCCTGAAAGATTGCCTGGGATTCGCAGACCGTAGGACAGGCGTCGCGCCTGTCTCTAACTCAGCGGGAAGCCAAAATAAAATTATGGAGACAGGCGCGACGCCTGTCCTGCTTGAACCCAAGATCGCCTTGCTCCGTGCGTCCGTCGTTATCGGGGCGCTGCTGGCAGACGGAATTGGCGACGCAATTCTCGTGCGCGGCGAATCCGGTGCGGGTCAGTCGCTGCGACTGGCTTACAACATTTTGCAGGCGGCGGGCTGCCGTTCGTTCAAGACCGACTACGTCGCGTGCCCGTCGTGCGGGCGGACGCTGTTCAACTTGCAGACCG
>CAYHFK010000257.1:0-7167 GCA_964355895.1 uncultured Bifidobacterium sp. | reverse complement strand
TCATTTCTCATTTCTCATTTTTAATTTTTAATTTTTAATTTTTAATTCTGTGGCCGCGAGGGCCGCCGGTTTTTCCGCCCCCGCCTTGATGCCTTTGCGTTTGGCCGTTTCCGCCGTCAAGTTGCCCTTGGCCCGCTGCATCGTCGCCGATTGGGCCGCGACGTGCTTTTCCAGAACACCTTGCTTCTCCCGTAACTTCGCTTCCAACGTCTTGGCGACGGTGATGTCCGCGAAGGTGATCACGACGCCGTCAATGCGGTCGTCGAGCGTCCGGTACGGCATGATGCGCACGGTGAACCAGCGTCCGTCGCGCGTGCTGATCGGTTTTTCCGCGAAGCCCAGCTTCGACAACACCTCGTGCGCGTCGGCCACCAGTTCCGGGTAGAGCAGGTCGGAGGCAAGGTCGGTGATGGGCCGGCCGATGTCGCCCGGGATGAGCTTGATGATTTTCGTCGCTTGCGTGGTGAACCGGCGCACTTTGAGGTCCTTGTCCAGAAACAATGTGGCGATATCCGTGCTGTTGAGCAGGTTCTTCATGTCGTTGTTGGACCGGGACAACTCGTCCACCCGGACCTGCAACTCGGCGTTGACGGTCTGGAGTTCTTCGTTCAGCGATTGCATCTCCTCCTTGGAGGTGGTGAGTTCCTCGTTGGTGGATTGCATTTCTTCATTGGTGGACTGCATTTCCTCGTTGGCGGAGCGGAGCTCTTCCTGGGAGGCCTGCATGTCTTCGCGGGTGGTCTGCAACTCCAGGCAGACCCGCCGGTGTTTCTGTTCCAGTTCCGCCAGCCGGGCGGTGTGGCCCGGAGTTTTTCCCACCTTCCCCGGGTGACTCGCCGCTTTCATTGTCAGCGGCGCCGGCACGTCGGTGAAAACGATCATCACCGATCCCCGCAGCGGCTCCGGGTCTTCGAGCCGCTGGACCTTGAGATTCACGAACTGCTCCCCGCCTTGGGTCTCGATCCGGAGGCCCTTGAGGGTCACGGTGCCGGCCTGCCGAAGCACTTTCTGGAACGCGTTGGTGAGTTCATAGCGCAGGCCCTCGCGGGCCATGGCGAAAATATTCCAATTGGCTTTGCCCGCCGCCGGTTCCAAGTATTTGCCCGTCCGGCCGCTCACATACAGGATGTCGCCCTTGTCATTGACGAGCACGGCGGGTGGGGAGTAATGCTCCAAGACCAACTGATCCGCCAAGGACTGGAGACTGAGGGGTGGTTTGGATTCCGGGCGGTCGGCAGTCCCAGCGGGCAAATACGGGGCAAAGGACGAGGGAAACTCGATGGGCTCAGCGCGCGTGGCGGACTCGGTGCGCCGATAGAGCCTTGTCTTTCCGCCGAGCGAGGCAAACAGGTCGGTGAACCCGCCAACCGTCTCCGCGCTGCCGAGCAACAGAAGGCCGCCGGGACTCAGGCTGTAGTGGAACAACGGCATGAGTTTTTTCTGCATTTCGGGCGCCAGGTAGATCAGCAGGTTGCGGCAGCTCAAAATATCCAGCTTGGTAAAGGGCGGGTCCAGAATGAGGCTCTGCGGGGCAAAGACCACCATTTCCCGGATCTCCGTGCCCACCCGGTAGCCGCCTTCAGCCTTGGTAAAAAACCGTTTTAGCCGTTCCGGCGATACATCGGCGGCAATATTCGCGGGATAAAGGCCGTGGCGGGCCTTGTCAATCGCATCTTTGTCCAGGTCCGTGGCGAAGATGGTCAGCGTAAATTTCTTTGCGGGCTTGCTCTTCTCCATCGCTTCCTTGAAGACCATGGCCAGGGAATAAGCCTCCTCCCCGGTGGAGCAGCCGGGCACCCAAGCCCGCAAGGCATGGCCGTCCGGCCGGCCTTTGAGGAGCGTCGGGATAACGCTGGCGCGCAACTCCTCCCAGACGTCGCCATCGCGAAAGAAACTGGTCACCCCGATCAACAACTCCTTGAACAGCAAATCCAGCTCCTGCGGGTTTTCCTGCAAGTACCGAATATAGTTGGCCACCTTGTCAATCTGGTGGATGCCCATGCGGCGTTCGATCCGGCGATAGAGGGTGTTTTTCTTGTAGAGGGAAAAGTCGTGGCCGGTGTGGGTGCGCAACAGGATGATGGCTTTTTCCAGGGCGCTCTGCGTCTTGTCTTCCAGCGCCAGTTCGGGGGAGTGGGCCAGCGGCGTGCGCTTGAGATAAGCGAGGATCCGCCCGGGCAGATCGTCCACCGGGGCCACAATATCCGCCAACCCCGCGTCAATCGCGCTGCGCGGCATGCCGTCGAATTTGGCCGTCGCGGGATCCTGCACCAGCACCACGCCCGCCTTCTCTTTGATGGCCCGCAGTCCCAGCGTGCCGTCGGAGCCCATGCCCGAGAGAATCACGCCGATGCTGTGTTCCTGCCGGTCCTGCGCCAACGAGCGGAGGAAGGAGTCAATCGGCAGGCGCAGGCCGCGCGCCGACGTCGGCTCAAGCAGGTGCAGGACCCCGTGCAGGATGGACATGTCCTTGTTCGGCGGGATCACATAGACTTGGTCCGGCTGGACCGGGGTGCGATCCTTGACCTGGATCACGCGCATGCTGGTGGCGCGCTGGAGCAGTTCGGGCATGATGCCTTTGCGCGTCGGGTCCAGATGCTGGACGATGACAAACGCCATGCCGCTGTTCTTCGGCACGTGACTGAGGAAATGCTCCAAAGCCTCCAATCCGCCGGCCGAGGCGCCGATGCCAACGATGGGGAACGAAACATTCGCGGGCTTGCCCCGTGAGATAGCGCCTCTGTGCCTGCTGCGGTCTGTGCGCTGAAGTATCTCACGGGGCGAGACGGGGGGTTCCGGGGTCGCAATGTGGGCCGGCTTTTTTCGGAGGCGGGGCGGTGAAGATCTTTTTTTCATGAGTTTATTTCCTGCGGGTGACGCCAGGGTCGGCGTCCGGCGCGGCCAGACTCGGGGGGATGAGTGCGCGCGACGCTGCCGAACCAAGACGCGAATGCTCCAACGTCTGGCTTGGAGGCTTCAACTGGAATTGGTTTTCCATCGCCAGCAGTGTGAATATGTTCAATTGACGCCATTGTCTCAACATAAAATTCCCGGCCGCTCAGGGCTGACGGATACCACCCAAAAGACGCGCAAATTCAGGTGGTTGGTAGGGTCGGCGCGCGGCGCCGATCGCCGGCCCGTGCAGGGGCCGGAACACTTTTGAACTGCCTTCCCGCCTTCTCCTCAAAAGCATTGCGCCGCTGCACGCGCGGCGCTGGTCGGCGCAACGCGCCGACCCTACCCATTGGTCTGCGTTACTCAATTTTACGATTCTCAATCATGCCCCTTCTTTTTGGCTGCCGGCGGATTTTTTTCTGAATTCTCCTTCACCACCGCGATCATCTCTTCCATCCCTTCCTTGATCTCGCCGACCTGGGGATGCACTTCCTTGATGAGATCATGTTCGATCCGGGATAACTTTTCGATGCGTTGGCCCTGTTCGCGAAGCTGGGCCAAAAGGACATTCTGTTTGGTGGAAATACGGTGCATCCACCAAAAACAAGCGCCCCAGCAAACAGTGCCCACCAAAGTCATCCAGAAAGCGAGGTCATTTTTATCCATAACCAATCCAAGCCAGTTAATGAACGGTAGGGCCGCTAAACAATGGTCACCTGGACGCTGCTCTCGATGATGCCCGCGCCGATGGCGTAGCGGGTGAGACCGGCGGTGTCGTGGATGTCGAGTTTCGCCATGAGATGCTCGCGATGTTTTTCGACGGTCTTGATGCCGATGCCGAGTTCCGCCGCGGTTTCCTTGTTGGCCTTGCCTTCGGCGATGAGTTGGAGCACCTCCCTCTCGCGCGAAGTCAGTTGGGCGGCTTTCTGGTTGAGCCGTCCCGCGCGCTCGGGCGATTGCGAATGGAGACGATCAAGGCGCCGGGAAATTGCGGGACTGAAAAACATTTCCCCCTTTTGGACTTCCCGAATCGCCCGGCACACGTCGTGGGCGGAGGTTTGTTTGAGCAGAAATCCCCTCGCGCCGGACTCGGTTGCTTCCTGGACATAGGCGTCATCACTGTGCGCCGAGAGCATAACCACTTTGGTCGCGGGGAGAGTTTTGAGCACCTGGCGAGTGGCCTCCAAACCATTGAGCAGGGGCATCGCGATGTCCATCAACACCACGTCGGGACGAAGTTTTTTGACCAGGGCGACCGCCTGGCGGCCGTCTTGCGCTTCGCCGACTACTTCGAGGTCGGCTTCGAGTTCGAGCACCTTGCGAAATCCTTCGCGCACAATCGTATGGTCTTCCGCCAATAGGACGGTGATTCGTTTCATAAGTCAGTTCAGTTAGCCGCCGTGGCACTTGGCGGCAGGGGAATGAGCACCTCGATTTCCGTGCCGGCGCCGCGAACGGATTTGATCTTGAAGTCGCCGCCCACATAAGTCGCTCGCTCGCGCATGTTGAGCAGACCCAGGCCGCCCTTTCCTTTTCGTCTGGCCGCGTGATGTTCCGGGTCGAAGCCGATCCCGTCGTCATGGATCGTCAACTGAATGAAGGTGCGCTGCCGCAGGCGCACGGTAACGTGGCGGGCGCGGGCGTGCTGCTCCACATTCTCCAAAGCATTCTGGAGGATGCGGTAGAGTGCCAACTCGCCTTCGGCGGGCAGCCGGGCGGTCAACGGCTGGCAGGCCAGCTTGAGCGACACGCCTGTCCGATGTGCGAACTCCGTGCAGTGGGCGCGCAGGGCGGGGACCAGGCCCAGTTCGTCCAGGACGCTGGGCCGCAGATTGCGCGCGATGCGCTGCACTTCATCAACCGTCTGGCCGAGCAGTTCGCTGAGTTTCAACACTTCTCCCCGCGCGGCTTTCTCGTCCCGTGAAATAGCCGCGGCGGTGGCGCGGGCGCCGCCGGCCAGGATTATTTCACGGGGCGAGCGCGCCGGCAGTTTGTTCGCCAGCGCCGCCCAGTGCGCGAGGACGGCGCAGAGACGCTGGGTGATGTTGTCGTGCAATTCGAGGGCCACGCGCCCGCGCTCGGCCTCCTGCACTTGCACCACGCGGTGCGTCAAGGCCCGCAGCCTTTCCTCGTTGCGCCGGGCCTCCGTCATGTCCGTCACCACGATGCCGAAGGTCGCGCTTTTGGAACCGGTCTTGGCCAGCGGACGAATGGAGATTTGCGCCGGCATCTGCAAACCGTCGCCGGTCTTTAGCCGCACTTGGATTTTAGAGCCGGATTTGTCGGCCCGTTTCATGAGCGGTCGGAGCGTGGCCTGGTCTTCGGCGGAGAGAAAGCGGCGAAAGGAACTGCCCATTACCTGCTCCAGCGGGCATTTGACCATGCGGGCGAAGCACTGGTTGGCATAAAGAATCGTCTTGTCCACCGTCAGCGTCAGCGCCCCTTCGTTCATGGATTCGATGAGCATCCGGTAGGCGTGCTCGGCGCCTTCCAGCGTGAACACTTGGGAGCCTTCCTTGCCCGCGACCGTCACCGAATCCACTTCTCCGCTGCGGATGGCGCGGAGCGTTTCCTCGGCGTCGGCCAGGCGGGCGCGGAGTTTGGCGTGTTCGCCGGGCGGCACGTTTGTGGTTGCGCGGGTAGGGCGCGTCACTCCGTGCGCGCCGTCGTTGGTAGGCGGAGCAGCGGCGCGCACGGAGTGACGCGCCCTACCGAGCTGATCAAGGCGGGACGGCGCGGGGCGCAAGCCAGCAGTCGGAGGTCGGAGGCCGGAGGTCGGCCCTCTGGCTTCTGGCTTCTGGCTTCTGGCTTCCGACTTCCGGCTGGGGCGGGCAGTTTTCAAAGTGCGATTTTACCTTTTTTGATCAAGTCCAACTCGACGAACAGGCCGGTGAGGTTCGCCAGGTTGCCGATGAACCGGCGCACCGGCCGGGGAAATTCGATGATGAGCGTCGGGGTCGCGACGATCTGGTTCTCGCGCGCCAGTTTGGGTTGCTGATAGATATCAATCACTTTCAGATCGCAGGCGTCTTTCATTTCCGTTTGGCACAGTTGCCGGACGCGCAGGACGGCCTGGCGCGAACGGACCGTGGCCCCCGCCACGAACAGGCGCAGGACGTATTTGTCCTTGGCCCGGGTGGCCGGGGACTTCGCAGAGGCCTGGGTCTTGTTTGTTTTCACGGGCGTTCGTCCCGGTTAATCTCGGAATTCGCCATCCTCCTCGTCGTCGTCCTCGTCCTCGAAAACTCTTGTAAAATCGAGGACGAGGACGAGAACGACGACGAGGACGAACCGAAGCCAAGGGTTTTCCACATGGACTCTGAACGCCGCACTGCGAGCCTGGAAATTTCACACGCCTGGAGGCGGAGCGAGCGGACGCTCTCATTAACACCCGGCTTTAGCCGGGTGTGGGGTGAGGTGCGGAAGGCGGTAACCGTTTCAACGGTTTTGTCCGCGTCTGGGAAACCGTTGAAACGGTTGGGGTCGCCGCCGCCCGGTAACACCCAGCTAAAGCCGGGGGTTAATGAGAGGCGGCAACGGGCCTTGGAAAACGTGTGAAATGCTAACCGGCGCTCCGCCTGAAGTTTGTGAAATATCCGGGCTAACGTCTGGCTTTGGTTTCGCGTTTTTTTCACTTCGGAGTTCGGGTTAATCCGCCGCGCGCAAATCCAAGCCGACGAGCACGCGATCGGTGTCGGAAAGGGTGCCAATGATGGTTCGCACGGGCTTCGGCAACTTGCGCACCACCGTGGGAATGGCCAGGATTTGGTCGCCTTTGGCCAGGTGGGGCTGCTTCACCAAATCAATCACCGTGATGCGATAGCGGCCTTTGAGTTGGCTTTCGCAAATCTGCTTCAGGTTCGCGAACGCCGTCAGCGATTTGGGCGTCTGGCCCATCACGTAAAGGCGCAGTTGCCAGAGTTTGGCGGGCGGGCGCGGGGCGCGGGCTTTAGCCCGCTTCACCGTCCGACCCACAACCGCACCTGCAAGTGACGAAGCGTTCCCGTTTGCGGACGTTGAAGCGGCGTGAACCGCGTATAGCGGCGTGGCCGCACGCGGCTTTACGCCGCCGCGCTCCGGACCGCCATTTCCGGTCGCCCGCCCGGCGACCCGTCGTTTCACCGTTTTGGTTTTCATCGTTTGCTCTTCGGTTCGGAGTTGCCCCGCGGGCTGGCCGCCACCTTGATATCCGCTTGGCGCAAGAGGCCGGAGGCGGCCCGCTCGGTGCCCAGCACGAATGTGCGCGTGCCGACCTGTTCGGCAATGCGCCGC
>CAYHFK010000256.1:0-7178 GCA_964355895.1 uncultured Bifidobacterium sp. | reverse complement strand
CTGCGACCGTAGCGCAGACTGGCAGTCTGCTGTGTCGCGGATTGGTAATCCGCAGCGGTGCGACATTTTTGCGGCCAGCCGACTACCAGTCGGCGATACAGCAGGTTGCCAACCTGCGCTACGCCCGGGAGGTTACTGGGCAGGGAACAGCGATTGGCCATCTCCGTTGTTGCGAATGCGCGTCCGGCAAACTCCGGCATCCGTTATTCCGGGAAACGGCGGGTGATTCTCTCTCGCCCATCGGATGGGAGAGGGCCGGGGTGAGGGCAATTCCTTTTCACTGAACTCATGGAACTTAAATTTATTCTCGAATCGCTCCTGTTCTCCGCGCAAAAGCCGCTCAGCCCTGCCGAACTGCGCGAGATCT
Source organism: uncultured Bifidobacterium sp. (assembly GCA_964355895.1). GTDB lineage: Bacteria > Verrucomicrobiota > Verrucomicrobiia > Limisphaerales > JADLHS01 > JADLHS01. The sequence continues at coordinate 6,811 of CAYHFK010000256.1, read as the reverse complement.
TCGCCAGCGCCGCCGAACAGGATGACGCCGACGCCACGGTCAAGTCGCTCAAGAAGGTGAAGGAAGCCGAGCTCACCGCCGCGCTCGAACAGCTCGCGCAGGATCACGAAGCCGCCGCGCGCAGCTACCGGCTCGTGTGTGTCGCCGGCTCGTGGCAATTTGTGACGCAACCGGAATTCGCGCCGTGGCTCAAGGCGTTGGTCGGCGTGAAGGCGCGTCCGTCGCGGCTTTCGCAACCCGCACTCGAAACGCTCGCCATCATCGCTTATCGGCAGCCGATGACGCGTGCCGAGATCGAACAGATTCGTGGCGTGAGCGTGGACGGCACGATGCAGACCTTGATGGAGCGCGGTCTGGTGGAATCCGTGGGTCGCGCCGAGGTCGTCGGCCGCCCGACGCTTTACGGCACGACGACGCTGTTCCTGGAATACTTTGGTTTGCGGAGCTTGGAAGACTTGCCGGCGGCGGACGAACTGCGCCGCATCATCGTCGAAAAACCCGCCGCCCCGCTCACGGCGGATCCCGGCCTGGCCACCACGCCACCGGAGCAGTTGAAAGGCGACGAGGCAACTGCGGCGCCGACCGAACCCGCGCCGACCGAAGAAGCCGCGAAATAATTTTCGTAGGAGACGAGGTGACGAGTCTCAAGCTTTTCGCCCAGAACCCAGTTTGAGCCTCCTCACCTCGTCTCCTACAAGACTGAAATGAAGCCTCTCACCGACTGCAAACTCTACGCTTTTGTGGACACGGCCTACCTCCGTGGTCGCGCGCCGGAAGCTGTGGCGCAGCAGCTTTGCGATGGCGGGGCGGATTTGATTCAACTGCGCGCCAAGACTTCATCGCCGGCAGAAATCCGGCACATGGCCGAGGCGATTCTGCCGATCACGCGGAAGGCGAACGTCGGGTTGGTCATCAACGATCATCTGGAACTCGCCCGTGAAATCGGCGCGGAGCTTTGCCATCTGGGGCAGGAGGACTTTTTTGAGGCCGGATACAAGCACGTTGAGGAATTAAAAATTCAAAATGCGAAATTAAAAATTGGCTTGAGTACGCACGCGCCCGAACAAGCGCAGCGTGCCGTCGCGGCGGGCGCGGATTACATCGCCATCGGGCCTGTCTATGCCACCGGCACGAAACCGACGGCCAAACCCGTGACCCTCGAATACGTGCGCTGGGCGGCGGCGAACGTGACGGTGCCGTGGTTTGCCATTGGTGGAATCAACTTGAGCAACCTCGATGACGTGCTCTCGGCGGGTGCCCAGCGCATTTGTGTGGTATCAGCCATTCTGAACGCGCAGGATGTGGCCAAGGCGTGCGCGGAATTTCGGAAGCGGCTTCCATGAAGTCAGGGATGGAAGGGCCATCCTTCCGACTGAGCTAGGAAAGTTTTCCAAGCCGTTGCAATTCTTCGAGGAAGGCGATGTCGGCCTGATCCTGCGGTCGCCCTGCCGCGTGTTTGGCTGCGAGAAGTTGAAGCCCGGACAGGCATTTTACGACCATACCGGTTTCACTTTTGCGCAGCACGGCATCCGCTTCAGCTTCATCAAACTTCGGCACGCCGGGCAATCCCAGATGAAACTGCACCACGCCCCAGCGGGTCTGGTATGTCTGGATGAAATTCTCGCCGCTTTTCCCCAACGGAACAATCGGAACATCCAATTCGTCACCCAGGATTTGATTGAGTTTGGTGAAATTCTCCGCATCGTGTGGCGGGACAAAAAAATCCCAGTCCATGCTAAAGCGCGGCATCCCGGTGAGGCGCATGGCTTGCCCACCGACCAGGAGATAGCGAACGCCCGCGACATTGAAGGCTTCAATCAGTTCGTTCATTTGGCAGTCGCTGATTGGGCGATTTGTCGCAAGATTGCCGCTTTCCACTCGTTCATCTCCGCGTGCGTGGAAAACCGGCGACTCTTGAACGCCGGCAATCTAACTGGCGCAGGTAGCGGGACAACTTGTGGGTTGGCAGCCCAAAGTCGATATTTTGCGTGATAGTCGTCGGTAAATTTCATTGTTGCCCTCTACCAGTTGAAGCAAAAGCTACCTGTGCTCCCGTGCAATGGCAACCGCTGGCCTGGATCGCTTCTCAAATCTCCCACTTCACTGGCACGGTCAGTTTTTTCCCGAAGCGATTGTTGTAGTGCAGTTGCCGCTGCGCGACGCCGTATTCGTGGACGAGTTTGGTGATCTTTACATCGTAGCAGCAATACTCGGCGATCTCCAGCATCTTGCCTTCCTTGAACCACTGGATCGCCTGCAAGCCCTCCGCCGTTTTTTCCACGCCAAACGTCGCGGTCGCGATCGAGTCGAGCGAGAGGCGGTGCTGCAGCGTGTTCGCCAGGTCCACCATCATGTCCAGCGTGGGAAGCTGGCTCATGTCGAACGGCGTGTAGCCGTGCAAGACTTCATAGTCGAAACGGAGCACGTTGAAGCCGACGACCAGATCGGCGCGCTGCAAATCCGTGATCAACTCGCCCACTTGCTTCTCGCCGTAGATGCGGTATTCGCTGCGCGCGGTGCTGTACGTCACGCCCACGCTCAGGCCCATCTTGCTGATGTTGTTCCAGCCGCCCACCTCGTCCGCCGACTTCTGGGTTTCGAGGTCGAAATAGACAATGTTTTTCGCCATGCGCGTTACGTCGGTTCTTTCTTAATCTTGATCGTTCTCGTAATCCTAATCTCTCCCGTCTGGAGATTAAGATTACGAGGAAGATTAAGAGTAAGAGTAAGCCAAGGCGAGTCGCGAATTGACCGTTCACGCTTCCTCGCTACGCTGCGGTCATGCAGGAAGCTGGCCCGACCGCCTTCACCGCTCCGCCGCCGCGCGCTGGGGCGCGTTGGGGGCTGCCGCGATTTTACTCGGACTTCGTCGGGCGTCAGGTCTTTGCGTTTCTGGTGGCGCTGCATGGGGTCGGGGCATTCGCCCTCATCACGCTTGGTGTGTTGCTGCGCAACTTCCGGGTGGCTCAACCCGTCGTTCGTCCGCTGATCGCGCGCGAGATCCACCGGGCCGGCGTGCAACTCCTGCCGATGTTTCTCTTTGCCGCCGTCGCGTTGGGATTTCTCGTCATCGGCCAGACGGTTTCGTGGCTCACCCGGGTCGAAGCGGCCAACAATTTACTCGGCAGCATCATGGTTATCGTGGTGGTGCGCGAACTTGGCCCATTGCTGACGGCGTTGCTGATATTGGCGCGCGTCGGCACGGCGAATGTTGTCGAACTCGGCACGGCGCGGGCAATGGGCGAGGTTGAGGCGCTCGAAGCGCTGGGGATTGATCCGGTGCATTATCTCGTCGTGCCGCGCGTGGTTGGGATGGCGGTGGGAGTTTTTTCGCTCACGGTTTATCTGATCCTCGGCACGTTGGTGAGCGGCTACCTGTGGGCCTTCATTCAAGAGGTGCCGTTATTGCCCGGCGATTATTTTCGCCAACTGGCCGGCGCCCTGAGCTACATGGATTTCGCCTTGCTCGCGCTCAAGACGTGCGCCTTTGGTTTCATCATCGCCATCGTCACTTGTTACCACGGGCTGGCGCAGCCGCTCCAATTGGATGAAATCTCGCGCGCGACCGTGCGGGCCGTGGCGCAAAGCACCGTCGCCTGCATCCTGCTCGACGCGCTGTTTATCATCCTTTACCTGGCCGTCTAATGAACGAGACACCTGCCAACGCCAAGGCTTTCGCGCTCGAAATGCGTGGCGTGACCGTCGCGTCGCTGAAAGGCGCGAACGAGATTGTGGCAGAAGGCGTGAACTGGACGGTGAACATGGGCGAATTTTGGGTCGTCGCCGCGCCGCAACATTCCGGCAAGACGGATTTCCTGATGATGGCGGGTGGATTGGCGTCGCCGACGGGTGGGGAGTATTATTTGCTCGGCGAACGGATGCCGATCTTTGAAGAACCGCGGCTGGCGCATCGGTTGAAGCTCGGATTTGTTTTCGACGGCGGACAGTTGTTGGGTCAGTTGACCGTGGCGGAGAACATCGCGTTGCCGCTGCGCTATCATGGGCGTTTGTCGTCGAACGAAATCGAGTCGCGTGTCCGCGAACTTTTGGAGATCACCGAACTCCTGCCGTGGGCGAACAGCGCGCCCGCCAATGTGGGTCGAAGCTGGCAACAGCGCGCGGGCCTGGCGCGGGCCCTGGCGCTGCAGCCGGAAGTGTTGCTGCTGGACAGCCCGCTCACGGGACTGGATGCGCGGCACATAGCTTGGTGGCTGGGATTGCTGGACAAGCTTTCACACGGAGACAGCAGCGTGGGCGGCAAACCTGTCACCCTTGTGGTCACGGCGGATGATTTGCGACCGTGGCGAAGACACGCCGGGCGCGTGGCTTGTTTGTCCAACCGGCGGCTGATCGTGCTGGGCGACTGGCGCGCGGCAGAAGATTCGAAGGAAAGGGTAATTCAAGAATTGTTGGGTGAGTAAACGCCCGATGATTGACCGCCCGGGCGGGAGTTGAAACTGTTTGCCCGAGGCAGTCGTAAGCTGACACAATCAAAATACCGATGGCCCTGCAAGATTTGACCCCGCAACTGCGCACGCGTCTCAACCGCATGGAGCGCGCGGTGGGGTGGTTTGTCCTGGTGGCGACGGCACTGCTGATCTTCGGTTTTGCCTATTACTTGCACAACACGGCGAAGCGTAAGGGCTGGTTTAAGAAGCGCGTGCCGTATTTCACGATGATTGACCGGGCAACCGGCTTGCGCGTGGGCGATCCCGTCATGCTCATGGGTTTTGAGGTGGGACAGATCACGGATATAAAACCAATGCCGCCGGAAAATTTTGATTACAATGTTTACATCGAGTTTGAGATCAAAGAGCCGGACTATGGTTATCTGTGGACGGAAGGTTCGCGGGCCAAGGTGGAGGCGGATTTTCTCGGCAAGCGCGTGCTCGAAGTGACGAAAGGTACGGGCGGCCATGCGACGTATCTTTTTCATCCCCTCCACGAACTGACGTTGACTGAAGCCGAAGCGAACCCAGACCCGGACAGGTGGCAGCTTGCGGCGGATGTTTACGATACGAGGGGCACGAATTTCTTTCTCGTCATTAAAGCGCGCGCGGCCTTGGATGGGGAAGCGCTCGCCAAACTCCGGCAATTTGGGGTCGAAAAGTTTCCTGCCTTCGATAAACGCGAAGAGCGAAAGACGGCCACGGCCGTCTGGGACGACAAGGAAGGCCGCTATGTGAAGTTCATTCCCAAACCTGACCTGAAAGCGAATGTTTACTGGTTGGTGGCCGATGAATCTCCCGCGATTACTGAACGATTGCAAAAGCTCGTGGACGTTGTGGAGCAAGCATTGCCTAATGTTCTCAGCCTCACGAATCAGATTGGGAGCGTGCTGGCCAACAGCGCGAATCTCGCGTCGAATCTCAACGTCGTCGCGCTCAATGCGCAGCCCGCGTCATCAAACCTCGCCCACCTCGCCGCGCAGTTGTGCGAACCGGGCGCGTTGGGCGAATGGGTGCTCGGCACGAACGGTCAGCGCAATCTCGATTCAACTTTGAAGAACGCCGACCTCACCTTCGCGCACGCGGACACGAACCTGACGTTGCTGGTGGAAAACCTCGCCCGTTCGCTCGACAACCTTGCGGACATCACGAGCAACCTCAACGCCCAAGTGCAGGCCAATACGAACCTGCTCGGTTCGATTTCCAAGACAGTGGTGGACGCGGACGATCTGGTGCAGGGTTTGAAGCGACACTGGTTCTTGCGCTCGGGGTTTCGCAGCCGGACGAACGAACCGTCGTCCGCCCCGTCCCCTGCTTCGTCTCCGAAGCAACGTGGGCAACAATGACTCAGCCCGAGGCTGAAACCGCTGGTTAAATTTGCAGCAATAGATAGATCAGCCCGCTTACACAAAGTAGAAAGAACCCCACGATGGCGCTGTCCAGCAGGCCAAAGCGCGATTGTTCCGAATGGTTGGCCGGAATCAGAGTCGGCTTAACATACTCGCCGCTCTTCTGGTTGACTTTGAATGCTAGCGTACTCATGCCGTTATCCAAGCACGCGCCGGGCCATGGTAATCAGGTGCGAGGAAACGGTATTTGCAGTTTTTGGGCTCCGGGTGTGACAGAGTCGGCCTTTACCGGCGAGAGGACGGTGAACCTTGGCTTGAAATCTTTAATGCGGTGCGTAGCGGCATTTGGCAGAATGGTGTCACCGCAATGCGTCCTCGTTTCGGCCGACTTAAGGACGGTTCATACCGTCGCCGTGACCGTCAAAATAAAAAATGGAATCAATCTCAGGCGGGTATTAAAATTAAAAGTGCGCTGCGATGGTTGGCTGGCAATGGCCGACAGCTCCAAATACTTTTCATCAGGATTCATCGAATTCAAGAAGCACCTGATTTTACAGGGTGAATACACACCTAAAATAATTTGAGAAAACTCTTGCGTGTTTTTTTGCCCCTGATAATTTGTCCTCCGCTTCACGACAAATGAAGCGAGACTGAAAAACAAAAATCCTGTTGACAGTCGGTGCAGTTAAAAATAATCTCTGCACTCTGCTGACTCGAATCTGAGATGCCGAGTTCAAAGTTGAAATTCGGCGCTCGGGTTTTTTGTCCCCTAAATCAAAAATTGATTTTAGGAAGACAGAGCAAAATTTTGGGTGGCGACACCTGCTGCTCTTTGAAAATTGAATTGTGCGATAAGTGAGAGCCCCTTCAAGCTCAGGCAGTTAGTGCTTGGACTTGGAGAGTTTTAAATTGCAATTCGTCCGATTAATCCTCGGACAGGAATTAAACTAACGTTTTATACGGAGAGTTTGATTCTGGCTCAGAACGAACGCTGGCGGCGTGGATAAGACATGC
>CAYHFK010000255.1:0-7202 GCA_964355895.1 uncultured Bifidobacterium sp. | reverse complement strand
GGGGGAGAGGGCCGGGGTGAGGGCGAGCGTTCCAACAAACTTCCCCGTGCTGCAATTCTGTTTCCCGGCTCACTCGTAACGCAGCGACTCGATCGGATCCAGATTCGCCGCCTTGTACGCCGGGTACGTCCCGAAAACGACGCCGACAATCGAACAAATCACCAGCCCGATCACAATCCAGTCGAACGGGATCGCGGGGGGCATTTTCATGAAGTACGCGACGGCGTTGCCCCCGAGAATGCCCAGGATCACGCCGAGCGCGCCGCCGACTTCGCAGAGCACCACGGCTTCCATGATGAATTGCGTCATGATGTTCCGTTTCTTCGCGCCCACCGCGCGGCGGATGCCGATCTCGCGCGTCCGCTCGGTGACGGAGACGAGCATGATGTTCATGATGCCAATACCGGCCGCGATGAGCGCAATCGAACTCACGACCGACACCCCGAGGCGTACGGCCATGGTGAAGGTGTTGAACTGGCTGATGAGCGAGTCGTTGGAGAAAAGTTCAAAGTCGTCTTCCGCGCCGGGCGGAACTTTCCGGGCCACGCGCAAGAGGCCGCGCACTTGTTCGGTGGTGTCGTCGTAACTCGCGGCGTCCCGGGCTTGCACGAGAATGGTCAGGCTGTACTGCCAGCGGCCCGCGCGGTTCAGCGCGGTGGTGACGGGCACCACCGCGAAATTATCCTGTTCACCGCCGAGCGCGCCGCCCTTGGGCGCGAGGACGCCGATGACGGCGTAGTTGAAGCCGTTGATCTTGAGGCGTTCGCCCACCGGGGAACCGAACGGGAAAACAGTTTTGGCCAGCGCATTGCCCAGCACGCAAACATCGCGGGCGTTGTCCACATCGTTCTCGTTCAGGCCGCGACCGTCCTCCACCGTCCAGCCGCGCGCGGGAAAGCTGCCGGGGGTCTCGCCGAGCAATTGCACCGAGGGCGGCGTCTTGGCATAGCGCGTCTCGACCTCGCCGCCCCAGAAACTGCCCTCGACGCCGACGCTGGCGGCGAGCGTGGCTTTTTCCCCGACCAGTTTCCCGTGCGCCAACGTGATATTTTTGCGCCGCCAGAATTTTTCAAAACCCTCCGGCCCGCCGAAATACAGCGCCGGCCATTTACGCACGGCGAAGGATTGCGCGCCCAACTGGCTGATCTCGCGCTCGATGTTCGCCTTGAGCACGCGCATGGCGGTCATCGTGACGATGATCGAGAACACGCCCACCAGCACGCCGAGCAACGTGAGGGCCGAGCGCAGCTTGTGCGCCGCCAGCGCCGCCATGGCCATTGCGAAACTCTCGCGGACCTCGGCCGGCAGTAAAGTTGGGCGGTGGATTTTCATTCGGCGCGCAACGCATCCACGGGGTTCATCCGCGCCGCGCGCCAGGCCGGGAAAAATCCCGACAGCACCCCGGTCACCAGCGACACCAGCAGCGCGATGCCCATGATGCTGAACGACATCGTCGCGGGCAGATAATTTTGGATCACGAGCGTTACCGGCCAGGCGACGGCCAGACCAATGAGTCCGCCCAGCAGGCAGATGCTTGCGGCTTCGATCAGAAACTGCAGCAGGATGGTGCGCCGTTTCGCGCCGATGGCTTTGCGGATGCCGATTTCGCGGGTCCGCTCGGCGACCGAGACGAACATGATGTTCATAATGCCAATCCCGCCTACGAAGAGCGAGAGACCGGTGATGAACAACCCGATGGCGGCGATCGTGCCCGCCACGCGGTGGAACATTTCGACGATCTGGTCCTGTTGGTTGATGGAAAAATCATCCGGCTGTCCGGGTGCGATATGGCGGATGCGGCGCATGACCTGGCGGAGTTCCTCCCGCTGATCTTCGAGCTCGGCCACGTTCGACACCTTCACGGCAATGGTCAGACTGGGATTGCTCCAGAACCACGTCGTGAATTGCCGGAGTGGGACGATCACCCGGTTGTCGAGGCTGAACGCGCCAAACAAGCTGCCCTGCTTTTCCATCACGCCCACCACCTCGAACTTGCGCGGCCCGACGCTGATGGTTTTGCCCAGCGGGGTTTCGTGCAGAAAGAGATTCGTCGCCACGTCGGTCCCGATGACGCAGACCGGCCGGCCGCCTTCGGCTTCAGCAGTGGTGATAAACCGCCCCTGCGCGAGACCGATGCCGCTCGTGACCTGATACGCCTCGGTCGTGCCGAGCACTTCCACACTGTCCGACCGGCGATTCTTGTATTTGACCGGATTGTTGACGCCAGCGATGGGCGCAACGGCCACGGCAAAGGAAGCCTGCTTCTCCAGGGCGCGGCACTGGTCAATCGAAAGCTCACGACGCTTCATCATCGCCAGCCATTCGGCATGGGAGTGGTTGACCCAATTCTGCCGGTCCACATATAGCATGTCCGCCCCGAGGGTGGAGACGCTTTGCAGGAATGAGCGGTTCAAGCCCTCGATGGCCGTGCCCATGAGCGTGACGGTGACAATGCCGATGACGATGCCGAGCGTGGTGAGGGCGGCACGCATTTTGTTCGCGCGAATCGCCGCGAACGAAATGCTCAAACCTTCGCGCAGCTCGGTGAGGAAGTTCATGCGCCCCGGGAGCGCCGGCATCCTGCCGGCGAGTTGATGAAAGTAAAAACAAACCCAACCAACGCAGAGACGCGGAGCGCGCGGAGGAACGCAGAGAAATGATTCCCACCGTCGGGCCTGGGCCGGGAATTGTTTTTCCATTCCAACGCTGCGGCTCTCGGCGGTCTCTGCGTCTCTGCGTTCATCCGGTTTTGCCTCCCACCAACTCGTCGTTCGAGATCAACCCGTCGCGAATGCGCAGGATCCGCTGGGCGTGGCGGGCGATTTCTTCCTCGTGCGTGACGACGATGATCGTGTTGCCTTTGCGCGCCAGATCCTCGAAGAGCGCCATGATTTCCATGCCGGTCTTGGAGTCGAGATTACCGGTCGGTTCATCGGCCAGCAGGATCGCGGGTTTGTTCACCAGCGCCCGCGCCACGGCCACGCGCTGGCGTTGCCCGCCGGAAAGTTCGTTGGGCTTGTGATGCACGCGGTCGGCGAGGCCGACCTGGGCGAGCGCTTCGAGCGCGGTGCGTTTCCGCTCCACCGCGCCCATGCCGCCGTAAATGAGCGGCAGCTCGACGTTGTGGAGGGCGTTCGAACGGGGCAGCAGATTGAAGGTTTGAAATACGAAACCGATTTCGCGGTTGCGGACTTCGGCGAGCTGGTTGTCGTCCATCTGACTCACGTCCGTGCCGTTGAGTTCGTAGCGGCCGGACGTGGGCGAGTCGAGGCAGCCGATCAGATTCATGAGGGTGGACTTGCCCGAGCCGGACGGCCCCATGATGGCGACATATTCGCCGCGCTGGATTTCGACCGAGACCTCGCGCAGCGCATGAACCGTCTCCGCCCCCATCTGGTAACGGCGGGAAATTTTTTCGAGGCGGATGAGGCTCACAAACGGGTGGAGTGATGGAGTGGTGGAGTGGTGGAGTGACGCAGGAGTGGGTCCTTCTCAGCAACCGACCAATCCAACACTCCATCACTCCGTGTCACCGCGTTCACTTCTTCTCCTTGTCGCCGCTCTTTTCCGGCGTGCTTTTGCGAACTTTTTTGCCGTCCTCCAGCTCGCGGCTGACGGCCTTGTAGCCGCCGGCGACAATTTCCTGCCCTTCGCTCAAACCTTCGGTGATCTCCCAATAGTTGTCGTCGCTGATGCCGATTTTCACCGGCACCTGCTTCACGTGATCGCCTTCGACGACAAAAATAACTTCCACCGGCTTGGGCGCATCCTTGGCGGGTTTCTGAACTTTGACGGCGTTGGGATCCGCGTCCTCCTCCGCCGGCTTCGCCGGGGCGGCCGCCGAGTTGGTATTCGCCCCCTTGGGCATCCGCGTGGTAACGGCGGCGATAGGCGCGGTCAACACATTGGTGGCGTAACGCGTTTCGATCTCGGTACTCACTGACATGCCGGGGCGGAAGCTTTCCTTTTCTGTGATGCGGATTTTCACTTCAAACTTGGTGGCCTCCTGCGATTGGCTGGATTGGCCGAGGCTGGTGGACCCTTTCGATGCGTTGGCAATTTCCGTGACGGTGCCGGTGAACTTGCGGTCCTTGAAGGCGTCCACCTCCAGGCGCGTGCGCTGACCGGGTTTGATCAAGACCACGTCAATCTCGCCGATGTCCACGCGCGCCTCCATGGCTTCGAGGTTGGCGATGGTCATGATCTCCGTGCCCATGTTGAAGGACGTGCCGAGCACGCGTTCGCCGAGTTGCGAGCGGAGGCGCGTCACCGTGCCGTCCATGGGCGATTGGATGGTGGTCTTGCTCAAATCGTCCCGCGCCTTGTCGAGGCCGTATTTGGCCTGGTTGGCCTGGTGAACGGAATTGGTGTAACGCAGTTTAGCGACATCAAAGACCGTTTTGAAATCCAGCATCACCGAGTCGGACACGAGTTTGGTGCGGAACAACTCCTGATTGCGTTTGAATTCGGTCTCGGCCTTGTCGAGTTCGGCCTGCGCGACCGTTTTGCCCGCGAGAGCGGACATGTAATTGGCTTCGGCGGAATTGCGGCTGGCCTCGTAATTGTCCGGCTTGATCTGCACAAGCAAATCGCCTTTCTTCACGCGGTCACCCTCCTTCACCGGCAACACGGTGATTTCTCCCGCCACTTCCGGGCTGATGACCACCTGAACGACCGGCTGGATTTTGCCATTGGCCACCACGAGTTCGGTCAGGTTGCGGCGCGTGACCTTCTCGGTCTGGACGGTGATGACGACCTCGCGCTTTTTGAAAATCGCCGTGAGCGTCAGGGCGATCAGCCCGACGGCGATGACGGTGAAGATGATGAGCTTGCGACCTTTGTTCGGTTTGGCCATGGGAAATTATTTCAGGGTAGGGACGCGGTTGTGGGGCGATTGTTCCGGCGAAAGTGAGCGCATGATTCAGCCAAACATTTTACCAACCATCGCGCCCAGGCCGATGGCCAGCGATTGCCAGACGATCCAGAAACCAAACATCACAAAGGCCCCGCGCAGGAAGGGCAGCCCCGCCAGCCGGGCGAGTGCGCAGCCCAGCACCCCGGCCTGCCAGACTTGGAACACATCAAGCGCGGCCAGCAGCAGGTGGCCGGGTTTCTTCGCGTCGAAGTCACCCACCGCGAGCGCGAGACTCGGCGACGCGCTGGGATTGCTGAGATTCACCTGCAACAGCATTGTCACGATCATGCCCAGCACGCCGATCATGCCCGCAATCCCCGCCGCTTCCATCGCCTTGCCGTAGCTGAACCGCGTGCGCAGCAGCCACCGGCCCAGCAGCCACAAAACCGTGGCCCACCAGAACACCCGACCGATCCCGAAGAAAACTCCGGCCACCCCGGCCCCCACTTGCAGCAAAGTCCCGCCACCAAACTTTTCCATCACGGCCTGTTGCTGATCTGCCTGCTGGCGCGTCAGGCGTCCAGCCGTGACCTGTTTTTCAATGGCTTGATCCTGCTGCTCGCGCATTTTCTGCTGAATGGCCGGCTGGGAGGCGACGATGACCATGGACACCGCCATCACGACGGCGGTGATCAGTGCGGGCACGAGCCAGTTCGCGGTGGTCGGGCGGCTGGCTTTGATCTCCTCGAACACCTCGCTGGGAGCGGCGAACACGTTCATCAGACGCGCGGCCAGCGATGTGGTGGGCGCGTTGTTCGCGGGCGGCGGCTCCTGGGCGATGAGTGGTGGTTGATCCATGAAAACCCGTGTTATGACTAATTCCTGGAACGGCTTGAACTTTGAGTGGCTGTCCGACATGGATTCGAACCATGAATAACGCCTCCAAAGGGCGCTGTGTTACCATTACACCATCGGACAAACCGACCTCACGTTAGCTGTCCCGGCGATTTCGCGCAAAGACAAATTTCCGCCGGTTCAGCCGCAGCGCATTGCCGATCACAATCAAGTCGGAGCCGCCCATCGCCGCCGCGCACAGCACCGGACTCATGAACCCCAACGCCGCCAGCGGCACGCCAACCGCGTTGTAGAAGAACGCCCAGAACAAATTCTGCTTGATCGTCCGCAACGTAGCCCGCGCCAGGGCCAGGGCTTCCGGCACGGCGGCGATCTCCGATTTCAGCAAAATAATGTCCGCCGCCTCGCGCGCCACGTCGCTCGCCCGGCTCACGGCGATACCCAGATCAGCCTGGGTCAACGCGGGCGCGTCGTTGATGCCGTCGCCCACAAACGCCACGCGCTCGCCACGCGCTTGAAGCTGTTTCACAAACTCCGCCTTTTGGTCGGGGCGCACTTCGGCGAAGACGTTTCCCGGCGCGATGCCGACTTGCTTCGCGATGCTGGCCGCGGTGAGCGCATTGTCACCGGTCAGCAAGTGAACTGATAATCCCTGTTGCTGGAGCAGCGCCACGACCTTCGCGGCATCCGGCTTCAATGTGTCCCGCACGGCGAACAGGGCCACGAGCGAATTATCGAGCGCGAGTCCGACAAGGGTGGCGCCCTGGGCCGACCACTCGGCGATGAATCCCTCGCCCGCCGCCAGGTCCACATCCATTTCCCGCAGCCACGGCAACGAGCCGAGTTGCGCCAGGCCACTTGGATGTTGGATGTTAGCTTGCACCCCGGCCCCGCGTACTTCCTGCCAGTCGCTGATCTTGATGTCTTCGGCGGAAAGTTTCGCCACCGCCTGACTGATCGGATGCGTTGAATGACGAGCGAGCGCGGCGGCCCATCCTTCGTAGGAGACGACGGGAGGAGTCTCTGACTGTTCCGGCTCTTTGTTATTGGAAGTTAGAGACTCCTCCCGTCGTCTCCTCCCTTGCCAGACCTTCACCACCTGCGGTTGGCCCATCGTCAATGTGCCGGTCTTGTCAAAAATCACCGCCGTTACCTGGCCCGCTTTTTCCAACGCCACGCCGTCACGAATGAGAATTCCTCGTCGGGCGGCGGCATTCGCGCTGGCCATAATGGCGGCGGGCGTGGCCAAACCCATCGCACACGGACAGGCGATGATCAGCACCGCCGCCGCGACGATGAATCCCGCCGCCGCACCGGTCGGCGGATGCGCCGGCCAGAGAAATTGAGCGAGCCATTCATGAACGTGGCTGGCGGAAGCTGGCGCGAGGCCCCACCATAGACCGGTCGCGATGGCCACCGCCACCACCACCGGCACGAACACGTTGCTCACGCGGTCGCCGAGCCGCTGGATGCCCGCCCGGCTGGTCTGCGC
>CAYHFK010000254.1:0-7218 GCA_964355895.1 uncultured Bifidobacterium sp. | reverse complement strand
CTACGTCCGGCGGGACGCCCAACGCTACAAATTCAACGATGGACGCCGGCGCCCGGCTCGGCCAGTTTGAGCGCGGTGAAAATCTCGGTCATCATTCCGGCGTTCAACGAAGAGCGGTTGCTGGCGTTAACCCTGACGGAGATCAACGCGGCGCGGGCGGCCTTTGCGCCACGCGGTTTTGATTCCGAATTGATCGTGTGCGACAACAACTCCACGGATCGCACGGCGGAGATGGCGCGGGCGGCCGGGGCCAGGGTGGTGTTCGAGCCGGTGAACCAGATTGCGCGGGCCCGAAACACCGGCGCGGCGGTGGCGAGCGGTGATTGGCTGCTGTTCATTGATGCGGACTCGCATCTGACTGTGGACCTCTTTGCCGACGTCACGGAGCAGATTCAATCCGGCAAATGTCTTGCGGGTGGCAGCACGATCCGGCTGGAAGGGAATCATCGGCTGGCGAACTTCGTAACCGGCGTTTGGAATTGGAAGAGCCGTTCGCGGCGGTGGTTGGCGGGATCGTTTATCTTTTGCGAGGCGGCAGCGTTCCGCCAGATCGGCGGCTTCGACTCCAAAATGTTCGTGGGCGAAGAGCTGGACCTGACCGCGCGCCTGCAGGAACTGGCGCGGGAGTCGGGCCGCGAGATCGTGATTCTGCATCGGCATCCACTGCTGACCTCGGCGCGCAAGGTGCGGCTTTATTCCACCTGGGAACACCTGCGTTTCCTGTTTCGCGTGGCGACGAATCGGGAAGCGACGTTTCGCGACCGTGAGGCTTGCTCCGCGTGGTATGACGGAAGGCGGTAACGAAAGCTTGCAGTGGGCGTTGGCGGCTTTTCGGTTGTGAACCGTGCGCTGCTTGGCGGGTTGGTCCCGGCGGGGTGTGACGGCCTGCCACGCCCCACTGCACGGCCGGAGGCAGGAGGGTTTCTCCGGAGGTAATGGTCTGCCACCCCGACGGGGGACTGGGACGTTGCGGTCCATTGTGTCCGTAATTTTCCGTGGCCATTACGTAATCACTCCCATTGTCAGGCTACCCCTCCGGATGCGACTAATAGCTCGGTTAACAGTGACTACGTTGGGTATGGATTTAGAAGCAACGGGAAATGCGGACGGAAAGGCGGGCGCGACATTGCCGGGCACCCCGGAGCCCAGACGCGATTACCGCGGTTTGGGGCGCGTCATCATCCAGCAGTTCGTCAGTTGCATGTTGGTGGCGGCGGTGGCGTACGGCTGTTTCCAATTCATTACGCATTATGTGCTGCAATCCGTTCAGGTCGTCGGTGCCAGCATGACCCCCACGTTGCACGATTCCGAGCGGTACGTTCTGAATCGCTGGGTTTATCACCTTCGCGAACCCCAGCCCCAGGACATCGTGGTGTTGCGGGATCCGGAGGACAAGAGTTACGCGGTCAAACGCATTGTGGCCCAGCAGGGCGACCGGGTTTACGTGAACCAAGCGGGGCAAATCTTCGTGAACGGAAAACTGCTGAACGAGCCGTATCTTCCGGCCGGCACCATGACTTTCGCCAGCGCAAAAGTTCGGGAGCAGATGTGGGTCTGCGGGACGAACCGATACTTTGTGCTGGGCGACAATCGCAACAACAGCGCCGACAGCCGCATTTACGGCGCGGTGCCGCGGCAAGACATTTTGGGGTTGGTGCTGCCCTGACCCGGCCCGGAACGGGTCGGTTGGCAAAGCGCCGCCGCCGATTCGGGTGGCGCTTTGAGCTTGGGCAACGGATTAACCGATTTTCCGAACCACGCCGTCCGTGCCGAGTAACGCCACCAGTTCGCACGCGTCGCGGCGCAAACAATACTCCACGTCATCCCGCAGCTCCGCGTTTGCCATCAATCGCCGACCATTCTGCGAACGGCTGATTGCGCCGAACAAATCCAACCGGGCTTCGCGATAAACGCGCGCGGCGGTTTCCGCCGAATCCAGCAGGTCCGCACTTGCCCGGCGGCTGACCAGCAATTCGCACAGCGCCCCGGCGCCGAGGATGTCCTCCAACGCGGGCAATTCCGCCGTTCCCGCGCCCACCAAAATGACCCGCTCCGTAGGTTGCTGCGTCAGCCAGTCCGCCGTCGCGTTCAGATTTAGAAACGAAGCCACCGCCACGCTTTGCGCCGTGGCGCAGGCCCGCAACGCACGCGTCCCGTTCGTCGTGGTCGAGATGATGGTCCGCCCGGCGACTCGTTGGCGGGTGTACTCGCGCGGTGAATTGCCCAGATCAAATTTCACCCCGCCGCTTTGCGCCGCCGTAATTCGCAGGCCGTTGCGCTCACCCGCAAGCAGAGCGTCCGGATACCGTGCTCGCAAAGCCAGCGCATCGGAGATTTCCGCCGCCGGCACGAAACCCGCCGCGCCGTTCGCCAGCCCCGTGACCATCACGCTCGTCGCGCGCAATACGTCGAACACCACGCACACCGCATCCCCAAACCCAGTTACCGCCCGCGCCTGATAGTCCGCCGGACTCAAGCACACTTCGATCTTCACAGCCATGCCACAGCGTATGATTTGCCGTGCGGCGCGAAAAGGTCTATCCGCGCTGTGTCCGGATGTGATGAAAAAGATATTGCTGGGCGTAACCCGCATTCGGCCCAAAGTGTTTGTCGGCGAACCGACGCAACCGCTCCGGGCGTACGCGACGTCCGCGAAAATAAAATGTGCTCAACGCGCGGGCGACCCAGACATCCACCGGAAACGCCGTCGGGAAGCCGTACGCAAACAGCAGCACACAGTCGGCAATCTTTTCCCCGACGCCGGGCAAAGCCATCAACTTGGCCCGCGCTTCGGCCACTGGTAATTGCCGGAGGGATTCGGGCACGAACTCGCCCGCCACGATGCGGCGGGCCGTGCCCAGCAGATACGGCGCGCGAAATCCCATTTTACATTCGCGCAACTCCGCCTCCGTCAAAGCGGCTATCCGTTGCGCCGTCGGAAAGGCAAACGCCGCAAGTTGTCCTTCAGGGACCGGCGCTCGCTCGCCGTAGCGCTCGCTGAGGGTCCGGACGATTTGCCGGATCTGCACGATCTGTTTCGTGGACGACAGAATAAATGACGCCAGACATTCCCACGGGTCCTGCCGCAGGAGCCGCAAGCCGCGACCCGCGGCCACTGCGGTGCTCAAGTGGGGATCGTCTTTTGGAAACGTAGCGAGCACCGCGCGCAGTTCCACGTCGGATTGGAGAAACTCCGCGAGCCAGGACCATTCGCGCTGCGGTTCCGCTGTCCGCACCACGATGGCTTCCGACTCTTGCCGCAGCGTTACCCAGCGCCCGCTCACGACGCTGACCCAGTCATCCGCCACTCGTTCCCACGCGAACACCTGGCCCGAGGTCATCGTCGCCGCAAGATCGTAATCGCAGGCCGGCAGGCGGGTTTCACATGCGGAGGACATCGGGTCAGCGCAGGTTGCGGCACGCGAAGATTTCGACGGTGCGCAAAACGCGTCCGCGGTAGAGTACCGGGTGCAACCCCATGTTCGTCACGGAATCAAACTGCTGCACCAGCCAGTCAGGTGCCGGGCTGGTTTCAAGCGGTTCCGGCATGAGATACGATTCGCCGTGCCACCACTTCGCCCACCCGTTGGCAGCCAGTTGGGCGGTCCCGCCATCGCGAACGAACAGCGCGTTCTGACCGCAGTGGGTCTCCGCGTAGCCGGGCCAGAAAAAATACTGGTTCTTAGGGGTGTCGCTTGGCGCGCAAAAGACCAGTGGGGCATCCGCCACGCGCGACCGGGCGGTCGGCAGATAAAACGCGAGCAGACTCGTGATGCCGTAATGGTCGCCGATGACGAAAACGGGTTTGCCTTCGCTGGCGAGTTGCTTTTCCGCCTGTCCCACCACCCGGGCCATTTCGCCGTAGCCGCGGACGCGTCGCAACGGATCCAGTTGCGCGGGTAACGGGCGCCCCGACATCTTTCCAACGAGGTCCGTGTTGAGCATGAGCGTCACCATGACGGTGCCGAAGATCAGACCGGACGCCAGCCAGGTTTTGACGAAGTGCGCTCCTGCCCGCAGCCGGGTGTCCCAGTAGATGACCATTACGCAAAACATGGGCAGCACGGCGGGCGCGATCCAGTTGGGCTGCACCCGGGACTTCAGCGAAAGCAATGCGTAGAGCAAGAAAACCGGCGCGCCCATGCTGAACAAAAATACCAGCCGTCCATCGCGCCTGGTCGTCCGCCACCACGCCACGAGGGCGATCAACGCCGCCACGAAGAAGAACGGATTGAGCAGGGCGAATTCGGCGCCGAGGAATTCCAGCGGCCAGGCAATGTGCTTGTAAAGTGGAGCGGCGGCTTTGCCAACGCCACCGTGGGCGGCGACATGTTTCACCGAGATCCAACCATGCTGCCAGTTCCAGATGAGCACCGGCAACGTGCAGAGCAGGTTGATTAACAACGCGAGATACGGGCCCGGGCGGCGAAGGTGTTGCCGCGCCGGCGGCCAGAGCACGAAGAACACCGCCCAGCACATCCACAACAGCGGCGAACTGTACTTGCTCAGAAAGCCCAGCCCCAGCCATAGCCCGGTCCACAGCCATGAACTCAGCCGCGAGTTTTCCTGCACCGCCCGCCAGCCCGACAACATCGCCGCCGTCCAGAACAAGACGGCGAGCGGATCCACTGTCAGCAGCATTGAACCCACCGCCAGCAACGGCGTGGTGGAGATGATCAGCAATAGAAAGAAACCCGCGCGGGCGCTGACTTCCCGGGCAAAGAACCGCAGCAGCAGAACGCCGACGGTTGCCGCGATCAATGGGGAAAAGAATCGCACGCCGAACGCCGTGTCGCCCCAGAGGGTGGTGCCCAGGAACTGCGCAACCGCAATCAATGGTGGTTTGCTGTAGTACGACAGCGCCAGATGTTTCGACCAGACCCACTGGTACGCCTCGTCCTCGGATAACTCGATCGTGCCACTCGCCAGGTAAATCCAGCGCGCCAATGTCAGCCCCACGATGAGCACGTAACCGGCGCGCAACCAATGCTGATCGAGGGCGGAATTCGGGGCGCGGAGTGCGGATCGGGCGCTGCCGGTGGGGCCGGATTTCGTTGAATCCCCGGGCACGAGCGAAGGCAGGCGTTCGTGCCAGAGCGGAAACCATTTTCGCCCGCCACCGCGCCAGGCCGCATTGAGTGTAAATACCACGGCGAATCCGGTTCCCGCGCCGAGGATCGCGCCCGCCAGCACATCGCTCGGATAATGCACGCCGTTGTACACGCGGGAGAAACTGATCATCACCGCCAGTGGCAGCGTCACCCGCCAACTGCGCCGATGAAACAGAAACGCCACCATCACCACTGCGAACCAGTTCGCTGCGTGCGCCGACGGCATGCTGCCGCTGCCGCCGCAACCCACCAGCAAACGGACATTTTCCAGCGTCGCGCAGGGACGCACCCGACTGATGGCATGCTTGAGCGTGTTGCAGACCAGCCCGTCCGTGACGCCGACGGCGAGGGCGAGCAGGAGGAGAAACCACGCGGCCTTGCCGCGCCCGCGCCAGATCAATCCCGCCGCCGCCAGCAACACCAGCGGGACGAACAGTTGGTTGCCACTCAGCCATGGCATGACGGCGTCGAACAAGGGATTGCTCAACGTCTGATTGATGAACCGGAACAGGGCGACATCCAGCGTCTGCAGCCAAAGCATGGCCGCAGTGTGCGGCGCAACAATCAGATTTGCCAGAACGAAGCGTCCGGCGTCCGGATTCGAGCGGTGATTTTAGCTTCTCAAGCGTCAGTGATTTGAGTCAACTTCTTCCCCAGTTCAAATTACCAATGCGAATCCTCATTGCCACAGTCACCGCCGGGGGCGGACACCTTGCCGCCGCCGCGGCGCTCGAGGAAGCTTGGCGAACGTTGCGGCCCGGCGACGTCGTCGAGCGTGTTGATCTCGTGAAATTCTTCTCGCCGTTGCATCGCAAGATTCACGCGGAGGGTTACGTGAAGCTCGTCGAGCGCGCGCCGGAATTGTGGGGCATGATTTTCGCGAAGACCGATAATCCCTCGGTGGCGCGGCGGCTGAACCGGATTCAGCAATTGTTCCCCAGCCGGTCGCGCGGCCGGTTTGCGCGCTTCGTGAAGCAGTTCCGGCCGGACGTGGTGCTTTGCACGCACTACGCGCCGGTGGAGGCCTTGGGCGAGATGCGCCAGAAACAGAAGGAGAAACCACCCCTCGTGGCCAGCATCGTCACCGATTTTGAGGCGCACGCGCTGTGGATGGATGCGGGCGTGGATTTGTATTGCGTGGCCGCCGAGGAAACCAAGGCGCGGCTCGTGGCCCGCGGGGCACCGGCGGCGAGCGTGGTCGCCACGGGCATTCCCATCGCGGCGAAGTTTTCGGCGAAGCTGGACGCGCGGGCGGTGCGTAAGACACTCGGCTTGCGCGATGACTTGCCGGTGTTGCTCGTGCTGAGCGGGGGATTCGGCATGGGGCCGGTCGGAAAAATTCTACGCGAACTAGACAAGGTGGCGTGCGAGTTTCAAACGCTCGTCGTCTGCGGGCGGAACGAGGAACTGCGGCGCGAACTGGCTGCGGAAGACCGTAAGCATCCGACGCGCGTGCTGGGTTTCGCGTCGAACATGCACGAGTTGATGGCCGTGGCGGATTTGATCATCACGAAACCCGGCGGGCTGACGTCGTCCGAAGCGCTGGCCCTGGGCAAACCGCTGTTCATTCTCGATCCGATTCCTGGCCAGGAGGCGGCGAACAGCGATTTCCTCCTCGAACGCGGCGCGGCCGTAAAGGTGAATCGGGTGGAGGATTTGCCGTATCGCCTGACGCAATTGCTTGGCGCAAAGAAGCTCGCGGAAATGGCGAAAGCGGCCAAGGCGCTCGGGCGCATGAAGGCCGCAGAAGAAGTATGCCGCGAGGTTTTGAAACGGGTTTCGGCCCGCGCCTGACGATGCAGCGCTGGATCCAACGTGGAATCTTCCTGGCAACTTTAATCGGGACAGGCCGCGCCCAAGCTGAACAGACGAGACTCAAGCCCGACGAGCAAATCGTCTTTTACCCCGCCATTGCGCAGCGCGTGCCGGGCAAGACGAACTTGTGGCGCGCGGAGATTCGTGGCTGTGTTTTCGAGCGGGAGAAATGCAGTTTGACGCTGGCGACCCTGCGCGAGGCGCTGGCCTTGAAAGATGTCGAGATGACCGCCGCCGAGGAGAAAGTCTTCAACGAACGGGCGCGGCTGTTCCTCGTGGACCACGAACGGGG
>CAYHFK010000253.1:0-7262 GCA_964355895.1 uncultured Bifidobacterium sp. | reverse complement strand
GTCACGAGCTGGCAGGCGTTCGACAAGATTCTCGGCGAAGCCAACGTGGTCATCACGCCCGGCAGCGGTTTCGGCTCGAAGGGCGAGGGTTTCTTCCGCATCAGCGCCTTCAACAGCCGTGCCAACGCCGAAGAGGTCGCGCGCCGGTTGCCGGAATTGAAGTGGTAGAACGCCCTTGACCGGCTTCAAACTCCTGGCCGAGCAGCCTTTGTCCGGCTCCGATTTCACACGGCTGCTTCGGGCCGGAGCGCCGGCGGAAAGGTGGCGCTTGCACGGATTTCCGTCCGCCGTTAATGTCCCCTTGCTGCGCCTGTAGCTCAGTTGGATAGAGCATCTGCCTTCTAAGCAGAGGGTCGTGGGTTCGAGTCCCGCCAGGCGCACCAGGTTATTTGCGATTTTTGATTTACGAATTACGATTTCCCCCGCCGTGCTCAACCTTGAACAACTCGCCGAACTGCTGGAGAAGAACCGCGCCGCCGCGTCCGGGCGCGTGAAGGAATTCTCCGTCGGCGGCAAACCTTTCGCGTTCAACTCCCAGCCCGCGATCATGGGCGTGCTCAATCTCTCGGCCGATTCCTGGTATCGCGAGAGTGTTTGTCTGACGACCGACGCGGCGGTGCAACGCGGCAAGGTTTTGCAGGCGCAAGGCGCGGATATTGTGGACGTGGGCGCGGAGTCCACGCTCGCGTCGGCGGTGCGGGTGGATGACGCCGGGCAAAACTCCAAACTGCTGCCCGTGGTCCGCGTGTTGCGCTCCGCCGGCGTTTTGGTTTCCGTGGAGACTTATCAACCCGCGGTCACCCGCGCGTGTCTCGAAGCCGGGGCCAATGTTTTGAACCTCACCGGCACGGATCGCAGCGACGAATTGTTCCGCCTGGTTGCGGCGCACGATGCGGCGGTGATTATCTGTTATGTGCAGGGCAGCAACGTCCGCGAGGTGGGCGATTTCGATTTCGCCTCCGATCCCATCGCGCTGATGCACGACTACTTCGCCCGGCAGATTGAGATCGCTCAAAAGAATGGCGTGGACCGCATCTTCCTGGATCCCGGCCTGGGCTTCTACTATCGGAACTTGCAGGACAGCGCGGTGCGCGTGCGTCATCAGATGCGCATGTTCCTGAACACGTTTCGCCTGCGCTCATTGGGTTTCCCGATTTGCCATGCCCTGCCGCACGCGTTTGAATTTTTCGGCGATGAAGTGCGTTGCGCCGAGCCGTTCTTCGCCGTCCTGGCCGCGTTGGGTAAAACCGATTTGTTCCGCACGCACGAAGTCCCGCGCATCAAGGCGGTGTTGGACACGCTGAAAGTATTTTGAGGGGTGGGGCGTTCTTGGATTCGACGCGCCGGGTCGGCGACCGGCGCTCCGCTCGCTCACCCGCGTTTCACGCAAAAAATCCCCTCCTCGCCCGACTGTGTGATCCACTCGGCTTCGACTTTTAATCCGCAGTCCGCCAGCGCCCGGCGGACGCGCGCGGGCGTGTAACGGTAGGAAAAGAAAAGTTGCAGCGCGTCCCCCACGGAAAAAGCAAACCGCTCGTCCTCCACCCGGATCTGCCGCGCCCGCGTGAAATGAAACCGGGCCACAATCTTCTTTAGCCCGCTACCCGCGGATTCATCCTCAATGCCAAACCGCATCTCGCCGTCGCCGCGCTCCACGCCCAGGTCCAGCAGAAACGTCATCAACCAGTCGCGCGTCAGTGCGTTGTCGTATTGCGGCAGAATCTTTTGGGCGCCGGCGGCATAGTCTGCGCCGGGCGCGAGGTTCGCGCTGAACAAGAGAAAATCCTCCGGGCGAATGAGCGCCGCGAGTTTGGGCAGGATTTCGCCCGGCTCGAAATTCGGGATCATGCCAAAGAAGGTGATGAGACGCGGGGACTGGGGCAAACTGTGCCGGGCCAGAACTTCCGGCAAATCGTCCGCCGTGGCCAGATCGCAGACGAGCGGAAAACATTTTTCCTCCGGCACGACCGCCAGCGCGGCCTGCCGTGCGACGAGCGTCATGGCCACGGCGACATCGCAGGGCGTGTAACTCACTGCCTTGCCGGCGGCGCGCAGCAATTTCAGCAGGCGTGTGTCCTTCTGCCCACCGCCGCAGCCGAGGCCGAGGACGTGGAGGGCCTCGCTTTCAACAGTCGCGACCGCCCCGGCAAAGGCGCGGTTGTAAGTCGCCGCGCAATCGTCGTCGTTGCGGGAGGGCGAGTGGGCCTGATGCAGGGCGAGCCACTGGTTCGTCTGCTTGACGGAATCGTAGTGAAACTTGTGGTTCACCCGCCGCGTGCGGAGAGAGGCCAACCGATCGCGCCGGACGCTTTCCGGGAATTGACTGGCGTGAATGGTGACATTGGCGGCGGACGACATGCGCAGGTTTTCGCCGAAATCGCCGACGGAGACAAGCTTGCAGGCCGGCTGGACACCTCTGAAAGCCTTTTGGAAAAGTAGGAGCCGACGTGAGGAGGCGCTAACTTCTGCTGCTGATCGGCCCGGAAAACCGGGAGGTTTGAGCCTCGGCACCTCGGCTCCTACGAGGATTCAAGGAGTTTTCAAACCGGCGCTTAAAATTCAAACGCCTCGTTCAACTTGCCGCACTGCGAACAGCGCGAGCGGTCCACGTCCGGGTCGTCGGTGTAAACCAGACCGCATTTCGCGCAGCGGAAGATGCGGTCTTCGCTCGCGGCTGGACGAAAGCGGCGGCGGCGCGTCTCCGAGTAAATCGTCAGCGCACTCAACGCCGCGAGTAGCAGCGTCACGTAGGCAAAGAGGAGAGCGGGGGTGGACATGCGCTGGGTTAAGTCGTAACGGAAAATCCTCCTCGGCCTCGTTCTCGTCCTCGAAACCAGATCAAAATCGAGGACGAGAACGAGGACGAGAACGAGGACGAGAACGAGGAGGAAGTTGCCATCGTAGTTCTCAAACCGCCGCGAAAGGGTTGAAGCGAATCTTTCACGGTGGCGCCGGGGTTGTGTTCGTCTGCGGCACGGTGTGCCATTCAAAAATCAGCGCGCCGTGGGTCAGCTTTGCGGCGGCAGGGAGCGGCGCGAAGCGGGCGGTGCGCGCGAGTTTCAGGGCCAGTTGATCGGCTTCCTTCAACCCGCTGCCGGGCAACAACAGCGCGGGGGAAAGAATTTGTCCGTCGGCCTCGACCCACATCTGCACCACGCTGTTCGTCAACCAATCCGCCGCGGGCCAGGACGGCAAATTGGTGGGCGCATTCAGCCATCGTCTTTGCGCGAGCTCGCCGCCGAGGCTCGATGTCGAGGGTCTGGCTGTGATGAAATTCAGGTTGGCGGGTTTGAGCTGGGTCAGTTCCGGCGGCGGCAAAGTTTCGAGTTCGAGCCGCGCGAACCGGTTCGTCTCCCTGTGCTGCCGGAAGGCCACGCCCAGTTGGGCGCCGGACAGGGCGAGCAGACGCGGGGGTTCGGTCCAGCGGAACGGTGCGAACTCGATCTGCGGCCGGCGCAACCACGCCGCGCCGGCAAAACCGTTCGGATGCGGCAGGGCAAACAGCGTCGGATCGTCGAGTTGTTCCCGTTCACTCCGATGCGTTGTGAATTGCAGCGCCGGGGCATTGACGACCGCGCGCGGCACGACCGGCCGGCGGTCCCCGAAGGCGAAGATGAATCCGACGTGGGCGGCAAAGGCCATTCCAATGAACAGCGCCCAGCGATGCCACGGCCAGGCGCGTTCGGCGGGAGCAGGCGGCGCGGCGTTCATGGCCGGGCGGGGGCGGCCACGGCGCGCGGTAACGTGGCGAGCAGCGCGTCGCGAATGCCGGCGTCGCGCGCGAGCAACGTGAGGCGCAGGAGGTTTTCCTGCCGGACCGCCTTGTCGGCTTGAATGACGAGCGTGAGCGGCCCGGCGGATTGCGCGGCGGCGTTCGTGAGTTGCACTTTCAACGCGGCTTCCGCGATGAGTTGATTCTCAAAATAATATCGGCCGGTTTCATCCATGGCCACGGTCACGGTCGGTTGGTCGGTGCCGGGCAGATCGTCGGCCACCGGCAGTTTAATCTTCACGCCGGGGGTGTAGCTGCGCGTGCCAAGCAGTAGCATCAGCACCATCAGGAAAAACACCGCCGCGTACGCCGTCACGTCGAACGGCGTGCGCGGAAGCCGGGCGCGACGGCGAAATTTCATGCGGACTTGGCGCGGCCGTTCTCGGTGACGATGCCGACGATTTCATTCGCGGCGCGTCCCATGTCGGTCACGATGTTGTTCACGCGGCTGACGAGATAGTTGTAGCCCGCATGTAGCGGAATCGCCACGGCCAGGCCGGCGGCGCAACAGATCAACGCCTGCCCGATGCCCTCGTTCAACTTGCCGCCATGGGCGTAAAGTCCCGCGGCCTCCAGGTTCGTAAACGCCTTGATGAAACCCAGCACCGTGCCGAGCAGGCCGAGCAACGGCGCGAGTTGCGCGATGGTGGCCAGCAGGTCGAGGCGTTCCTCCAGGCGCGGCACTTCGGCCAGACCCGCTTCTTCAAGCGATTCCCGGACCCGCTCGCGGCCATGGTCGTGGTTCAAGATGGCGGTTTTGACGAGGCGCGACACCGGGCCGGGCGTGGCGTCGCAGATGGAGATGGCCTCAACGATGTTGTCGCGCTTGATGACCGTGCGCACGCCGTTGAGAAACTCCGTGGAGTTGATCTGCGCCCGGTGATAGTGCAGGGCGCGCTCAATGAAGACCACGATCCCCGCGGCGCCCGCGAAAATGATGATCCAGAGAATCTCGCCGCCGTTGACCAGTAAATTCGGCATGGCGGAGTTATAGGGTTTCGCGTTCCGAGTTCCAAGTGCCAAGTTCACGCCGGGTGCGCTGGGAAGTGGCGGCCGCGTTTAAGCCCCTACTCTTGATCTTAAGCTCCCCGTCCAAATCCCTGCGGCGAGATTTACAGAAGCGATTAGGAGGAAAAGGAGGAAAATTAAGCCCGCCCGTTTTCGGTGTGGCTTTCGTGGGTGCCACGGGTATTGCGGTCGCTCCTACGCTTTCAAATTGCCCCCCGCCCGATTCTCTGGCAAAACACGCCCGTTATGCATAAAAAGATTTACGGCCTCGGCCTCGTGACCGCCTTGTTCCTTGTCGTCGTCGGCGGCTGCAACAAGTCCGAACCAGAACCGAAGGCCCCAACCTCCCGCCTCCCGACCCCGGACTCAGGAATGACGGTGGCCCGTCTGCACTGGCTCGGCAAAAAGCGCATAGCAGCCGAGAATACCGCCACCAACTTCATGGCCATCTGGAATCTGCCCGAAAGCACGAAGCTCGAAGGCCAGACGCTGGATAAACTCGCCACCGCCCCGTGGCGCTTCTTCTCTGCCGCGAGGCCCCTTTCCAACGTGCCCGCCGCCTTGTTGCGACCTTTGCTGGACGATTTGGTGCAGGAGGAATCCTATCTCGAAGTGCGGGCCACCACGAACCAGCCCAGTGCGCTCGTCCTCGCCATTCGCCTCGATGCCGACCGGGCCGCGCTCTGGCGGACCAACCTCGCCGCTGTCCTTGAATCCCTCACCGGCCTCCGCTCGGCGACTTCAGACTTCAGACTTCAGACTTCAGACTTCAGCTTTGCCCTGTCCCACGCCGGCGATTGGACGCTCGTGAGCGTCATGTGCGAAACCAACCGTTCATCCCCACTCAACGCTCAACATTCAACTCCCGCACCGCTGCTCGCCGATTTCACTGCCCGCATCCAGCGCGACCACGTCCCGTTTGCGGCCCGGGCTACCAATTACTGGCTCGAAACTGACGCCGACCTGCGTGCTTTTGCCGGTTGGATTCCATTCTCCTCCGCATTCCGCACTCCTCCCTCCGCAATGGAAAATCTTCCCCTTGTTAAAATGACCTTGATCGGGGATGGCGAAAACGTCCGCACCCGCGGCGAGTTGAATTTCCCCGGCCCTCTTCTGATGGAACTTGAGCCGTGGAACATTCCGACCAACCTGGTTCACGACCCGCTCATCGGTTTCATGGGTGTTCGTGGGATTCGTCCATGGCTCAAGTCGCTTAGGATTTGGGATGAGGCCCGTCTGGGTATTCCACCGAACCAGGCCTTCTTCTGGGCGCAGGATGGCTCCGCGCCGCTTCACTTCTTTGGCGTGCCATCGGTCCAGGCCAGCAACCAGTTGCATCATCTTTCCGAATTCCTCATCAATGATGTTAACCCGCTCTTTGCTTCCAGTTTGCCTACCAACGGCATCCGTTTCGGCTCCTTCGAGCGAGTTCCCGACTCGCAACGGATTCGCTGGCGCGGCGTTCCGATGGTTTCCCCCAAAGTTGACCTGGCTGATGCTGGAGGAAATCCCTTTATCACGGGTGGCTTGTTTTCCAATCTAGTCACCAATCGCCCGGCGCCGGCTGAGTTGTTACGCCAATTCCAAACCGATACCAATCTTGTATTCTACGACTGGGAAATCACCCAACCCGCCGAATATCGCTGGATTCAGGTGTCCCAGGTCGGACGACTTGTTTTCGGTCGTGCCCGCCTTTCCATGACGAACAATGCCGCCCTCCCTTGGCTGGTGGCCATCTCGCCCAAACTTGGCATCAGCGGCACTGCCCTCCGGCTCGCCGAAGCGAATCGGCTCACTTTTTCGCGATCTTCCACTCTCGGCTTTACGGGCGTAGAGCTTCACCTGCTGGCGGACTGGCTGGAATCCCCGGCTTTTCCCAATGGTTTTTTCACTTTGGAGGCCAAGCCCATGCCGCTCATGGCTGTCCCTCCCCCGGCGCCCACAACAAAACCGTAATCAACGATGCCTTTAGCCGGGTCCATGCCGTGGGAAAACGGAATCCGACTTAAACGCAGAGGCGCAGAGGCCGCAGAGAGGCGCGGAGAGGAGACCGGTGAAGCACACCAAAAGGTGAGCGCTGATTTGCTTGCCAAACTCTGCGCTCCTCCGCGTGCTCTGCGCCTCGGCGTTAAAATCAGCCCAAGTTCAACTGGCTGGGTCCGGCTAAGTCAGTCCTGTTTCGGCTAAAAATCTCTGTCCCCATTGCGGGGGACACAAAAACTGGTGGGAAAATCCGAATCAGGAGAAATACGGAGCAGGATTCTGCAACCTCTGGCATTGTTAAGCCGCTGTTTAACAGTAGTTTGGTGTGAGATTGTTAACACCTTAAAATAGTTCAAAAAAACTTTAGATAATTGTTGACACTCGACGGGGCAATTGAGAAAGTCTAAATACACACGGTAACAACAAACAAAACTATGAGAACAAAAACAACACTCGTCGCCGCAGCGATTCTCGCGGCAGGGCTCGCCTCCTCCATGGC